>JBKPFQ010000127.1:0-31752 GCA_046728915.1 Actinomycetota bacterium | reverse complement strand
ACGCGAACCCCTACAGCGCCCGCGCCTACCGCCGCGCCGCGGAGACGATCGCGGCGCGGCGCTGCCGGTCGCGGACCTGGTGCGGTCGGGGCGAGCGCGCGAGCTGCGCGGAATCGGTCCCCGGATCGAGCAGCGGCTTCGCGAGCTGGTCGAGACGGGCGAGATCGCCGAGCAGACGGAGCTCGAGCGCGAGCTCGCGCCCGACCTCGTCGGCCTCGGCCGTTACCTCGGGCTCGGGACGAAGCGCTCGGTCGAGCTCGCCCGGGCGCTCGACGTCCACACCGCCGATGAGTTTCGCGAGGCGGCGGCCGCCGGGCGACTGCGGACGGTGCCGGGCATCAGGCCGAAGACCGAGGCGCAGCTCCTCGAGGCGCTCTTCCACACAGCCAGCGAAGACCCGGACTGTCTCCAGGGAGGTAGGGTCTGGCGCCCATGGCCCTCGACTCCGCTGACGTCGTCTTTGGCGCAACTGGCGGGGTCGGGGGAGCCGTCGTTGCCGAGCTCTTGCGCCGGGGAGGGCGCGTGCGAGCCGTGAGCCGCCGCGAGCACGCACCCGAGGGAGCGGAGGGAGTGGCCGCCGATGCCGGCGACTCAGCTGACGCAGCCGCCGTGGCGAAGGGAGCTGGAGTCGTCTATCACTGCGTCAATCCTGGTTACACGCGGTGGCCGGAGCTCCTGCCCCCGATCAGCCGTTCGATCCTTGGCGCCGCTGAGTCATCGGGCGCCAAACTTGTCTTCGCCGACGACCTCTACGCCTACGGCCCGGTCGACGGCCCGCTGCGGGAGGACCTGCCTCCGACCGCGAGCGGCCCCAAGGGGCGGACCCGGGTCGAGGTCGCCGCCGAGATGCTCGCCGCGCACCAGGACGGCCGCGTGCGGGTCACGATCGGGAGGGCCTCGGACTACTACGGCCCCGGCGGCGCGAACTCCAACGCCGGGGAAACGGTCTTCGGGAGGGTCGTGGCGGGAAAGCGGCCGCAGTGGACCGGGAAGCTCGACGTGCCTCACACTTTCCACTATCTGCCCGACATCGCTCGTGGGCTCGTCACCCTGGCGGAGCGCCCGGAGGCCGACGGTGAGGTCTGGCACCTGCCGGCCGCCGAGCCGCTCACCGCTCAGGAGTTCTTCAACCTCGTCTTCGAGGCCGCGGGAAGGCCGACGCCAGCGAAGGCCCAAATCGCGGGCCCGGCGCTGCTCGCCGTGGGCGGCATCTTCTCGCCGATGCTCCGGGAGCTGCGCGAGACCGCCTACCAGTTCCGGCGACCGTTCGTCATCGACTCGTCGATGTTCGAGGATGCTTTGGGTCGGCTCGAGCCGACACCCCACGGTGAGGCGGTGGAGCGGACCGTCGAGTGGTTCCGCTCCCGCTGACCGCCGGTTGAGTATGGGTCCACCCTCCGCCCGCGGGAGGCCGGACAAACTCGACGCGGACAAGCGACCCGCTCCTGCTTCGGACGACGACCTTCACGACCGCGCGGCGCGGTCGCATGCCACCACCACCGCCGACGACCGCCAAACCCCGGCGAGCCAGAAGACCGACAACCGCCACCACAGCAATCGCTAGAGCCGGCGCTCGACCGCAACCAGCGACAGGCGACTCGGAGCCCAATCGCCGCGCTGCTGGTTCTCGATCAACTCGCACTCTCGGCGTGCGGGTCGGCAGCCTGGCAGCGCCAAGCGCCTTCGCTCAGACGCTTGCCGTGGGTTCTGGCGAGCCAGCCTCGTATCCAGCGCGTCGAGGTGTTTCCGGCCGCATCGGGTCGGGCCGCAGAGCGGTATGCACCGCAAGCCCGTTGCGGAGTCTCTTGCTAACGGGCTCCTAACGAGAAGTCGTGCCGCGCTCTAGAAGGCACCAGAACACGTGGTCGCGAGGCCGAATGATCTCGGGGTCGTAGGCGACCTTCTTTACTCCTCCAGCTCGAGAACGCGTGGGTCTGGCTGCCCCCGCTCATGTGCTGGCTCGGGCAGGTCCCGCTTGAAGACGTTGACCCCGTCTTCCGTCAAGAACCCACCATTCGTGCCAGCGCCGAGCGGCTTGTCTGCGACGTGGCAGTGGGTTGCCATCGCGGTTCCAGCCGTTGCGAGAAGGATCGCCAGCGACAGGAGTCCGGCAAGGATCATTCGCCTCATGGCGGATTACCTCCCTTGTTGGGACTGCTCTTCCATTCCGTCGTACGCCACGGAAGGCGGAAGGTTCAAGTCTCGCCTCGCTGCCTACCTCCGCTACGGGCGGGGTTCCTCACCCTGAGCCTGCGATGCGCACCTCCGCGCGGCGACGGAGTGAATGCGGTCCCAGAGGATGACTGGGTGTGGAGCATCGGGTGCTGCGGGGTTGCGCCGCGGCACCCCAGCCCCACGTCTGCAGGTCGCGCCGCTTAGTGTCGCCCTCCTGTTCCTCGAAGCGCTGACCCTTTCGTAGTAATTGGTGAATGGCGGCTTACGCCGATGGGATTCGGGAAGGAGCACGGAGTGGACGAGCGAGCCGCCCGAATCCCCGCCCCGCCAAACGTCGCGGAGTGGGCATCCTTCGAACTGGCCCGGAGCTTCGATATCTGGCTGGCGGCGCGCGGCATCGACTATCTCGACCTGCAGGAGCGCGCGGAAGTTGACCGCCTCCGTTCCGAGTGGCTCGGCCGGAAGGGCGGCGAAGTGGACCGTCTCCGATCCGAGTGGCTTCGCATGACGGGCGGTCCCACGCCCAGCTGAGCGCCGGCGCTGACCGACGGCCGAAAAGCTTGGGCGCTTGAAGCTGTAGCGCTCGACAGCTGCCGCGTCGGTCCACGGCTGGCATCGTTCCCGATCAGCGGTCAGTCGGCGAGACGACCACCCCGTCGACCACCCGCGGCCGCGGCTCGACGTCGCCGCCCGAGGCCAGGCTCGCCTGCGTCAGCCGCACCATCCGGGAACCGCACTCGCGGGCGAACTTCACCTGCTCGCGGCGGCCGAAGAGGCGAAAGCCAAGGCGCACGATGGAGTTCGGGATGTCGGCGATCTCCGACACGGCGTGGATGCGGAATTCGATACGACCCGTATCCAGCCACTTCCACACCTGGTAGTCCATCTGGCCTCGCTCGAGGTGACCCTCGAGGGTCCGATATGCCCACCCCCATACCCGCACCGAGCGGCCGTCGACCTTCCGGGTCTCGTCGAATACGACCTCGATGCGCACGCCGACCAGGAACCGGAACCCCGCGAACCGGATCTGGAGCAGCATGTTTCGCCGCTCGAGCGGGGCTCCGAACTCGTAGAAGGCGCGGACGACGCGGGGGTCTGCGAACTCGTAGTGACGCATCAGGCGCGTCGCGGTCTCGAAGCTGTCGCCATCGAGCGGCGGGCCGCTCGGCTCCGGCGGGAGGTCGGTGCAGTAGTCGTCAACATGCCAGGGATCCCCGCGCGCCAGCTCGGGCAGCCTCGCGGGATCGAAGTTGACGTCGCGCAGCGTAAGCGAGGCCAAGGCCCGGCGGATCCGCAATCCGAGCGCGTTGCCGCTCATCTGGCTTCCGGCAAGCGGATCTTCCGCGTGTGGATATCGATGCCGCCGGTCATCCGTCCGCCTGCGAGCCCCACGATCCGCTCCAGGGTCGACGTCCACATGTGCAACTGGACCTCCTTGCTCATGCGCAGTCGGTCGTAGAGAAGGTCTGAGAGACGATCGCCGCTACGTGCCCAGCTCTCGATCTCGAACACGACGCGCTCGTCCACCTCCCTCGCCCGGAACTCGATCTGGCCCGCTTCGAGGTGGCCCTCCAGCGTCGCCAGCCGAAACGAATCCGAGGTATGCCCAACGACGCGCACGGGGCCGTCCCATGGCCCCGGCATGCGGACGACGTACTCGTCGCCGATCGCCATCCGGCCCGTTTCGCCACGCACCTTGTGAAAGGAGGCGAACTCGGAAGGGGCGACCCTATTGGGATCCCCGCTGACCTCGCGGATCAGCTCCGCGGCCGTAAGGCGGCTGTCCCGGATCCTCGTTCGATAGTGGCGGTGGAAGAGGGGCCCCACGCCGTGCTCAGGCAGCTGGATCTCGGAGCGGTCGACGGCGGCGGGAATCGACGGCGGCGCGTCCGCGGCGGACGAGCCCTCCGCCTCGTCGCGGTGCATCGGGGTCGTTCGCCACATATACCGCCAGGACGTCAACGCCACCCCGACGGGCCAACGCGCGGTTGTCCCGAGGCGGCGGTTCAGCGGTATGCGACGCGGCACGACGAATAGCTACCCCGTCAGGCCCGTTGTCTACCGGCCGCGCATGGACCGGTGGCCAAGCGGGCAACCTTCCAGTGTGCTGACCAACTCGCTGCACAGGGTCGGCCTCCGAGGCTGGCACCTGCACTCGTTCTCGATCGGATCGATCGGGCTGTGCATCGCTCTATGGATCCGGGCCAAGACCGTCGATCAGGAGGAGCGCGGCAACGCGGAGCGCCGAGCCTTGTTCGTCGGGCTGTGGCCGCCCATGTTCTGGCTCATGGGCGACTCGATCGACCGCGCGGAAGCGGGCGCTGCGAATGGCGGGCGACTGCGCCTCCGCTCGGCGACGTCGCGTCGGCCTACCTGAGTGAGGCAAAGCCGGCAGCGCCCGGGGCACGGCAAAAGTCCCAGCTCACCTCAGAGCCCCCGAGGCTGCTCGAAACAGCCGTATGGCTTCGGGCAGAACGGCCTCGGGCGATCTCATAACCCGGAGGTCGCGGGTTTCAAATCCCGCCCCGTATCGGATTTCACGGCGACGCATGAATCAACACCGATCCCCGCGGGTGAGGGCGACTGAACCGGGACCCGAGTACTCGGAGTTATCGAGAATCCAAGGAGATGGCTCCCGTGGCCTCGGACACATATGCCTGTCGTATCTGGGGCACGGTCTAGAGTCAACCCGTGAGCGACGGTGAGCTCAGGCCGAGCAGCCTCTTCGACACCGTCGGCAAGGCCCTGGGATCGCTCGCGGGCCTCGCCATTTTCGTGTACGTGGTCGGGGGTCTTACGGTCCTCGCGCGGCTGCGCCGGATCCAGCTACCGCCCGAGGTTGTGATTCCGGAGATCCCTCGCGAGCGGCTTGCCCTCATCGGCCTCGCCCAGTTGCTGTGGACGCTCGTGCTCGGCGGTCTGATCGCCGCGCTCGCGATCTGGCTGCTTCCCGACCGTGAACCGGAGGAGACGTGGCGGCATTGGTCGGCAAGGCTCAGGGGTCACGACAAACGGAAGTGGATCCCGGCCCTGTTCGTGGTGGTCGCCATCGTCCTGATCGCACCATTGAGCGCCAACGGGCTGGCCTACGTCGCCCTCCTGCTTCTCGGTGCGATCTTGTTCGTCGGGTGGGGACGTCGGCGCGGCCGTCTCGTCAGCTTCCTCGTGGCCCTTGTCCTCGCGGGAGCGGTGACGGTGCTTCGCCAGCTCGAGTTTCCGACCCCGTTCGCAGGTGCGGATGTGACCCTCACTCCCGAGGCTGCGGCGCGGATCGAGGAGGACCGGGACGGGGTGATCAAGGCTCGGGTGGTCGAGACCACCAGCGACGACATCCTGCTCAGCTACCAGAGCCCCGCGGAGAAGAAGGCCAAGCGGGAGAGAGGGATACGCCAGCCTCCCAGGCTGCTCGTGATCCCGCGCGACTCGGTGGCATGGATCCGCTACCAGGTGGCCCCCCATGCTGCATCCCACTCGAACTCGATCGCCCAGGAGGTGATCGGCTTCGCGCCGCCTCCACTTCCGCTGATGTGCCTGATCCCCACCTGCGAATGGGACGAGACCAGTGAGGTGGAACTCGAGGAACCCAGCTCCAGTCCACCATTCGTGTTCTGATTCCCGCGGACCGAGGAGGCGCTGCGGTTGACTGGTAGTCCTCGCGGGTACGTCTTGATCCGAAGGGCAAGGGAAGGACACCGTGAGCTTCAGGCCGACGTCGACGGACCTCTGGGAGAGCCGCTTCGGCATCGACCCGCCGTTCTCACTCGGAGTGGAAGAGGAATTGCTGCTGGTCGGGCCCGACAACCAGCTGGCTGATCGCAGCGCCCGAATCGTTCGGGAGGCGAATCCCGCGCAGGGCGCCGTCGATCGGGAGCTCTTCAAGGCGATGGTCGAGTCGAGATCCGACATCTCGGGCAACGTTCGACAGGCGATCGCGGCACTGCGGGAGATCCGTCGCGAGCTGGTCGATTCGGGCAATCGGATCATGGGCGTTGGGGTTCACCCCGACGCTTCGCCTGGTGAAGGGGACGTGCACCAGACACCGCGTTATGCACTGATCGAAGACTCGCTCCAGGGAGTCCTGCGGACACCCATTTGTGGCCAACACATTCACGTCGGCATGCCAGATGCGGAGACTGCTGTCCGCGCCTACAACGGCATCCGCGTGCATGTCCCGCTGGTCAATGCGCTGGCCGCCAACTCACCTTTTTGGTTCGGCGAGGACTCCGGACTGGCCACTTCGCGGACCGTGATCTTCCGAAGCTACCCTCGAGCCGCGATGGCTCCGGAGTTCGATGACTTCGAGCACTTCTGTCGGGTCACGCACCAGGTTTGCACCGCGGGCGGTCTTGCGGACTACACCCACATCTGGTGGGACGCTCGCATCCACCCCGGGCTGGGGACGATCGAGGTCCGCGCCGCCGACACGCAGTTCGACCTGCGTCGGACCGCTGGGCTGTCGGCGCTCGTTCATTGCCTGACCTGGCTGGAAGCCGAACGCGACCAAAGCAATATCCCGGCCCGCGAGGCACTTGCCGAGTCGAGCTTTCAGGCGACGCGGCATGGCCTCGAGGCCGATCTCTTGAACCGGCACGGGGACCTCGTGCCGGCGCGAGATCTCGGCCGCGAGTGCCTAGCGGAGGCTGCAACCGTCGCCGGTGATCTCGACTGCGAAGAGGAGCTCGGCTACGTGGAGATGATCCTCGAAGAGGGCCCCGGCGCTGACCTGCAGAGAAGCGTCCATCGCCAAGACGGGATGGCCGGGCTGCTCACCTACCTCGTGCGCGAGACCGCTCGACTAGGGCTAGACGGCCTGCCAGCTACTGAGAACGCCTCACGCGAAGACGTCAGATGACCGCTCGCACGCCTTTACCACTTGCTTTGCGCGAAAGGGAGAAGCCCTGTCCGGAGCCGCACCCGCTCGATGATCCATGCGTCGTGGCGAGAGCGAATCGGACCCTCGGCTAAAAGCCCGCTGTGCCGAGCCGTTGCTCAATACGGTTCCTCTCAAGGCCATGGACGAGTGGGTAAGGGCAGAGGCCGCCCGCATCGCGGCGCGGTTCGAGCGCGATCTCGCCGCGCTCGTCGCGGTCTCCTCGCCCAGCGGTGACGCTGTGGGCTTCGAGGAGTGTGCGGCGGTCGCGGTCGCGCTTGCTTCTGAGGAGGCGTCGGTCGATCGCCCGGCTTGTTCGTCGCCGGACCATGCTCCGGATCTGCTCTTGCGGCTTCACGGCACCGGTCGCGCTCACCTCCTGCTAGTGGGTCACCTCGACACCGTGCACGCGCACGGCAGTCACCGGCCGCTCGAACGGATCGGCAACCGATTGATCGGCTCCGGCTCGGTGGACATGAAGGGTGGCGACGTGCTCGCACTCGCGGTGCTGCGCGCGCTGATCAACCGGCGCACTCACTTCGCAGAGGTCGCGCTCCTGCTCGTGGGCGACGAAGAGTGGCGGACCGCGCCGTTTGTGCACGTCACTCGCTTTGCGGGCTGGGACGCTTGCCTGTGCTTCGAGGCCGGGCAGCTCGCCGACGATGACGAGGCGGTGGTGGTGAAGCGAAAGGGCGCCGGCACGATCCGGGTCAACGCCACCGGACGTGCGGCGCACTCCGGCTCGGCTCCAGACGAGGGCGCAAACGCGCTCCTCGCGCTCAGCGCAGCCGCCTCCGCGGTTGCGGCGCGACACAACCCCGCGGGCCCAGACCGCCTCACCGCGGTCCCGACCGTGATTCGCAGTGGCGATGCGTTCAACGTGGTCCCGGATTCGGGTGAGTTGCTCTGCGACGTGCGGGCGGATTCTTTCGAGGCGATCGATGCGGTTGCGGGCGCCGTGCCCAACGAGGTCGGCCGTGCGCGACTTCAAACCGAGCTCTTGCGCCGATGGCCGCCGATGGACTCGCGCGAGGCGACTGCCGGGTTGCTCGCCCACGCGGCCGATGCGGCCGGGCGGCGCATCGTCGGCTCGGGCCGCGGCGGCGCGAGCGACGCCAGCCACTTTGCGCCCGTCATCGCGCTGACCGTCGACGGGCTCGGACCGCGGGGCGGCGCAGCGCACAACCGAGGGGAGCACGTGCTCGTCGACTCCGTCCAGCCGCGGGCCGAGATAGCACTGGCGATGACGCTGGCTACGCTCGACGGCTAGCGCCCACCTCGGTATCGCGCCCGACTTCGTCACGGTCGGCAAGCCGATGGGCAACGGCTATCCCGTCGCCGCATTGGTGACCCGGCGCGAGATTCTCGAGGAGTTCGCCTTCGCGGGGCGCATCTTCAGCACGTTCGGGGGCAATCCGGTGGCGGCGCAGGCCGCTCTCGCGGTGCTCGACGTGATCGACGACGAGCGGGTCATCCCGCACACAAAACGCGTCGGGGAGTTGCTGCGCGAGCGCCTTGAAGCCCTGAGCGGTGATCATCCCTCGATCGTCGACGTCCGCGGACGCGGGCTCCTGCTCGGGGTCGAGTTTGAAGATCCGGAACCGGACCAACGCCGTAATGAACGCGATGGCGACGCCGGTGTACTGATCGGCCGGACGGGTCCCCGGAACGACGTCCTGGAAATCCGGCCACCGCTCACCTTCGGGCCGGATGAGGCAGATGTGCTGATGGCCGCGCTCGACGCAGCACTCGCTGGTCGTGACCTCCGATAGCGGGTCGACGAGCGTTCGACGGTTCTCTCGAGGATGCTCCCTCTCGGGGTCCGCGCTCGGTCGACTCTGACTCGGCGACGCGATCACCAATCTCGAAATCCATGCCGCACCTCCTCAAGGCTTCCGAATCTCGCCAGGCGCGCTTCACGAGCCGTATGTCACCGCGAGGCGCCCAAGGCGATCGTGACTCCGGGGTCGCGGGTTCAAATCCGCCCCCGCGACTCCCAAGAGGCGCGCTCGGGCCGACTTCGTTCTAAGCGATGATCAGACCCGCCGAGCCCCGCTCGAGAGACCGGGATTCCGAGCCCCTCGAGCAACGCTGCGTCGTGATCAGACGAGTGAGCGAACCCGCTCGACGAGATCCTCGGCGCCCGTCTGGACGTCCTCGACCCGGTGCTCCACTTCGCGTCGACCCCGTGTGACCCGCTGCTCGACGAGGCGTCGATTGCGTCGCAGGGCACTCTCGCCGCGCCGCTCGAAGCGATCGAACTGGCGCTGGGCACGTCGCGGATCGGTGTAGGTCCGGGCTGTTTGAGCGAGGCCGTCGCGAGCTTCGAGAATCGCCCCTACTGGGACGTAGAGAACACGCTGGGCCCGTCGCGCCGCGCCCTTTAGGCGGGTGGCCTCGGCTGCGCCTCGCTGGGTCGCCGCCCGGCCCGCCTGCCTGGCGGTGGTTCGGGCCGCGCGCCCCGTGCTCTCAGCGGAGCGGACCGTTCGGCGAGCAGAACCTTTCGTGCGACCCGTGCTCTGCTCGGCTGCGTTCCGCTTCCGTGTTGCCGCAGCCTTCTTGGCGGCGGCTTGGCGTTGGGTTTTCGTTTGTGGAGCCATGTGGCCCTCCTTTGTTATTCACCTTCGTTATCTGTTACTACGAGTCTGGTGGGCGCCGGCGCTCATGACATCGGCCCTGACCACTGGTCTGGCTTCAGTAGTTCCGATAGGCACCGGCAGGGAATTGCCTGCAGGACTCCCGACGTACGTCGGAAAACCGCCTCACAACAGCCTGATCAGCAGGTTCACGAGGATGGTGACCGCGATCGACAGCACGATCGACCAGATGAGGCAACCGGGCATGAAGCGCACCTGCGTGCGTTCACCAGATCCCTTCCAGATCACGAACATCACTCACCGCCTGCAGTTGGTTTCTAGGGGCTAAGCCCGGCCGGGGCCCGTTAGACCCCGACCGGACCGATCCACCGAGCAGCGCGCCGAGTTGGACAGCCCCGCTCAGTGCCCCGCAGCCCTAGTGACCGTTCCGATCGCCGCCGTCCCGGCTCTCGGTGTACGGATCGCTCGATCCGGACTTGGCCAGACCGCGACTGATGAAATAGGCTCCTGCGACGATGGCGACGTAGAGCCATGCCTGGCGGGCGCTGAACGGATCGTTCCCACCGCTATCCCCGGCGTCGATCACGGCGGCGCTGACGAGAATCGCGACAACGACGCCGACCATCGCCCAGAACTCCGTGGTCTTGAAGGCCTGCTTGGTCTCCGTCGCCAGCCGGCGAAGGCGGCCTTCGCCACGGATTGGATCGGTGCGCACAGCACCGGGCCTGGTTGAAGTTTCCATGGGTTCTTGTCTCCTGTCTTTTCGGGTGTCCCGCCTGGGCCGTGCAAGGTGACCGGGGTCACGCTCGCCCCTTCGCTCCCAGACCGGGTGTGCAGGTTGCTTCGCGTTTGCGAAGCAATGCTGCCTCGCCTCTTGTGGGTACCCGCCGGAGAGGACATCCAAACAAACGTTCGGCGGCGGTTCCGCGGGTGCTCTGCGGTGTCCTCGACACCCCGCACCGCGAGCTTCCCGACAGCGAGGTGATCTCGTTCGCGCGCGACTCCCGAGCCCGGCTGCGACCCGAACGTGGATCCGAGCGGGACGAGGCCGAGCTCGGCGTCGTCGCGCGGCTGCGAGAGCTCGGCTACCGCGATGCGTTCCGATCGCTGCACGGCTACGCGCACCGCGAGCCGAGCTGGACCTGGCGGCGCATCGCCGGTCACGACGGCGGTTGGCGTCTCGATCACCTCTTCGCATCGGAGGAGCTTCACCCGTTTCGGCGATTTACCACCACGCATGGCGTGAGGAGGTACTCAGCGACCACTCGGCGCTTGACGTCGACCTGCAGGATCGCGCCCTGCAAATTCCCCCTGGCTCGCGCGCATCCCGGGTATACGGGGGCACAAGGGTGACAATTTCGGCTGATCAATCGCTATGGCTCGCCACCGCCGCGCCGACTGACTATGGTCCGCTCGAGGGCGACGTGGAGACCGATGTCGCCGTGCTGGGGGGTGGCATCACAGGCCTCACGACGGCACTCCTGCTGAAGCGGGACGGGGCCCGGGTCGTCGTCCTAGAGGGGCGGCGGATCGGCTCGGGGGTGACCGGGTGCACCACCGCGAAGGTCACAGCGCTGCAGCAGACGGTGTACCGGCAGTTGCGTCGTCGCCACGGCAGTGACGGAGCGGCGACCTATGCCGAGGCCAGCCTGGCCGGCGTTGAGCTCGTCGCCGCTCTGACCGCCGAGGAGGGCATCGCGTGTGACCTCGAGCGTCGGCCCGCATTCACCTATGCGGCCGAGGAGGGCCAGCGTTCAACCGTGGAGAGCGAGCACGATGCCGCAAGCGCCGCCGGCCTGCCGGTGAAACTCGTCGAGGACGTCGATCTGCCATATGCGACGCATGGCGCCGTTCGCCTAGATGACCAGATCCAGTTGCACCCCGTCCGCTATGTCCAGGGCCTGGCGCGCGCCGTGCATGGCGATGGGTCAGACGTCTTCGAGGACTCGGCCGCGGTGGAGGTCGACTCCGGCGATCCGTGTCGCATTCGCACCGACCGCGGTACCGTGAGGGCCCAGCAGGTCGTCGTGGCCACGCACTACCCGCTGCTGGATCGCGGCTTCTTCTTCGCGCGCCTTGAGCCGACCCGCTCCTACTGCATCGCGGCGCGAATCCCAGGACCGCCTCCCCAGGGCATGTCGATCTCGGCCGGCGAAACGACGCGATCCGTCCGATCTCATGGCGAGGCGCTCGTTGTCGGTGGGGAGGGTCACGTAACGGGCGCCCGCAAGGCGAAGCCGGAGCGCTACCGCCAACTCGAGGAGTTCGCGCGGAAACACTGGAGCGCCACTGAGATCACCCACCGCTGGTCAGCGCAGGATCCGGTCAGCTGGGATCTGCTGCCGGTGATCGGCCGCTACCATCCCGGCTCCTCGCGCCTCTTCGTCGCCTCCGGCTTTCACAAGTGGGGCTTGAGCTCCGCGACCTTCGGGGCGAGCATCATCACCGACCTGATCGCCGGCCGCGACAACCGCTGGGCGAAGCGCTTCAATCCAGGCCGGATCGGGGCGCGGGGCCTCCCGAAGCTCGTCGAGATGAACGCAAGGGTGGCGGCGGACTTCCTCGGTGACCGGGTCACTCCCGCCCTCAGAGGCCGAGCCGCGGAGGTTCCGGCCGGGGATGCCCGGGTGATACGGGACGGCTTCGGAAAGACGGGCGTGTTCCGGGACGATGATGGGACCCTTCATGCACTCTCGCTGCGGTGTACCCATCTCGGCTGCCTGCTGCGCTTCAACGGCGCGGAGCGCAGCTGGGATTGCCCATGCCACGGCTCGCGCTTCGACGTCGACGGCGCCGTGCTCGAGGGCCCAGCCACGAGACCGCTGGAGCGCAAGCAGATCTGAGCTGCGGTCAGGGAGAGGCCTGGGGTGATATCGGGTCCGCGACCGGTTGGTCTAGGGTCGCGCACCGAAGTGGAGAAACCGACGAAGGAGCGACGATGACGGGAAAGGCTGATTTCACGCCGGAGGAATGGGAGCTCGTCCTCGAGGGACCGACGGGCGCGGGTCGGGTCGTAATCACCGCCCAGCGCGGCGGCACGTTCCGGGAGACCTTCTCGATGGCAAAGGCCTACGCGGAGGCGCGCCAGCAGCACGGCGAGAGCCAGCTCCTGGACGAGCTGGTCTCGACCAAGCCGAAGATGGATCGCACCCGCCACGGCTCGCCCGACGAGCTCAAGGAGCACGCCCTGGGAGAGCTTCGAGACGCCGTTGGCCTGCTTCAGGAGAAGGCGACGTCCGAGGAGGTCGAGGATTACCGCCGCTTCGTCCTCGGACTCGCCGAGCGGGTCGCGGCGGCTCACCGAGCGGGAGGCGAAGCGGTCAGCGAAGCCGAGCGCTCCGCCATTGAGCAGATCGCCGAGGCTCTGGGACGCCCCGAGGGCTCGACGGGCTAGGTCTCGCCGGCCAAAAGCGCCCGACCAACTCGACGCCATTCGCGGGCGGGATCGTGCTCTTCTCGAGCGAGTCCTTTGGCGGGACGGTCACGGCGCATAACGTCATCAAGCGCAACGACACGTACGAGAACAGCCCCGCCGACCTCCGCTGGGACGGCAAGGGCAGGGGCAACCGGTTCCGGCGCAACCACTGCGATACGTCGCAGCCCAGCGGGCTCTGCCACTAGGCGGTCCCGGGCCGCACGCGCTGCGCGTTTAGCCCGAGGCGTCCCCGCTTGCTAGCGGCTCGGGACAACAAGCGAGAATTACAGGGGCGGGAGGCGCAGGGGCGCCTGGCGAAACTGCCACCTTGACCGTGCTCACCTCGGGGAGCGTGAGCACGCAACCGCGCCGACGTTGGTCCGGAGGGGTGCGCGGTCCGAGACGCAGGATCTGGGCCCACGCGCGCGAACCTGTCTCCGGTGGAACCGCAAGAGGCATTCAGATCCGTACGTGAGGCGCTCAGCGCGCGCCAGGTCTTCGGCGAGCCACTCGAGCGCGACGGGGTCACCGTGATCCCCGCTGCCACCGTGATCGGCGGGGGAGGCGGCGGTGGTGGCAACAAGGGGTCCGGGGGAGGCGATGCTGGCGGTGGCGAACCCACAACCGGTGCCGGCATGGGCTTCGCCTTGGTTGGCTGGCCCTCGGGCGCATTCGAGGTTCGTGAGGGCCGGGTGGCCTGGCGACCGACACTGGACGTGACGCGCATCCTCCTCGTGGCACAGGGGGTCGCGCTCGTCCTGGGCTTGGCGATCCTCGCCGTTTTCGGCCGCCCATCACGCTCCCGCCTCGCGCGAAAACGGAAGCGTTAAGCGCGGAAAGCTGTCGACCAACGCCGCGATCGCCTGGTGTCGGTCCTTACGTAACATCGTCGAACGCGATGGCGCGCGCCGATGGTTACGACCTCGCGATAGTGGGGGCAGGTGCCGCCGGGTGCGTGCTCGCTGCGCGCCTCAGCGAGTCGGAAGAGCGCAGCGTGCTTCTGCTAGAGGCGGGTCCGGACTACCCGTCGGCCGACGGCCTGCCTGCCGACCTCACGAACGCGTGGATGCCAACCCGCAGCCACGATTGGGGCTTCGCGAGCGAGCCGGATGCGCTCGGGCGAACGGTGGAGCTGCCTCGCGCCCGTGTGGTTGGCGGTTGCTCGGCCACGAACGCTGCCTTCGCCATGCGAGGCTCGCCGGCAGACTTCGACGCCTGGGCGGGGCTCGGCAACGTCGGCTGGTCCTTCGCCGACGTGCTGCCGGGATTCAAGGCGGCGGAGCGTGATCTCGACTATCCCGGGGAGGACTGGCACGGTCGGAGTGGCCCGGTTCCGATCCGGCGCTACGCGCGGGAAGAGCTCGGCCCGCCGCACGCCGCCACGCTCCAGGCCGCCCGTGCGAACGGGCACCCCAGCATCGCCGATCACAATCGCCCTTGGGCCGTAGGCGCTGGTCCAGCTCCGATGAGCGCGCTCGGTGGCGTCCGTATGAGCACCGCGCTCACCTACCTGGCCCAGGCCCGTGGCCGTCCGAACCTCACAATCCGGCCGGACGTGCTAGTCGACCGGGTCGTCTTGCGCAATGGAAGGGCGACCGGCGTGCGACTGGCGCAGCCCCCGGAGACGGTCCACGCGGGTACGGTCGTCCTCGCCGCCGGTGCCTACGGGAGTCCCGCGATCCTGATGCGCTCGGGCATCGGGTCACCCGCGACACTCGCACCCCTGGGCATCGATGTCGCCGCTGACTTGGCGGGAGTGGGCGAGGGGCTTGCGGACCACCCGCTTCTTTCGGTCGATTTCCCGGCATCACGACTCGATCCGCCGGGCCCACGCTTCCAGGTCGCGGTGACCTGGCACAGCAGCCAAGCCGACCACGCCGGTGCTCCGGATCTCTTCCTCGGCTCCACCTCGGCCGTCGAGCTTGACGCGAGCCCGACCGGTGCGGGGATCATGCTTCTCGTCGCCGTTCTCCAGCCCCAGTCGCTCGGCCGGGTGCGCCTGCGCTCCCGGGACCCATCTACCCTGGCCCGCATCGAGCTCGCTCATCTTCGGGAGGCGTCGGACGTCGCCCGCCTCGTCGAGGCGATCCGGATGGCGCGACGGCTCGGCGCTGAGCCGCCGCTCGCGGCGTTGACGGCCGGCGGCGAGCTTTCGCCGGGTCCGGGCATCGCCGAGGACGACGTCCTCGCGCTCGAGAGGTTCGCCCGCGCAACCGTGACTACGTTTCACCATCCGATCGGCACGTGTCGGATGGGGGCTGACCCAAGTGCGGGCGCCGTGGTCGACGCTCTCGGCCGGGTCCACGGCCTGGAGGGATTGTGGGTGGCAGACGCGTCGATCATGCCCTCCAACATCTCCGCGCCGACGAATCTGGCAACCATCATGATCGCCGAACGGATCGCACGCTTGCTGGACAAGTGAGTCAGGCAGCTAGGCGCACTCGCTCGACTATCCGTGCGTCCTAGCTTGCACCGAGAATAGACTCGGGCCACCGATGCAGGTCCCCGCGCCACTGAGGAGGGCGCTTCCTCGCGCCAGGACCGTGATCCCCGCAGACCTCCGGCGTCTGGCCCGGACTCTGCATTCGCTGCGAGGATCGAAGCCAGTCACCGGGCTCCCGCCGTTCCGCCGAGCGCTGGTCGTGGCCCCGCACCCCGACGACGAGACCCTCGGATGCGGAGGGACGATGGCTCTGCTGGCCGACAGCGGCGCCTCGGTGACGGTCATGACGGCCACCGACGGCGAGGCGACCAAGGGCTCGCGGGTCTCACCCGATGAGACGGCTCGCCGCCGTCGCGTCGAGGCCGAACGGGCGGCCGCGGTAGCCGGGGCCACGCCTCGTTTCCTGGGTCTTGCCGACGGCGGCCTCCCCGAACAGGTGGTCGAGCTCACCGCTGCGCTGCGGGCGGCGATCGCCGAGCTCGAGCCGGAGGCGGTGTTCGCGCCGTGGCTGCTCGACGGCACCCCCGACCACCGGGCGGTCGCGGAGGCCCTCGGCAGCGCGCTCGCTAACGCTGGTGCAGATGCCCGGCCGGAGGTCTGGGGGTATGAGGTCTGGACCGCGCTGGTCCCGAACCGCATCGTCGAGATCACCCGCGTGATCGAGCGCAAGCGCGAGGCGCTGGCCGCCCACCGGACGGCGTCGCTGGCGCTCGACCTCAGCGCCGGTGAGGGCCTCGGGCGGTGGCGCACGATGCAGAGCCTGGGCGGCCGTGGCTGGGCCGAGGCCTTCCTCGCGACCTCGGCGGACCAGTACCGAGCGCTGGCGGCGGAGCTTCACGACGGCTCGTAGCCCAGGCGCCTCTCGATCGGCGCTGTGAGCGGGAGGATGCGCTCGATCGGCTCGCGGTTCTGCTGCTTCCACTTGTCAGGCCGCGGCGCGCTCAGGGTCGTGGACGAAGGCCTACGGTCGAGGGCGGCCGCGTACTCCTCGATCGCGGGGTCGAAGGCGAGGCCCAGGCCGCCGCAGAGCCTCTCCGCCGTCTCCAGGGGTGAGGCCACCAGGTCCTCGTAGGCGACCTCGAGCCAGCGCGAGGGATCGACGCCCTTCCGGGCGTCCAGGACGGCCTCATTGCAGGCGATGTACTGACGTGCGCAGATCTCCTCGAGCGGCGCGGAGCGGAGCTGGCGCCATCCCGGGATCAGCGCGAAGCTCCAGCGGTTACCGCTCATCTCGCCGAGGCCCTCGAGCGGCTCGGGAAGGCGGTACTTGACGAACCGTGGCCGCGCCTTCCAGGCCTCGATCAGGGAGTTGACATTGCCCGCGGCAGGGCGCGACAGAAAGACGATGGTGGCGTCGGGGAAGAGCTCCATCAGGTAGGGGATCCGCAGGCAGTTCTCCGCCGTCTTGTCGACGAAGCGCCGATCGCGGACGAATATGCGGACCGCTAGGTAGATGTAGGCCCGCTCCCGCTCGCTGACGTCCCCGGCGCCGAGGGCGTCGGAATCCCAGCCCCGGTCCCTGGGATGGTGGTAGGGGTCCCAGAGGATGTGTCCCTCGCTGTGGATCGAGCGCAGCTCGGGGCTGCGGAGCAGCAGCTGAAGCAGCGCGCTCGTCCCGGCTCGCGGGCAGCCGATCACGAAGATGGGCCGCTCCGGGGCCTGGGCCCGGGGAAGCGCGAGCGACAGCGGCTGGGCGATCCTGGGGATGTTGCGGCGGGCCCGCCAGACGGCCCGCCGCAGGGGGAAGGGAAGGATGCGGCGAACCAGCGCTCTCACGGCGGGGCGCATCCTGACACCGATCGATCCACGCCGCCGCGCGCACTTGTATCGCAGTCCGTTAGCGCAGCTGGAACTCCGCGATCTTGTTTGCTGACATCATCGTGTACCAGGGGTCCCCTTCGGAGTCGACGGTGATCCCGAAGGGCTCGCTGCCCTTGACCGCCTTGGCCTCGGTGATCACGCCGTCATCGGTGATGCGGGCGATGTTGCCCTTGGTCGTCTGGGTGAACCACACCGGACCGGCGGGCGACGCCGCGATGCCCTCGGGGCCGACCCCGGGCGTTACCGGGAATTCGGTCACGGCGTTGGTCGCCGGGTCCAAGCGCCCGACGGCCTGCGGGGTGAAGCGCTCGGTGAACCAAATCTTCCCGTCCGCGGCGATGGCAATCTGCCGAGGGAAGCCCTGTGTGGGCGTCAGCGTGACGACGCCGGTCTGTGGGTTGAGCCTGCCGATCGCCTGAGCGGTGGGTGCCGTGAACCATACGGTCCCGGTAGCGTCGACGGCGACGTCCGAGGGCTCCGGGACGGGGAAGCGGGTGAACTGCCCCGAAGCCGTGTCATAGCGCCACAGGTTGTCGCCGTTGAAGTCCGTTATCCAGATCTCGTTCCCGTGCACGGCGACGTTGCCGGCGACCGCGTCCGATTGCGGCATCGGCACGGGATCCAGGAAGTCGCCGGAGGTCGTGATGCGCCCGAGGATGGGGTCGTTCGACGTGTAGTACAGGATGTTTCCGGGCCCTTGGGCGATGTCGTTCAGGATGCAGAACGAGCATGCCGGCCCGAACTCGGTCACCGCGCCGCTCGGGGTGATGCGCCCGATCGTGGCGGGCAGAAATTCGGAGCTCTCGGTGAACCAGCGGTTTCCGTCCGAGCCCGTCGCGATGTACCTCGGAGCGCTATTGGCGGTCGGCAGCCGATATTGCTTCAGTGCCCCGATGGGCGCGGCCTGCGCGGCGCTGGCGAGCAACATGAACAGTCCGGTGGTCAGCAGGATGAGGCGCAGAACCCGCAGTTGAGCAGGGCTCACGCGATTGAGCAACGTGGGTCTGGTCTGGTTCATCTCGATCCTCCTCGTTCGCCGCTTCCCCGATCGGCTGGACTCTGCCCGCCTACATCCGCAACACGAAGCGGGGACGAAGATCACGTTTTGTTCTCTAGCCTCGGGCCATGGATTCAGACCCGGCCGACGTGCTCAAGGCTCGCGAGCAAGCGCCTGACCTCGACTTTGACGGGCTGATCGTCGATCTGGACGGGGTCGTCTGGCTTGGCGCAACAGCCGTGCCGGGATCGGTCGCCGCGATCGCCAAATTGCGGGCCCGCGGCATCCGGCTGCTCTTTCTGACCAATGATCCGCGTGGCTCTCGCGCAGAGTACGCGGCACGCTTGAGCGCACTCGGCGTCAGGGCAGAAGAAAGCGAGATCGTCACCTCGGGTAGCGCGCTCGCGAGCTTCGTCCGCGAACGCGAGGGAGTTGGGACGACAGCGTTCGTGATCGGCTCTCCCTCACTCAACCTGGAGCTTGCGAAAGCGGGGCTCGAACTCCTCCATGGTGACGCTGGGCGAAATGCAGAGATCGTCGCCGTCGGCGGTCATGACGGCTTCAACTATGAGGAACTGCGCATCGCAACCCAGGCGGTGCGCCGCGGCGCGCACCTCTACGCCGCAGGACGCGACGCGACCTTCCCGATGCCGGACGGCCCCTGGCCAGGCACTGGCGCGGTCGTCGCTTCAGTCGAAGTCGCTGGTGGCAAGACAGCGATTACGGTCGGGAAGCCCGAGCCGTTCATCTTCGACATCGCCCGGTCGCTGCTCGCCGGCTGCCGTCGCGTCGCGATCGTTGGCGACAACCTCGCCGCCGATATCAGCGGTGGGAAGCGCGCCGGCCTCACGACGATCCTCGTCCTGACGGGAACCAGCCGCCGCAACGAGGTTGGCGATGCCGAAGTGAGCCCTGACATCGTGCTTCCTGACCTAGCGGCTCTGATCGACGCGGCCCCCAGGATCTAGGCTGTTCGGGATGACGGCGAATGTAATTCCCGTCGGCTCAGTGGTGCTAGACGACCGAGATCTTGGCGGGGGGGCGGAGGACAGTGGAGGACTGCCCCAGCGACGTCGCCGGCGCACGCCGGTGTTTCTGGCGGTGGCGCTCGCGTCCGCGTTCCTCGCGAGCGGCCACGCGCTCGCCGCCACGACGTCCCAGGCTGCCCCCTCCTCGGGCTCTTCGGCCCGCGGAACCCCGTTCAGCCTCACCAGGGCCCTCGCCGACGCCACGGTTCCGCTGTCGCCAGTGCCCACGGCCCGCCCGTCCGACGGTCAGCGAGCCCGGATCATCCGCTCGTACGAGCGGCTGCCGCTCGCCTTCGAGCACAACCGGGGCCAGGCCGCCTCGAGGGCGCGGTACGTCGCGCGCGGGGCCGGCTACGGCCTCGCCCTGACCTCGACCGGAGTCCACTTGGCGCTCGCCAGCGGGGCCCGGCACCGACACCCCGCGACCGACGTCTCGCTCACCTTACGCGGCGCCCACCCGGCCAAGCTCTCCCCCTCCCATCCCCTCCCGGGCGACGCCAACTACCTAATCGGACGCGATCGCTCGCGCTGGGTCACCGACGTCGAAGAGTTCTCGTGCGTCACCTATCACCGGGCGTGGCCCGGGATCGACGCCCTGATTGACGGCCACCAGACCGCGCTTCGCTACGACTTCCTGATTCGCCCCGGCGCCGACCCCGACCGGATCGCGATCGGCCTTCGGGGCGCAAGCGGAGCGCGGATCGATCGCCGCGGACGGGTCGTGTTGAGCCTCGACGGCGGCAGGCTCCTCCAGGATCGCCCAGTCGCCTTCCAGCGGATCGGCGGCGAACGGCGCCGGGTGGCGGCGCGCTACGAGCTTTCGGGACGAACGCTCGGCATCCGCCTCGGCAGTTACGACCACTCCCATTCCCTGTTCATCGACCCGACGCTCGACTACTCGACCTTCCTCGGCGGCCTGGGCACCGACACGGCGTATGGGATCGCCGTCGACTCGGCGGGCTCGGCCTACGTCACCGGCACGACCAGCTGGGTCGACTTCCCCACCACGCCGGGCGCCTTCCAGACCACCAGCAACGGCGGCTACCACACATTCGTCACCAAGTTCACGCCGGATGGGAGCGCGCTTTCCTACTCGACGTACCTCGGCGCCGGCGAAGGGCACGGCGTCGCTGTCGACTCGGCGGGCTCTGCCTACGTCTACGGATTCGGCGGCGTACCCACCACGCCGGGCGCCTTCCAGACCACCAGCAACGGCAACGGCGACGTGTTCGTCGCCAAGCTCAACCCGGACGGGAGCGACCTCGACTACGGGACCTACCTGGGCGGCTCGGGACAGGACGCGATCCTCGGCGCGGGGATCAAGGTCGACTCGGCGGGCTCGGCCTACGTAACCGGCCAGACCAACTCAGACGACTTCCCGACCACGCCGGGCGCCTTCCGGCCCGAGTTCGTCGGCGGCCCCTTCGGCGCTTACGATGGGTTCGTCAGCAAGCTCACACCGGACGGGAGCGATCTCGACTACTCGACCTACCTCGGCGGCGCTTCCTACGACGAGCCGCATGGCATCGCGATCGACTCTGCCGGCTCGGCCTACGTCGCCGGCTACACCGGCTCGGGCGACTTCCCCATCACCGCGGGCGCCCTCAAGGCCCACCTACGCGGCGCCGATGCGTTCGTCACCAAGCTCAACCCGACCGGGAGCGCGCTTTCCTACTCGACCTACCTCGGTGGGCCGACAGCCGATGCGGCCTATGGGCTGGCAGTGGACTCGGCGGGCTCGGCCTATGTCATCGGATTCGGCGGCCCCCCGCCAACGCCAGGCGCCTTTCAGACCAGCCCTGGCTTCTCGTTCGTCAGCAAGCTCAACCCGACCGGGAGCGCGCTTTCCTACTCGAGCTATCTCGGCGGCGGAAATGGGACGGGCCACGGGATCGCGGTCGACTCCGCTGGCGCCGCCTACGTTACCGGCTTCGCTGGCGCGGACTTCCCGACCACCGCGAACGCGCTCCAGCCCACCTACGCCGACGACGGCGACGCGTTCCTCACCAAGGTCAACCCGACCGGGAGCGCCCTCGACTACTCGACCTACCTCGGCGGCAATAGCTTTGACAGGGGGTACGGCATCGCCCTCGACTCGGCGGGGTCGGCGTATATCACCGGCGAAACCGAGAGTGGTGGCTTCCCGACTACGCCCGGCGCATTCCAGCCCGTCAAGGGCGACACGCTCGGCCACCCCGACGGATTCGTGACCAAGCTCTCGTTTGGCGGTGAGCCCCGGGGCACGTGCACGATCACCGGCACCTCGGGGGACGACACCCTGGTCGGCACCGGCAAGCGCGACACCATCTGCGGGCTCGGGGGAAACGATGTGATCAGCGGACAGAGCAGCAACGACCATCTGCTCGGGGGCGACGGGAACGACGTCCTGACCGGCGGCGGGGGCGATGACGTGCTCGACGGCGGTCCGGGCCGGGACCGGGCGACCTACTCGGCCAACGCTTCCGCCGGCGTCCAGGTGAACCTCGCCACCGGCATCGCCACGGCCGGCAGCCTCGGCACCGACACGATCGTCAGGTTCGGGCTCGCCAACCTGTCGACGATTGAGCGGGTGGACGGCTCCCAGTACAACGACACCCTGACCGGCGACGGGCAGGGCAACGAGCTGAACGGGAGACAGGGCAACGACACGATCAACGGCGGCGCGGGCGACGACATCGTGACCGGGGAGGCCGGCAACGACATGCTCACGGGCGGTCACGACGGTGACCGGCTGGGGCCGGGATCTGGCGACGACAACGTCTCCGGCGGGCGTCAATCCGACACCCTGCGCTACGTAAACATCACCGGGGGCGGGGTGTCGGTTCACCTCGCCGCCGGCGTCGCGTCCGGCCTTGGCGGCAGCAACGTGGGCACCGACACCCTGGCGGCGGACATCGAGAACGTGGTCGGAAGCCCCGGCAACGACGTGCTCGATGGCCACTTCGCCGGGATCGCCAGCTCGATCGACGGCGGCGACGGCTCCGACGACATCAACACCTCCGACAGCGACGCCCTCGACAGCGCCCTGGGCGGTGCCGGCGCCGATACCTGCACGACGGACGCCGGCGACACGCGATCGAGTTGTCCGTAGCCGACTTGGCAGTGGACCGCAGTGGAGATAAAAAGGATCCATCCCTACGCCGACGGAGGCGATCTCGCTGCATCGCGCGAGTTCTATGTCGAGGTACTCGGCCTCGAGGTTGCGATGGAGGAACCCGTCCTCGGACTCAGGTCACCCTCCAACCCTACGGCTCAGGTCATCGTTCCGCCACTCGGAATGGAGGACCCGCAGCCTCGATTTGGCGTCGATGTCGGTGAGGCGGCGGCGGTTGACTCCGCGCACGCCGAGGCGGTGCGACGCGGGCTGCGCATCGTCTATCCGGTCACCGACGAGCCATGGGGCGTTCGCCGGTTCTTCGTCGAGGACCCTGGCGGCACAGTCATCAACGTGCTCGCGCACATCTCGTGACCACGGCGACCCACGCCAAGCGCGCTCGACTAGTTCCCCCAGAGCGATTCGAGCGCGTCGACAACGAGGGCGGCATGGGCGCCATCGGCGTCGCGGTCCGGATTGAAGTCCGCGACGGAGACTCCTAGGAGGTTGGGTGCGGCGACGAGCGGTCGGACGAGCGCGACGAGCTCGTCCCAGTCGAGTCCGAGCGATTGCGGGTAGCTGACGGCCGGCAGTACCCCTTCGTCGAGAACATCGAGGTCGAGATGCAGCCACGCTGGGCGCTCCGCGAGCCGGGCGGCGGCGTCGGCCCCCACCCGGGCGGCGCCGCGCTCGCGCACATCGGGCGCGGTGACGGCGTGAATGGCCGGGTCGAGGCGGGCATTCTCGCGGGCGACGTCGGGGTGAAGTTCGGCGGGGCGGTGCCCGAGAAGCACGACAGCGACTGGCTCGAGCAGCGGTCCGTCTCGCTCGAGCAGCCCGGGCGGGCCGTGACCCGTGAGGATCGCGAGGTCCATGTCGGCCGCCTCGCCGGTTGGCGAGCTCTCCCCGTCAAAGAAATCCGCGTGCCCGTCGACGAACCAGAGGCCGCTGCCGCGGGGCAGTGCCTGAAAGACGCCGAGCAGGAGCGTGCAGTCGCCGCCCAGGACCAGCGGACTCTCGCCGGCGTCCAACACCTCGCGCACACGGGAGGCGATTGCCCTCGACGCCCGGCGCACCTCGACCGCGCCGACTACCCCGGTATCGGGGTCGCGTCGCGTGTCACGGATGCGCGCGTCGACCTCCCCGGCGTCGCGCGCGCGGAGGCGCTCCATCAGTCCCGCCGCGCGGAGCGCGGCGGGAGCATGTTCCTCGCCGCGTCCTGCTCCCGAGCAGTCGATTGGGGCGTCGACGATCGCCAGGCGAGCCATTCCTGCCCATTCTTCCGGTTGCGAGGACAGGCCGCTAAGGTCGAACGCGCAGGATGCCCCCTCCCGTGCTACTCGCCGTCGACGAAGACAAGGACGCCCTCGAAGACGTCGAGAGTCAGCTCGTCCAGCGCTACGGCCATGATTACCGTGTCGAGAGCCTGAGCGACCCGGAGCAGGCGCTTCGGAAGCTGGCGGGGCTCGCGCGCGCAGGCCAAGAGGTTGCACTGTTGCTCGTGGGTAGATCGCTCTCGGATGCGGCCGGCCATGAGCTGCTCGAGCGAGCGCGGCAGCTCCATCCCCATGCGAAGGGTGGGCTGGTGGTCACCGGGGGCGCCTGGGCGGACCCGCCGACCGCCGAGGCGATCCTCGACTCGATGGCCATGGGACGAATCGACTACTACGTCCCCAGGCCGGCGGCCTCGCCGGATGAGGTGTTCCACCAGACCATCTCGAGCCTCTTGCTCGAGTGGTCGACGGAGCGGCGCCTGGTTCCCCACACCATCCACATCGTCGGTGAGTCGTGGTCAGGCCGGGCCTACGAGCTGAGGGAGGTCTTCGAGCGCTGCGCGGTCCCGCACGCCTTCTGTCTGGCCGACTCCGACAAGGGCCGCGAGCTGGTCGCAAGGGCAGATCCCCCGGCGAGGCTCCCGTTGATGGTCCTTCCCGACGGGCGGGCCCTAAGCGATCCTTCCAACGCCGAGATCGCGGAGGCTGCCGGCGCCCCGGTCCACTTCGAGGAGTGGGCCTACGACGTGGTCATCGTGGGCGCAGGGCCGGCGGGCCTGTCCGCCGCCGTCTACAGCGCCTCCGAGGGGCTGCGCACGCTCGTGGTGGACGAAGGCGGCATCGGTGGGCAGGCCAGGTCGAGCTCGCTGATCCGCAATTACCTGGGTTTCCCGAGGGGGGTCAGCGGGAGTCGGCTCGCTGAGCAGGCCCACGAGCAGGCCGCCGTCTTCGGGGCGAGTTTTGTCTTCATGCACAGGGCGACTGCGCTCGGTCGTTCGGGGGACCGGCTCGAGATCTCACTCTCCGACGGCCGGCGCGTGAGGGCCGCAGCGGTGATCCTCGCGACCGGCGCCAGCTACCGCCGCTTGGGAGTTCTCTCGCTCGAGGCCTTGAACGGCGCCGGCGTCTTCTATGGCGGCCCAACCTCGGAGGCCCACGCGCTCAGCGGAAAGGACGCCTACGTCGCGGGCGGGGGAAACTCGGCTGGCCAGGCCGCCCTGCACCTTGCGCGTCACGCGCGTCGAGTGACGCTCGTCGTGCGTGCCACATCCCTCGAGGAGGGGATGTCGCACTACCTGGTGCGGGAGATCAAGGCCACGCCCAACGTGGAGGTACGCAACCGTACTGCGGTGGTCGGCGGGGGAGGGGAGGGCCGTCTGCAGGAGCTGGTGCTACGAGAGAGCCCCACCGGCGAAGAGAAGACGGTCGCCGCCGACGCGCTGTTCGTGATGATCGGGGCTCATCCGCACACGGAGTGGCTGCCCCGCGAGATAGCGAGTGACCGACAGGGGTTCCTCTGCACGGGCGAGGACGTCCCGGACGACCACGGCTGGCCGCTCGAGCGCCGGCCGCTTGCACTCGAGACCAGCATGCCCTGCGTGCTCGCTGCCGGGACGTGCGGCATGGCTCCGTCAAGCGCGTGGCGTCGGCGGTGGGGGAGGGCTCGATCGCCGCGCAGCTCGTCCACAACCTCTTCGCGGATGAGCACCACGCGCGGCCGACCGGCGACGGACCAACTCCGGCGGCGAGCATCGAGGCTCGCTACCCGGCGCCCTAGGGAATCGACGAGATCGTCTCGCAGCTGACGGCCTGGTCGGACTCCGTGCCGCCGTTGCAGGTGTCGGTGCCTCCACCGCCGTCGAGAAAGTCGGGACCCGCCTCGCCGAAGAGCTGGTCGTTGCCGTCTCCGCCGCAAAGGCCATCGCCGGCGGAGCCGCCCCTCAGGACGTCGTTGCCGCCCAAGCCGAGGATGCCGTCGGTGGCGGAGGAGCCGACCAGGAGGTCGCCGCCGCCCGTGCCGACGACGTTGACCAGCTTGCCGTGGCAGCTGACACGCTCGTAGGCGCCCTTGTCGCAGCGCCCGCCAAGGGAGCGGGGGACGCCGCGCTGGTCGGTGGAAGGACAGGCGCCCGCTGCGGGGTTGGCGGTGTCTATCGCCGGGCTGGTCGAAAGCAGCGCGTGGGTGAGCGTCTTGCCGCCGTTGGTTGCCAGAAATCCCAACCCCGGGTCGGCGGCGGTCTGGTCGCCGGTCGCCGGGGCGACCGCGCAGCCGGCGGTGCTGGAGAGGAGGTTGTAGCCCTGCGAGACGACGCCGCCTGCGTCGCAGTGCCAGTCGGGGTGCTCGGGAGCGCTTAGGTCAAAGTTGCCGGCCAGGATCGTGTTTCTGAGCTTCACCGTCGCCGTGCCGAAGCGGTCGAGGCCGCCGCCGTCGCCGGCGAACTCGCCACCGGCGTTGGCGTCGGCGACGTTTCGGTTGATGGTCGCGCTTCGGAGGTTGGTCGTTCCCTCGTCGGTCGATAGCGCGCCGCCCCATGCCGCTGACTCGTTGCCGCTCAGGGTCGAGTTGGTGACGTTAAGCGTTCCCGGGCTGGTGAAGAAGATCCCGCCGCCGTTGTTGGTGGAGTCGTTGTCGGAGACCGTGCTGCGGGTGACGGTGAGCGATCCCGTGTCCGTGTAGATCCCGCCACCCTCGGTGCCGGCCGTGTTGCGCTTCACGCTGGTGTTGGTCAGCGTGCCAGCGCTGCCGATCCCCCCGCCGCCCACGCCCGCGTTGTTGCCGCTCACGGTGCTGTTGGTGAGCGTGGCGGTGGTGGCGACGATCCCGCCGCCGAAGCGGCCCGCCGTGTTACCGCTGACCGTGCCGTCCGTGAGCGTCGCCGTGGGGGCGACGATCCCGCCGCCGTTGTCGGCCGCCTCGTTGCCGCTCACGGTGCTGCCGGTGAGCTTGGCGGTGCCGGCGTAGATCCCGCCGCCGTATCCGATCGGGAAGCTGCCGGACCCGACCGCCTGGTTGCCGCTCACGGTGCTGTTGGTGAGCGTGGCGGTGGCGGCCCTGATCCCGCCGCCGCGCGTGTCGGGCCCGAGCAGCTTGTTGCCGCTGACGGTACTGCCCGTAAGCGTGGCGGTGCCCGCGGCGTAGATCCCTCCTCCCTCGAACCGCGCGTTGTTGTTGCTCACGGTGCTGTTGGTGAGCGTGGCGGCGCCCCCGGCGTGGATCCCGCCGCCGACGGCGCCGGCGGTGTTGCCGCTCACCGTGCTGTCGGTGAGCTTCAGGGTCGTGCCGGACAAGCCTTGAATGCCGCCGCCAGCCGCCGTCGTCGAGAATCCGTCGTGGACGGTCAGCCCCGAGATCGTCAGGGTCCCGGAGCTGACCTGCAGAACCCGATCGCCGGTGAGCGCGCCGTTGCCGTCGATCCCGCTCACGTCGGCGCCGTCACCGGCGATCGTCAGGCTCTCGGTGACGTCGAGATCGCCGCTGGCGTTGGCGTCCTCGACGCCGGCCCGCTGCAGGTTGTAGTCGCCGCCGGCCAGCTTGATCGTGTCGGCCGCAGCCGGGTTGGCGTCGGTGCAGCCGCCCGAGTTGGCGTCCGCGTTGGCGGTGTCGACCGCCTCGCGCAGCGAGCACGGCGCCGAGCCGTCCAGCTGGTCGAAGGTGGTCGTGACCGAGATCGTGCCGGCGCTGGCACGGGCCGAAAGCGAAAGGGCGAAGAGCACGACCATAAGCAAACCGACGCTCACGCCCCACCTGGGCCGGTAGCTCAGATGGGAAAGAACTTGACGCATTGGAACCCTCCTTGGTGAAGCCCGATTGGGGCAGACGTCAAGCGCGTCGCCTAGTCCGTCAGAGCTGGCCGGCGAATCCGGCGACCACCGTAATTCACGCCCACCCTAACTTGTCGGCCAAGGCCCGGTGCGTGTGATTCGTCACAGGGAACGGCGAAGCGGAGGGGGCGTCGGATTGTGTTCCACTGCCGTTTGCGAGATGATCGCCTGAACGACGCTCGCACGGCAACGCCGTGGCGAGCACTCAGCGCGAAGGGAATTGCGATGGCCACCAGGAAGGAAAGGGAGGCAGCGAGGGCCGCTGATGCTCGCGACCGCGGTCGGGCGCTGGCCGGCAGACTGGCGCGCGTTAGGGACGACCTGGCGCGCGACGAAGCGACAGCTAAGCGACCGGCCGCACCCGTGGAGACACGTTACGCGAGGAGCGGCGACCTCAGCATCGCTTATCAGGTGGTCGGAAACGGGCCGGATGTCGTGCTCATCCCCGGATCGTTGTCCCATATCGAGCTTGGCTGGGAGACGCCCGCGACGGCGGCGATATACCGCAGGCTGTCGGGGTTTGCGCGCATGATCACCTTCGACAAGCGCGGAATGGGTCTGTCCGATCGCACGGCGGAGCTGCCAACCCTCGAGGAGCGAATGGATGACGTGCGGGCGGTGATGGACGCGGCAGACTGCGAGAAAGCCGCCGTCGTTGGCACCTCCGAGGGCGGACCGATGGCGTTGCTGTTCGCAGCCACTTATCCCGAGCGGGTGACCTCGTTGGTGCTTTGGGGGACCTTCGCACGCGTGACTTGGGCCCCCGACTACCCGGACGGAATCGACGCGCAAGAGGCCGAGCAATTCTGCGATCAGATCGAGGAGAACTGGGGCCACGGCCGGGTTTGGCCACTCATCTCGACCCACGACGCGCCCGATGACGAGGCCACGCGGCGCCACCTGGCCCGCTTCGAGCGCAACGCGGCGACCCCGGCAATGGCTGCGGCAGCCAACCGGTTCAGCCTGCACATCGACGCCCGTCAAGCTCTCAGCGCAATTTCGGCACCCACGCTGGTCGTTCACCGCAGCGGCGATCCCCTGATCGGCGTGGTGCACGGCCGCTACCTCGCCGAGCACATACGCGGAGCGCGACTGTCGGAGTTTCCCGGCGACTTCCACTTCAGTGCGATCGGCTACGACGAGGACATCCTCGACGAGATCGAGGAATTCCTCACCGGAACCCGACAGGGGCATGAGGTCAACCGGGTGCTCAGAACCATTCTGTTCACCGATATCGTGGGGTCGACCGAGCGGGTCGTGCGCATGGGCGACCGGCGCTGGCATGAGCTGCTCGACGCCCACCACTCCACGGTGCGCCGAGAGCTCGACCGCTTCCGCGGCCAGGAGGTACAGACCATCGGTGACGGGTTTCTCGCCACCTTCGATGGACCTGCCCGGGCGATCCGCTGCGCGCGGGCGATCAGCGACAAGGTCGGCGTGATCGGCCTCGAGGTCCGGGCCGGCCTGCACAGCGGCGAATGCGAGGAGCGCGGCGACGAGCTCGCCGGCGTGGCCGTGCACATCGGGGCACGCGTCGGCGGCCTCGCCGGCCCCCGCGAGGTGCTCGTCACCAGCACCGTGCGCGACCTGGTGACCGGATCGGGCATCGAGTTCCACGACCGCGGCCGTCACACGCTAAAGGGCATCCCAGGCGAATGGCAACTTCTCGCTGTCAAGCCATGATGTCGCCACGCGATCACAGCGCAGGCCAGTTCGCATGACGTAAGCCGAGCTCGAGCTCAAGCGCTCGTCGAGTGTGAGTCGAAGGCGCGGGCAAGCTTGAGGACGTGTCTGAAGGGATAGCCCGGGCCCGGATCATGGTGGCCGCCCCCGGCCTGGCCCAACTGCTCGTGTGTGGCGACTCCGGACCTGATGACGAGATTGCCGGACACCTCGGCCCTGCGGATAGGGATGCTCCATCGACGGTGCCAGTGAGCGATCCATCGCGCGGTGTTTTCCAGCTGCGGCTCACGCTTGACCATCCACTTCCTGCGGTCAAAGCCCGTCGAGGCAATCTGCTCGATGCTGAGGCTGACGGAATTGAAGGCAACCTGCGTCCAGGCCTTCCGTCGATCGCGGACGTACCGAGCGTCGTTGCCGTCGGCATCGTTCGCGACGTGCGACGACACCTCGGTCCGCGGCTTGTCGAACCACACGCCCAGTCGCTTGAGGTCCTTGAGTCCGGGTCGATTGCGGACAACAGGCGGCGAATCGCTCTGAGCGTCCGTGGTGACGTGGAGCACGATGAGCCTGGGCTTCGATCCCTCCCGGGAGGACTGGTTGCCGACGATCCGGATGTAGTCGGGCTTCACCGCGAACGCCTGCGAGGAGGCCGCGAGCAGGGCCACTAAGACGCAGCAGACGAGCGGGAGAACGCGCTTCGCTGCCGCAGCTGGATCGGCACGTCTCGGAGAGCGCACCGCGCGCCATTCCCCGGAGCTCAGACGTGCTGCGCGACGTCTTCTGCCATTCATCGCACAGCAGCTGAGAGCGCTCCGGTGCTCCAGCTGGTTACTCGGCGAGGACCCACATCTCTTTGAACGGCAGGGTTAGGTGCCAGGTGGTCACCACTCCCTTTGGCAGGCGCGCCATATCGCCGGGCTTCAGCTCCAGGCGGGGACCGTCCTCGATCTCGATCTGCGCCTCCCCTTCCAGCACGAGGAGGACTTCGGTGGCCGGTAGCGCCCAAACCAGCGGAGCCGGATCGGCGTCCGTCGAGAACCGCGTTAGCCCCGCGCGCATGGTTCCGACGTCGAAGAGAACGTGCTCCTCGGCGCCACCGCCGACCTCGAGGTCAGGATGCCAGTCGGCGGTCGCGACGTCGGATACGAACACTCCCGGGTGCACTTCCATCTCGTTCTCCTCCTGTGTAGACGCCGAGGCCCATCTTCCCACCGAAACATCTCACGAAGCGGAGGGGCTCGACTGTCGCTTCCCGCGGGAAGCGAAGGCGCGCTACGTAGCAGCCGCACCCACTCAGTTACTCGTGCGTCGTAGTGGAGACGAATCGCTCCCCGCTACTGGAGAAGCCTCCGCGAACGCCGGGTTTTCGCTGGACGAGGGTCCAGGCGTGAAGATCCCCGCCCGGGCTTGCGCCGCTGGGCATCCCGCGTGAAGGCTCGATCTGCGTGAATGTGCGGCGATGACCAGGGTCGTGGTCGTGGGCGCGGGGTTCGCCGGGCTGGCGGCGGCGGACGCCCTGCGCGCCGGAGGCGTCGAGGTGACCGTTCTCGAGGCGCGCGACCGAGTGGGCGGCAGGGTCTGGTCGGCGCCTTTCGCTGGCAGCGTGGTGGAGCGGGGCGCCGAATTCATCCTTCCTCAGAACACCGCCGTCGAATCGCTGGCCGCGCGATTCGGCCTCCCCCTTGTCCGCAAGGGGACGCCATACGGCCGCCGGGCGCCGCGCGGCGCCGAGGCCGTCCCGGGGACCGAGCTCGACGCCGTCTTCGACCGGATCGCCGCCGGCGAGGCGGTATCGGCGGCCGAGACCGTGTCCGAGGCGATCGAGGGGCTCGCGCTCGAGCCGCGCATGGCGGCGCTGATCCGCGCGCGGATCGAGGTCTCCATGGGGCACCCCGCCGAGGACCTGCGTTCGGAGGTGCTCGGCGAGGGGGCGGCCACCTTCGGCGATTTCGACAGCTACACGATCAGAGGCGGCAACGCCGAGCTCGCGCGTGCGCTTGCGAGAGAGCTCGGCGGGGCGATCCATCTGTCCTCGCCAGTGCGGTGGCTGCTGTGGAGAGATCACGGGGTCACGGTCGGGACCGACGCGGGCGAGCTCGACGCCCGCGCCGCGGTGATCGCCGTGCCGACCGCCCCGCTGGGTGAGATCAGATTCGAGCCGCGGCTGCACGGGCCGACCGCTGAGGCGCTCGCATCGGTGCGCTACGGGCAGAACGCCAAGCTCTTCGTCGCCCTCCGAGCTCCGAGCCCACCGAGCGCGATCATGTCGGTGCGCCGCCGCTTTTGGTCGTACACCCAGCTCGATCCAAACGGCGAGCCGGCACCGTTCGCAACCGCCTACGCGGGAACGACCGGTGCGGTCGACGAGCTTGCCGGCTCCGCACCGCCGACGCGATGGATCGAGGAGCTCGCCGCCCTCCGCCCCGAGTTGGAGCTCAACCCCGAAGGAGCACTGCTCTCGACCTGGCACGACGATCCCTGGGTCCGCGGCTCCTACTCGGCCCGGAGCGTCTCGTCTCCCCTACGCGACGGG
>JBKPFQ010000126.1:0-9528 GCA_046728915.1 Actinomycetota bacterium | reverse complement strand
CGATCGCCGCTCAGGGGTTGGCGCAGACAGCCTCGGCGGTCAGGGTCCAGTCGCTCGCCAGACCCGTCTCGTCCTCGAACGCTGTCACCGTGGTGCTCGTCAGTGCGGCGTTGGGGCGGACATCGTCCAGAACCACTTGCCCGCCTCCCGAGCTATGTCCGCCCCCGTTCCGAGCAGGTTCTTGCCGCTCGGACAGGTGGCGGCGACGCTGGCGGAAAAGTCGGAGTCGGGGTCGGTTCTGGCCGTGACCAGCCCGAGGCCGGGGGGCGGGTTAGCGCACACCGCGTAGGCGGTCACGGTCCAGTCCTGTCCCAGGCCGGTTTCGTCCTCAAAGCCGGTGGCCGCGACGGCGGTCAGGTCCGAGAACGGCACGGCCGCGTCCAGCACCACCTGCCCCGCGCCGTTCGCTATCTCGCCGCCGGCGCCAACGACCCGCTTGCCGGTCGGACAGCCGGCGTTGACGCTCTTGTCGGTCGAGTCATTGGGGCTCGAAGGGGAAACGATCTCCAGTCCCGGAAGCGGCGGGGCGCAGATCGCGTACGCACGCAGTAGCCAGTTGCTCGAGGTGCCGGTCTCGTCCTCGAGGCCGCGGGCGAGCCAGCTGTTGGATGTGACCGGGCGGACGATGTCCAGGGCCACCTGCCCTCCGCCCCCGGTGATGTCGCCGCCGCCGCCGGTCAGCTGCGTGCCGGCCGGACAGCTGGCAGCCTGTTGCTTGTCGAATGAATCGTTGGCGCTCGCGGCGACGACCCGCTCCGAGGTGGCCGCGCAGATCGCGAAGGCTATTGATGACGCTTAGGTTCTCTCTCGTCAGACTGTAGTAGTCGGCGTAGGCTGACAGGGCTTACGCTCGACTGATGATCACGCGGATGTGGCGCGGTTGGACGCGCTCAAAAGATGCGGACGATTACGAGCGCTTCCTGCTCGACGAGCTGTTTCCGTCCATGCGGAGCATCCCCGGGTTCCACGGTGGCGACGTGCTCCGGCGCCTGGAGGGGGAGGAGGTTGCGTTCGTGACGCTCACGCGTTTCAGGTCGCTGGACGACATTCGCGCATTCGCGGGGCACGAGTTCGAAGTGCCCGTGATCGAGCCGAGGGCCGCCGAGCTGCTTGTGCGCTACGAGAAGCGAGCCGTCCACTACGAGACGTTGTCGTTCGAGGCGTGACGAGCGGGACCAGCCGCCCCTTTCTCTCTGCATCCTGGGCGGCGCGCTCGGATGAAGTTGAGCAGTTCCGCGGTAGTCATCGGTCAGCACCTGGCCCGTCCGTGGCCCCTCGAACATATCCTCGGGACCGTTCCACTCGGTCGCGATCATGAACAACTTGGGGCCGTCATGGATCAACCCGCGGACGTGGTCGGCCGATAGCGCGTCCCACCGGAATTCCACCATCCACCAGGTGGCACCCGCCGTGGCGTAGGGCGCCGGATCAGTCCCAGGCGGTAAGGCGCAAGATGTCGAATCGCTCCGTGGCGGGCTTGCCCGCGTCCCGGCGCAGGCCGGTCAGCTCGGCGACGAGCTCGGCGAGCTGGTCCGGGTGTTCGAGGTTTATCGGGAAGAACCCGTCATACCGGGCTGGCGGGCGCAGCGGTCCGCGCGTGCCGTAGGACCCGGCGATCCACACCGGCACGCCCGGCCGCTTAAGCGGACGCGGAAGAACCGCATGCCTTCGACGGTGTAATGCTCGCCGCGGTGGCACACCGGCTCGCCTGACCAGGCGGCGGCCAGGATCCTCGAGGGACTCGTTGAGCATCCGCGCGCGGCGCCTGTCTTCGAGCTCCTCGCCCCGTGATCGAGAACTCGCTGCCGAACTTGAGGCCGTGTACGGCCGACGCTTGGTTCGGTCGAGCTGTCATTCGCTGTGGCTCATCGGGGTTCGTGCAGGATCTCGCGTGCGTCTTGCGCGTCCTGCCGGCTGACCATGATGTCGTGCGCCCCCACGGTGCCCAGCCCGTCTCCAGCCCCGGCCCCGCTGTTCGTTAACCGGGGCAGGCACTCGATGCCGGCGCCACGCAAGACCGAGCAGAGCAGTTCGGCCTCGGGCTCGCTACCGGCGACCTCGACTACGACCCAGTCGTCCATCGCGGCTACCCGAACGTGAACGCGTAGACCTCGGCGCCAGGCTCGAGGAATGTGATCTCCAGCGTCCGCTCGCGGACCGCGCCGTGCTCGCGGACGAGTTGGTAGAGGCGGCCGTCCCGAAGCAGGCCGTTCCCGTCCTCGTCGATGTCCACGCCGTGCGACGAACCCGGAGCCTCGCCGTCGAGGAGCACGCGGAAGGGAATCGGCTCTGGCGCTCCGGAAGACAGTACGAGATGCGCGTCGCGCGCGTGGAAGCGGTAGGCGATGCTCCCGCCGGCCTGGTCGAGCGCGACATTCTCATGCCCGATCGTCCACTCGCCGGCGAGGGCCCAGTGGCTTAAGCGCAGGCTCTCGGGGAGCCGGTAGTTGCCGCGTTGGTCGAATGCGGCGCCGCCCGGTGACGCGAAGTGCTCGCGGCGCCCGTAGCCGAGATACGTCTCCGGCGTACGCAGGTGATCCCAGTCGGCCTCCGCCTCCACGCCGAGCCCTTCGACCGAGACGAGGTCGCGCTCGACGCCGAGCAGCCGCTGGATGGCGCGCTCCGATTGCGCGTAGCGGCCTTCGCCGAAGTGGTCGTCGCGGATGATGCCGTCGGCGTCGACGAAGTAGAGGGCCGGCCAGTAGTTGTTTGCGAAGGCGCTCCAAATCTCGTAGTCGTTGTCGACAGCGACCGGGTAGTCGATCGCTCGCTCACGGGCCGCCCGCCGCACGCGGTTGATCTCATGCTCGAACGAGAACTCCGGCGTGTGGACTCCGATCACGACCAACCCGTCGTCTCCGTAGGCCTGCGACCACGCACGGACGTATGGCTCCTGGCGCAGCCAGTTGATGCAGGTCAGCGTCCAAAAGTTCACGAGCACGACGTGCCCGCGGAGCTCGGCGGGGCCGAGCGGCTCGGAGTTGAGCCACTCGATCGCCCCGTCGAGCGCGGGCATGTGGAGACGTTTGAACGGGAGGTGCAGACGGTCGAATACGGTCACCTAGCGCAGCTTCCGCAACCCCGTGCGGACCTCTTCGGAAAGGAGCTCGGGCTGCTCCCAGGCGGCGAAGTGCCCGCCCTTGTCGAGCTTGTTGTAATGGATGAGCTTGGGGTAGGCCTCCTCCGCCCAACTCCGCGGCGCCTCAAAGATCTCGTCGGGGAAGACGCTCACGGCCACCGGGATGTCCACGATCGCCCGGGGGTCGGAGGTCGGCCAGGCCTTCGGGTCGAAGAAGCCGAGCCTGTTTTCCCAATAGAGGCGTGCCGAAGAGACCCCCGTGTTCGTCAACCAGTAGTGGGTGATGTTGTCGAGCACGTCGTCTCGGGTCAGGCCTTCCTGGGCCCCGTCGACAAAGACGCGAGAGATCAGCGCCAAACTGGTCGCGTCGTGGTCGAGCATCCAGGCGGCCAGGCCGACGGGTGAATCCGCAATTCCGTACAGCGCCTGCGGGTGGGTCGCGCTCTCGATTGCATAGCCCGCGTCCGTCGCGAAAAAGAACTTCAGCTTCTCGTAGATGCGGGTTTCCTCGTCATCGAGACCGGAGGGCGCCGGGCCGCCGGACTGGAGCGCCGCTGAGACGTCGGGTCGAACAGCACCAGGGAAGTTGGTGTGGATGCCGAGCAACCCCGGAGGCGCCTGCGCACCCATCACATCAACGATTTGCCCGCCCCAATCGCCGCCCTGGGCGACGTACCGGTCGTATCCCAGGCGCTTCATCAGCTCCGCCCAGGCACGCGCGATGTGCTCAACGCCCCAGCCGGTGGCGGCCGGCTTGCCTGAGAACCCGTAGCCCGGCATCGACGGGATCACCAGATGAAAGGCGTCAGATGCGCTGGCGCCATGCGCTGTCGGATTGGTAAGTGGATCGATGATCTTCAGCTGCTCGATGACCGAGCCGGGCCATCCGTGCAAGACGATGAGCGGCAACGCATCGTCATGTTCCGAGCGAACGTGGATGAAATGGATGTCCAGCCCATCGATCTCGGTGATGAAGTGCTGTAGGGCCTTCAGTTTCTCCTCGCACTTGCGCCAGTCGTACTCGGTCTCCCAGTAGCGCTTGAGTGCTTGCATCGTCGCGAGCCGCGGGCCCTGCGACTGATCTTCGACTGTCTCCTTTTCAGGCCAGCGCGTGGCGGCAACGCGCGCACGCAGGTCGTCGAGATCCGCCTCGGAGGTCTCGATCGTGAACGGACGGATCGTTGTGGCGTCCGCTGACTTTTCGGTGGTGCCAGACATGTGGCTCCTAACGTTGGCGGTTATGGCGCAGACCGTTTGAGGTCGGTACGCCTTTACACCGGCCGAGGGTCGGAGCCGGAAAGATTCGCTCGCCGAGGGTTTGAGGCGAAGCGCACAGCCACGATACACCCGGACGCAAGAGGCCGTCGGCGGCCCTCGGCGGGCGCTGCCCCAGAGCTAGACTCGGGACTGACTGGACCGTCGATGAGCTACCGCGAGACCGAGCATCTCCGCGTGCTGATCGCCAACGAGCGCAAGGATCGGCTGGCGCTCGTCGCGCCGATGGTCGCGACCCTCGGGCACGAGGTGATCGCCCGCGAGATCGACGTCGAGGACGTCGGAGTCGTGACCGCCAGCGAGCGGCCCGATGTCGCGCTGGTTGGTCTCGGAGAGAGCTCGGAGCACGCCCTCGCCCTGATCGACCAGATCGTGCACGAGGCTGCGTGCCCGGTGATCCTCCTGATCCACGCGCCCGATCCCGCCTTCGTCAAGGAGGCGTCGAAGCGCGGAATCTTCGCCTGTATCACCGACTCCGAGGTCGACGACTGGCAGAGCGCGATCGACATCGTGCTCCGCAGGTTCACCGAGTACCACGACCTCGAGGGCGCGTTCGGCCGCCGAGCGGTCACCGAGCGAGCCAAGGGCATCCTGATGGAGCGTCATTCGGTCGACGACGCTGATGCCTTCGAGATGCTGCGCGACCAATCGCGCCGGGCCAACACGAAGCTCGCCGACGTCGCGGCCGCTGTCGTCGACGGCCATCGGCTGCTGCCGAAGCAGCCGGACATCTCCCAAACCGCGCGCTAGTCCTACGGGCGGCTACTCGTCTCTTGGCGTGACGCGGAAGATCGGGACCACCTCTGCGTGGTCAGTCTCGGCGTGCACGACGTGGGCGCTCGGGACGCCGCCGAGCTCGTCGCTGCCGAGACCGGCCCCGAGCGTCAGCCGACCGCCGCTGAGCCGGTCGAGCGTGGCCGTCTCCCTGGCGACCTTCACTGGCCGCCGCCGAGCGAAAGGAGTCACCATCGGCCCGAGGCGGATGCGGTCGGTCGCGGTAGCGATCGCCGCCAGGGTGATCCAGCTTCGTATTTCGCGCTGGCCACGGGAACGGCGGTCGGCCCCCTCGCCGCTGGTTCGGTTCACAGCGTCATCCAACCGTTCGTCCCCACTTTCGAAGGTCGGTGAGCCAATGCGCGGCGAGAACGGTCGTTGTCGCCGGCTTCGGTCCGCGGCCTATGCCTGTGCCGTCTGGTATTCGAGGACGACGACGCCATTGGGGAGTGGCGTTGTGTCGACTAGCTTCAGGTCCGTCTTGGTACTGCCCTGCTCGAATAGGCGTCCTCCGCTGCCGAGAACCAGAGGGTGGACCCAGATCCGGTACTGGTCGACCAGGTTGTCTTTCATCAGCGTGCGCATCAGGCTGGCGCTGCTGTACATCAGGATGTCCTGACCGGGCTCCTCCTTCAGCTTGCGCACGTGTTCTGCGACATCCCCCTTCAGCAGGCTGGAGTTCTGCCACTCAAGCGGCTCCTCCAAGCTCGTCGAAGCGACGTACTTCGGCAGGCCGTTCATCCTCTCGGCGAAGTCCCCCTCTCGCTCGATCCACTCGTCGGTCGGCCAGGTGGCGGCAAACGTCTCATAGGTGTTGCGCCCCAGCAACAGCGCGTCGCTGTCCCACAGCTGATCGCGGGCGAACTTCTGCGCCTCGTCGCTCCAATAGGGCGCGGACCAAGCCGGATCCTCAAAGACACCGTCAAGGGTCACATAGGTCGATACGAGCAGCTTCATTCCTGCCTCCTTCGGTCGATTGCTGGTTCGGCTACATCCGGACCCGGTACCGGCAGGTGCGTTACGCCCGGGTGACTCGACGAGCTACCCCGATCGGTAGTGCGTCTGCTCGCACTCACCCGCGCATGACCCCCGCGTGCTTGGGCTAATCGCTGGTGAGCCCAGCGCTCACCGAGGCGGTGGTCGTGAGCCTCACGCCCTACTGCTCCATTCGCCGAGCGAGACGTCGTGCCCATTGCCGTTGCCGGCCGGTAGGCGTTGGCACCACCTGGTTGCCGTCGCGGGATCGGTGGGCCGAGGGGAATCATGCCGCCGGCTTGGGCCTCTCAGACCGTCCGGTAGCCGAGCGCTCGCCCGACGAGTGAGAGCGCCGTCTCGGCCGCCCGTTGCGCCCGGCTCGCGCTCAGCTGGGTCGTCCGGTGCTCCCGTAGGACCATCGCGCCGTGGATCAGGGTCGACGGGGTCATGCGGCTCGTGAGCTTGCCCGCCTCAGCCAGCCGATCCAGGGACTCGATGTAGTCCTGGAAGTCCAATGCCGGCTCGTGGAGGTCGCGGAAGCGCACCGGTCCCGCCGACCGGTTGCGCAGCGTGTGAACGGTGTTGGGCGCGATGGACAGCGACTCGCCCTCGCCGAGCGTCCGCCACTCTCCTTCTACGAAGACTGATAGCTCGCCGTCGAGCACCCTCCAGTGCTCCTCTTGGCGAGGGTGGAAGTGCTTCGGCGGCCCCATGGCGCCGGGCCGCATCGCGATCTCGAACTCGATCCGCTCACCGCCGCTGTCGGCGGCTGACTCGACGATCACGAACGACGTCCCATCGGGCAATCGTCAGGGTGTCCCCGGTCACGGCCATCGCGTACAGCGTACCCAGATAGTTGTCGCACAAACGCGCAGCACGCCCTCCTATCGGGCTGCCCGCAGCTCGATCCCGTCCAGGAGCGCGGAGAGGCCGAGCTCGAACGCCTGGTCTCCGCCGAGCGCGGCCGTAAGCTCGCCCGCGACCGCCGCCATCGCTGGCAGCTCCTCCGCGGGGACGGAGGCGTGGCGCTCGCCGGCCTTTCGACGCACCTCGGGCCGCGCCTCCGAGGCGGCAACGGCCGCCGCGCCCAGGGTGTGGACCAAGAGCGCCTTGAAGGCGGCGACGGCGTCCCGCTTGCTCAGGCCCGCCTCGAGCAGCAGCGCGATCGCGCGGTCGGTCACCCGCATCGCGCCCGGGCTCTGGAGCGGGCGGTCAAAGCGCTCGCGGGCCACGCTTGGATGTCTGAGCCCGGCCCGAAAGAGGGCGCGCGCCAGGTCCGCGAGCTGCTGCTTCCACGGCGCGGCCCCCGGCTCGGGCAGGTCGATCTCGGGCGCCGCCACCTCGACCGCGGCGTCCATCAGATCGTTCTTGCTCGGGAAGTAGCGATAGAGGGCCATCGTCCCCATCCCGAGCTCATCGGCCAGCCTCCGCATCGTGAGCGCCTCAGTCCCGTGCGCGTCCATGATCGCGAGAGCGCGTCGAGCGAGTTCCTCTCGCGTGAAACGAGGCTCGGGGCCGGGTCTGCGTCTCCTCATCGCGTGTGCCGCAGCGTCGCAGGTTGCACCCTGACCAACTGGGTATACCGTACGCAGACGAGGATGATGGCTGCAGCGGCTATCCCCGAGCATCGCGATCCCGGCGCGTTCAGCGGGCCGCTGGCCGGCATCAGCTTCGTCGCCAGCCTGGTGGCGCTGAACGCCCTCGCCGAGGCTCGCTACCCGATGCCCGGCGCGGATCCGCCCGTCATTCGGCGCTACTTCTCCCGCGAGCACCGCGCGGCGCGCCTCGGTGCCGTTGCCCAGCTCATCTGCGCGGGCTCCCTGGCCCGGTTCACCAGATCGGTGGCCGCGCTGGCGGCGCGGGGCGGTCGTGGCTCGCGCGGCCTGCAAGCGGCGTCGGTGGCCGGCGGTGCGCTGGCCGCGACTTCGCTGGCGACCTCCGCCCTGACCACCGTTGCGCTGACCACGGCTCGGGCCGAGCGGGAGTCGGATGCGGATGCGCTCTATCGGCGGATGTTCGTATCCGGCGGGCCCGTGCACGGCGTCGGGCTCGGGCTTCTGGTCGGCTCTCTCGGGCTAGCCGGCCTGCGAACGGGGGAGCTGCCGCTCAGGCTCTCCAAGACCGCATTGGCATCCTCCGCCGCGGGTGCCCTGTCGCCGCTTGCGCTGGTCGCGAAGCCGGGGCTGGCCTTCATCCCGCTCGGCCGCCTGTCCGCGCTGGCGGTCATCGGCGTCGGCGGGGTTCGGCTTGCGCGGGCCGGGAGCTGATCCCGTGGCACTCCTCGATGGTCCGGTTGGGTAGAGTGCCGCCAGCCAGCCAACCGTGCGCTCGGTGTAGTCGGCGGCGCTCCAGCGGCGCTCGCTGACCAGGTGGGCGTAGCTGGAGGGCTGGGCCTCCAGCGCCTCCGTGGGCGCCAGGGCGCGGGTGGCGGCGACCCGACGCGCAAAGCCGCTGGCGCCCCTAACGTGGTGAAGCGGTAGAGCTACGTTGGTTACAGCGGAGAGACGGTGCCCTAGAAGATCGCCTCCAGCTCGTTCACCTTCGCGAGCGCTTCCTCCATCGAGTACGTCGCGTGGATCTTCGTCGTGTTCCACTGCACGAGTCGGCTCTGGAAGATGAAGTCCCTGACCGCCTCGATGTCGTCGGCCTCGACGACCGCGAGGATTATGTGGTCGGGCCCGAAGACGCGAAGGGTGATGATCGCGACACCCAGCTGCTCGGCGAGCTGCGGGATCTGGCCGGCACCCTCGTTCATCATTTGCCGTGTCTGGGCGTTGGAACTCGGGCAAAGCTCGGGCGGGTGCTCGGCGATGACGGCGAACGTTGCCATGAGGGAGCCTCCTTGTGGATTGCGGACCCAGCCTAACCGCCCGCGGCTTGGCGGATGAGAGCGTAAGGCTGAGTCGCAAACGGATGGAACCGTTGGCCCGGAGGGCCGGTCCCGCGGCCCATCGCGAGGGAGGAGGGGAGCGACATGGGTCTCCCAACCAAGGTCAGCGACCACATCCGCTCAAACGTCTGGGGGATTGCAGCGATGTTCGTCGCCCTGCGGGTAGCGCCTACGCGATCGACGGTCCACTACCCGGCCAGAACCAGGTCGGGTCGGCCGACATCATCAACGGCGAGGTCCAGGACCCGGACATCGGAGCGGGGCAGGTCAAGAACGCCGACATCGCACGGCTTTGGCAGCGGCAGCTCCGATGAGCCCGGTGGCTCGTGTCGCACGACGCTCGACGGTGCCTATTCGTCGAACTACATTGGCCTTTATGCGCCGGGCATGAGCTTCTCCGACTTGGGCGGGATCCCCGTGGTCGATGTCCTCACGCTCGACGCGGGCGACCACACGATCGGCCTGCGCTGCGCGGAGAGTCCCCCCGACTTCGTCGACCTAGAGATCAGGGAGATCCGCATCGCCGCGGTCGAGC
>JBKPFQ010000125.1:0-20004 GCA_046728915.1 Actinomycetota bacterium | reverse complement strand
TGAACAGGGACAGGAGCACCTTGGCCATGTAGTAGGCGCTCCGCGGATAGTCGATCGAGCTGCGGCCGAAGCCACGAGCGTTCATGCGGACCGGGACCTCGTGGATGCGGAGCCGGTGAGCGTGAAGCATGAGGATCGCCTCGACCTCGGGATAGTCGTGCGGGTAATCGCGAGCGAACAGCTCGATTCCACGGCGGTTGGTGATGCGGAATCCGGACGTCGGATCGGTGATGCGCTGGCGGGTGAGCGCCGTCAGGACCACCGAGAAGATCAAATTGCCGATCCGCCGCCCGATCGGCACCCGGTAGCCAGGGTCGCCGCGAAAGCGGCTGCCGCAGACCATGTCGGCCTCGTCGCCCGAGGTGTGGAGCTTCGCGAGCAGGTCGGCGAGGTAGGCCGGCTTGTGCTGGCCGTCCCCGTCCACCTGGGCGGCGACGTCGTAGTCGTTCCGGAGCGCGTACTTGAACCCGGACTGCATGGCGCCGCCGATGCCGACGTTGAACGGGTGCCTCACCACCACGGCGCCGCTAGCCTCGGCCTCGGCCGCGGTGTTGTCGAGCGAGCCGTCGTCGACGACCACCACGTCGAAGTCGGGAGCGTGGCGGTTGATGTCGCGCACGACGCGACCGACCATCCCCTGCTCGTTGTAAGCGGGGACGATCGCGAGCTTGCGGAGCTGGGAGTGGTCGCGCATGGCTGCTGCGAGGATGGGCCCGGAGGTCCGCTCGGCCGATTCAGTTTAGGGGCCGGCAAGCACCGGATGGGGACAGAATTCCCGGAATCGTGGGCGGACCGAGCGGACCCAGTCCGTGTAGGTATGCCATTCGATCGCCGGGTGGTCAGCGCGCAGAGCCTGGATGTCCACGGAGTGTCCCTCTCGCTCCAGCCAGCCGAACAGTGCGACGAGGCCGGGCGGGAGCGCGTCAAGCTCGATCCGTTCCGGCACGAGCGGGCGGACGATCTCTCGGGAGACGATGTCGGCGGCGGTGTTGGCCGAGAGCTGGTCGGAGGCGATCCGGATGCGCGTGCCTGAGACCTCCGGAAAGCGCTCGATGGCGGAGACCGCCACGGCGATGACGTCGGCGACCGCCGCCTGCTGCATGGGCGTTTCGACGGGAATCGGACTCGGGAACGATCCGCTGCGCAGGAACGGCAGGTTCCACTGGTTGAAGAGGTTCTCCATGTAGTAGACCGGAGCGAGAATCGTGTGGTCGATCCCGAGCGAGCGGATGTGCTCCTCGACGCGGTGCTTCGCCTTGAACAGGGGCAGCGGGCTGTTGGCGGCAGCCCCGTCCCCCGAGACGAACACGAGATGACCAACGCCGGCCCTCCGGGCCGCGTCGGCAACGTTCACGCCGTGGCGAAACTCACCCTCAGGCCCCACCCGGTGCGCGGTGCCCGTCGCGAACAGAGCATCTGCGCCCTGGGCGGCGGCGACGATGCTCGCCGGATCGTCGAAATCGGCTGCGACCACGTCGGCGCCGGCCTTGCGTAACCCCAGGCCGGCGGGCGAGTCGGGCGTGCGCGCCAGCGCAATGACGCGGTGTCCCCGAGCGAGCAGCGCATGGACGATGGACCCCAACCTCCCGGTTGCGCCTGCGACGACGATCGTCTTCCCGGGCGCGGCGGTCATCGTCTAGTGCCCCGCATGCGCGTGGGCGGGAGCGCGGCTCTCGCCGCGGAGCGTCAGCCAGAACATGCCGACGAAGACCACCGCTCCGAGGATGTTCAAGAACAGCTTGTAGTTCACCGAGATGGTGCCGAAGACGTCGGTGCGGCTGGGGCGCGTGGACGGGATCAGGTCAACCGCCGAGAACAGGCCATCGACGATCAGCGCCGCGATCAGGATCGTGACGAACATCAGCGTCGTGATCCGCAGCGCGTACGACAGCCCGTAGTACTTGCGGTACGCGACGACGATCGGGAGGACGATGAGGTCGGCGAACAGGAACGCGATCACGCCGGCGAAGGAGATCCCGCCCGACCACAGCACGGCGGCGAGGGGCACGTTGCCAATCGAGCACACGAAGCTGAGCACCGCGATGACCGGGCCGGCGATCACGTTCTCGATCGTGCGCACCACCGGCGGGGCGTCGGTCACGAAGAGGACGTTGAAGAAGTCGTCGCCCAGCAGGCCGATGAACCCGGCGAGTAGAAACCCGATGGTGATCTCCTTCCACAGCACCCTCCAGTCCTGACGGAAGTTGTGTGCCACGTCGGTCCACGCGTCCGCGGATGCGAGTCGCTGCCGCCAGGTCAAGCCCTCCGCGCCGGCCGGCCGGTGCGCGTGGGCCGCGGCGGCAGCCTGTTGGGCGTGGCGCCGCGCCGCCTCCTCGAGCCGCGGTGAGACGAAGAGCCTGAGCAGGAGCGCCATCAGGGCGATCAGGATGATCCCGCCGACGAACTCGGCCAGCGTGAACTGCCACCCGATCAGGATCCAGAGCACGAGCCCGAGCTCCCAGACGAGGTTCGTGGACGCGAACTGGAAGGCGAGCGATGTCACCGCCGAGGCGCCCTTCTCGAACAGGGACCGCGCGATCGCGATCGCCGCGTACGAGCAGGAGGAGGACGCGGCGCCGAGCCCCGTCGCCTTCGCCACCGGCCCCGGGCCACTGCCCGCGAGCGCCGCCTCGACACGCTTGCGCGGGACCCAGGCCTGCACGATCGCGGAGATCGCGAAGCCGAGGACGAGGGCCCACCAGACCTCATAGGCCATGAGTCCGGCGTTCTTCAGGCCGTCCAGGATCGTCTGGAGCGCGTCTCCCATGGTGGCGAGTATATACCCTCCGGGGGTATCTCGCGGAGCGGGCGGGATCGACCGGGGGGAAGGGTTCCGACCTCCGCGAACGTATCTCGCGTTGTGGCCCAGGACGAGCGCCAACGATTCGATCCGGTCGCCGGGGGACGGGCGCGGCACCGTGAGGAGGCGGAGGTCGAGTTCAACCGCATCGTCGCCTTCAGCGACGGCGTGTTCGCGATCGCGATCACGCTATGCGTGCTGGGCCTGACCGTGCCCGAGGGCTCCGATGACCTCCTGAATGCGCTTCTGAATAACCGGAACGACCTGCTCGCCTACGGGATCAGCTTCGCCGTGCTCGGTCGCTACTGGCTCGCGCACCACCGGTTCTTCTCGGCCCTCGCGCGCTTCGACGGCACGCTCATGGGGCTGAACCTGCTCTACCTGGCGTTCATCGCGGTCGTGCCCTTCACCTCGGCCGTGCTGGGTGACTACGACAACAACACGGCCGCGATCGTCCTCTACGCGATCAACATGATCCTGGTCAGCGGCAGCTTCCAGGCCGAGCTCGTGTACAGCTACCGCGCGGGGCTCATGCAGCCGGATGCCCGCGCCTATGAGCGACGGTACGCAGGCCCGCCTAATCTGGTCGTGGTGGGGGTGTTCCTCCTCTCGATACCGATCGCGTTCCTGAGCCCGCTGGCGGCCACGGTGATGTGGCTGGCGACCTTCTTCGTCGGCAGGTGGATCTCGGATCGCCTCGCGCCGAGGCCGCCCTAGACGGCGCCCCACCAGGGATCACCGGTCCAGCTATGCCTCGGCGGAGCGGTTGGCCAGGATCTGCTCGCGCTCTGCGAGGCGGTTCTGCCGGCGTAGCTCGGCCTCGCGCTCCCGGCGGCGCTCGGCGTCCGACTCCGTGAGGAGCGGCGGCACCGGGATCGGGCTTCCGTCGTCGTCGACCGCGACCATCGTCAGGTAGGCGGTCGACGTGTGGCGGCGCTCGCCGGTCCGCGGGTTCTCGGACTCCACCCGCACCCCGACCTCCATCGATGTCCGCCATGCGGCGTTGACGGTCGCCGAGCAGGTGAGGAGCTCACCCACGTTCACGGGCTGGATGAACGTCATCCGATCGACCGCGGCGGTGACCACCCGACCGCGGCAATGCCGGATCGCGGCGATGCCCGCCACGTCGTCGCACAGCTTCATGACGACGCCGCCGTGGACGAACCCGGCGGAGTTGGCGTCCCCGATCCCCATCCACCTGACCAGGACCGCCTGGGATTCCGAGGCCGGCTTGGGCTCCATGGAGCCGCGATCGTAACGGCGCCGGAGCGATGCCCATGCATAGCCTTGGCTCGTGCCCGATTCGCTCGCATCCCTCGCGGAGGAGATCGTCCGCTGCCGCCGCTGCCCTCGGTTGGTCGAGTGGCGGGAGCACTCCGCCGCCAACCCGCCGCGACGCTTCCGGGAGGACGAGTACTGGGGCCGCCCGCTCCCCGGGTTCGGGGATCCGGCCGCGCGGGTGCTCGTGGTGGGCCTTGCGCCCGCGGCGCACGGCGGCAATCGCACCGGGCGGGTGTTCACCGGAGATCGCTCCGGCGACTGGCTCTACGCGGCCCTTCATCGCGCCGGGCTGGCCAACCAGGCGCGCTCGGAGCACAGGGATGACGGGCTTCGACTCATCGATGCCTACGTGACGGCCGTCAATCGCTGCCCGCCGCCCTCGAACCGGCCGACCCCGGTTGAGCGCGACAACTGCCTCCCGTATCTTGTGAGCGAGCTGCGGCTGCTGGAGCGCCTGCGGGTCGTCGTCGCGCTCGGGGCCTACGCCTGGGATGGCGCGCTCCGCGGCCTGCGGGGGATCGGGGAGGAGGTGCCACGGCCCAAGCCGCGGTTCGCCCACGGCGCCGAGGTCGACGTCGGACGGCTCGCGCTCCTCGGCTGCTACCACCCGTCGCAGCAGAACACCTTCACCGGGAAGCTCACGGAGCCGATGCTCGATGCCGTGTTCGCCCGCGCGAAAGAGCTCGCCTGACGGCCCGATCCGGGTCGAAGGCACCGCCCGCGCACGGCTCGTCCGCGATACTGGGCGGCGGAATGGTCCCGGTCAACCTGCCCAACATCCTGACCCTGCTGCGCATCCTGGCGGTGCCGGTCATCGTGGTCGCGCTCCTCGGTGAGACGCCGAACGGGGACGCCCTCGCCGCTGGAGTGTTCGCGCTGGCCGCGATCACGGACGGCCTCGATGGCTATATCGCGCGCCGCCGCCACGACGTGACCACCTTCGGCAAGCTGATGGACCCGCTGGCGGACAAGCTCCTCATCGTGGCCGCCCTGGTCTCGCTGGTCTCGCTCGACCGCCTGGCGGCGTGGGTCGCGATGGTGATCATCGCCCGCGAGCTGGCGGTCACCGGCCTGCGGGCGGTCGCCGTCGAGCAGGGCGTCGTGATCTCCGCGAGCTGGCTCGGCAAGGTGAAGACGACGCTTCAGGTGGCCGCCGTCTTCGCGCTCATCATCTGGAACCCCTCGCCCTGGCCGGTCGACGCGCTGGTCTACCTGGCGCTGGCCGCGACGGTGATCTCGGGGCTCGACTACTTCTTCGGGCTGCGCAAGCGGCTGGCCGAGGAGCGCGAGAAGCGGGCGGCGGAAGCCGGCAGCGAGGGAGAGCCCGTCAGCGGCAGGTAGCTACGGACCGCAAGGAGCCTCTAGCCACTCGCGCTCGGTCAAGTGATGAGGCGAGTGCTCGCCGGTCTCGAGCTCGGCGAGGATCTCGGTCACCAGGCCGGAGCGCTCCGCGATCACCGAATGGCGGTGGATGGTCTCCAGGTTCTCCTGGCGGGCGAGGATGAAGCCTCCATCGCGTAGCGTCGGATAGGCGTCGGTGACGCGGCGGACCATCTCGCGGACGCAGTCCTCGACGAAGCGCGGATTGCGGTGGGCCTTCTCGACCACCGCGACCTCGTCGGAGCGCTTCATCAGCTCGTAGATCTCGGAGCTCATCGACTGCTCGACGATGTGCAGCAGGTCGCGCGCGTCGACGTCCAGCTCGAGGTCCTCCGGCAACCCGATGTGGAGCGAACCGATCCCACGCTGGTTGTGGGTGGCGACGGGGACGGCGGCGAGGATGCGCTCGATCTCGTCGTCGGTGAAGCCATCGGCTGCGAGCCGCTCGCGGGAGCGCGCGCTCACGAGTTCCTGGGCGCAGGGGCAGGCGGTCATTCCCTGGGCCTCGACGCCGGTGAGAGTGCGGGTGCCGCGCTCGGAGACGACCGCCGTTCCACACAACGTGTAGATCTCCTGAGTCGGAAGCTCGGACGCGGGGGTGCGGACGGTCTCGGGATAGTGAGCGGCGATCGTGACCTCGGCGCGAAGCCCCTCTTGCTGCTCGCGGATGCGAGTGGCGATGTGGGCGGCGAGCTCCTCAGTGCGCAGCGCCTCGCCCAGGACGACCCTGTCGATGGCCTCCCCGACGACCTCCTCGAACCGGGACATGTGGACGCCCGCCTGGCGGGGATTGAGGTCGACGAAGCATTCGAGCTCGGCGAAGAAGTAGTTGCCCGGCCCATCCGCGCCGTCGCCGGCGATCGCGCGGTGGCCGCCGACGCGGATCACCTTCTCGATGCCGCGCACGCCGACGCGCGTGAGGCTGACCTCGGTGTTCGGTCGCGACGCTTGGACGTCGGCGGGATACGTGAATCCGCTGGGTTGAGTCATCTCGACAAACTATTGCGGCGGCCTCGCCGCCTTACATGCTGCTGCGTCGACAAAGTCGCCGCACTGCTAAATCTATTGCGGCGGCCTTCGCCGCCTTACATGCTGCTGCGTCGACAAAGTCGCCGCACCTACAAACTCTGGCCAGACGGCCAAGATTAGCGGGGACAAAGGGCCGCGCCGGCGCTCGGTTGATCCGTATACTTCCCGCCGCCCGGACCCCGAAAGTTAGGAGAGGTGGGGGCGGGGAGTGTCTAACAAGGGAGACTCACTGGTCACCGGGGAGCCGGGAGCGGTCGGGAGGGACGACGAGTCCGGGGAAAGCGGCGGAGCGGCCGAGCTCAACGGCGATCTCCCGTTCCAGGACTCCGAGGAGCTTCGCTCGCTCATCTCCCAGGGCCGCGAGCGCGGATACCTGACGTTCGAGCAGATCGCGGCGACCCTCGAGGAGGTCGAGGTCACGAAGGAGCAGGTCCATGACCTGCACACGTACCTGATCGAACACGGCGTCGACGTGATCGCCGAGGACGGCCTGACCGCCTACAAGGAGGCGAAGGAAGGCAACCAGCCAGGGCAGGCCAAGAAGCCCGAGCTCGACCTGACCGTGGAGCCGAGCCTGGATTCGCTGCGCCTGTACCTGCGATCGATCGGCCGGGTTGAGCTGCTCACCGCCCAGGAGGAGATCGCGCTGGCGAAGCGGATCGAACGCGGCGACATGTCGGCGAAGCGGCACATGGTGGAGGCCAATTTGCGGCTGGTGGTCTCGATCGCGAAGGGCTATCTGGGACGCGGGCTCAGCTTCCTCGACCTGATTCAGGAGGGGTCGCTGGGCCTGATCCGCGCCGTGGAGAAGTTCGACTACCGGCGGGGCTACAAGTTCTCGACCTACGCGACCTGGTGGATCCGCCAGGCCGTGACCCGGGCGATCGCCGACAAGGCGCGGACGATCCGCATCCCGGTCCACATGGTGGAGAAGCTGAATCGGGTGACCCACGTGGAGCGCCAGCTCTTGCAACGGATGGGGCGCGAGCCCGAGCCGGCGGAGATCGCGGAGGAGCTCAAGATCACCGTTCGCGAGGTCCGCGACATCCTTCGCGTGGCGCAGATGCCGATCTCGCTCGAGAAGCCCGTCGGCGACGAGGAGGAGTCGGAGCTGGGCGACTTCGTCGCGGACGATCGCACCGAGGAGCCATTCGACACCGCGACCGAGCGGCTCCAGCGCGAGGACATCCAGAAGGCCCTGGACGCTCTGCCGGAGCGCGAGCGCCAGGTGATCGAGCTGCGCTACGGGCTGCGGGGCCACGAGCCGCTGACGCTCGAGGAGGTGGGGCGTGCGTTCGGCGTCACGCGCGAGCGGATCCGGCAGATCGAGAACAACACGCTCAAGAAGCTGAAGGGCCTCCCGGAGGCCCAGCGGCTACGCGAGCTGGCCTAGCGGCGGCGGCTGAAGCGCCCGGCGAGCCGCCCGAGCGGCTCGGTCTGCTCGCGCACGTGCGATACCTCGACCCCCACGGCCTCGACCGCCCGGCGCATCCGCGTCACCTCGACCTCGAGCGTGTCGACGCGCCTGCGGATCGCGTCGAGCTCGTCGACCGCCGCGGTGAGCTCGTCAGTGGACGCTGCGATCGAGCGCACGTCGGCGGCCATCTGCCCGATGACGTTGAGCGGGAGCCGCACCGAGATCGCCGTACCGATGGGCCGGGCGACCGCGGTCGCTGGACGGACCAGCACTGCGCCCGGGCGAAGCGGCGTGAGGACGAGGCTGACGAGCGACACCGGCGGTCAGGCTATCGCCGGCGTCGGCGGCCGGATCATGATCGGGCGCCGGTGGGGAGGGTCGTCGGCACGGGGCGGCGCCGGCTCGGTTGCCGCTCGGGCATTGGAGGCGCGGTCTCGGCCGTTGCGCGGCCGAGGCGACCGAGGCCCCACGCCAAGAGCGACAGGAAGCCGATCGCGAAGGCCAGGACCACCAGCGGCGCGACGGTCTTCAGCCAGTTGGGGACGCCGGGCTTCTGCTCGCGCTGAAGGAGCTCGTGGTCGTTGACGAAGGACCGCGTGAACTGAGGCTTCGCCGCGACCGGCTCCGCCCACGGGATCTCGGGATCCTTCGGCATGTAGATCGGCATCCCGAGGATCTCGCGGCCGTTCTGGAGGCGGATGGTCGCCTTCCACTCGTCTGAGACGGGGATCGGCTGGGTGGTGCGATAGACGCCGTCGCCCAGCGAGCGGAGCTGGTCGACGACGAGCCCGCCGCCCTGCCACGCGGTGGCGTTGAGCCAGGCGGGATCGGACGCGGCGTCGGCGGGGTCGATGCGGACGGTCGCGGCGACCTCGCGGTCTGGCGGCCCCTGGATCTGGTCGAGACGGACGTGGGCGCGGATGTCGCTTGGCGTCGTCGTCCACAGGCCGTCGGCGAAGACGGCCAGGATCGCGACCAGCGCTGCGGCGGGGATCGCCCTGGTGAGCCTGCGCGACGGCAGCTCGCCGCGCAGCGCGCACGCCATCAGGGCGCCGACGAGCCCGCCCGCGACGGCGGCGATGATCGCGAGGCTGAGCGCCTCGGGGAAGAGGTCGGCGCCCCAGGGAATCGGCATCGCGATCTCCGACCAGCCCCATTCGGCCGCGAAGCCGACGGTTCCGATCAGGAGCCCGGCCACGGCGCCCAGCGCGAGGGGCCGGCGCGCCAGCGGCAGGGCGGCCGCCTCCACGCACAGCGCCTCGGCGAGATACAGCGGGAAGTGGGGCAGTGTCTGGCCGAACGCCTGGTGGACGATCAGGGCGAGCGCGGCTCGGACGGCGATGAACATCCCCGCCGCCATGAGCGCCCCGCCGCGGCCGATCCAGAGGCGCGCGCAGACGAGCGCCACGGAGGCGGCTATCGCCAGCAGGGCCGGCTCGAGGACGAAGCGGAACTGCGGGACGCCGAAGTCGAACTCGGCCTGGAAGGTGGACAGGCCGAGAAGCAGCCCGCCCATCAGCGCGGTGCGCCGCAGGCGCACGGCGAGGGGCGCGTCGGTGCGGCGTCGCTGCGGCGAGCGGGCGCGCATCCCCTCGGCGAGGAGGACCGCCTGGCCGATCAGGGTCATCCCGGCGCCGCCGCTCATCATCAAGTGGGTCGGGCCCCAGAGGGTGACGTCCTGGCCGAAGAGGCGGTGCCAGAGGTCGTCGAGGGGAAAGCCGAGGAGGCCGAATGCTCCGCAGGAGGCGATGAGGAGTCCGCCGACCGGCACGTACCAGTCGCCGGCGAGGCGAATTGCCGCGGGTCCCGGACGCTCCTTGGGGAGGCAGATGGCGAAGTATCCGGCGGTGAAGATGCCGAACAGCCCGAAGAGGATCAGGTAGTGAGCCGGGTTTGCGAGCGGTCCGGGATCGCGGCCGGCGTCGATGTGGAAAGAGATATCCCAGTACATGCCGAGGAGCGCGACGAGGAGGGAGACGGCGGAGACCACGGAGGGGAGGGCCGCCCACCCGGGGAGGCCGACCGCGCGCTCGGTCCAGGCCGCGGCGCGACCGAGGAAGCGGACGCGGCCTGAGCGGTGCCCGGCGCCGAGCCAGGCGACCAGCGCGCCCATCCCCACGCCGATCGCGGTGGCGATCGCCAGCTGGTCGAGGGCGGCGCCCCCTGCGGGGGCGCTCTCGGCGGCAGGCAGCAGGGCTGTGATCGTGGTCGCGGGACTCATCGTTCTTTGCGCATATACCCTTGCATCGGCGAATGTAACATCAATTAATGGAACATTCGCGCTTGTACCATCGCCGTATGCCCGCTGACACGAAGCCCACCGCGGAGGGCAACGCCGGTGACGCATCGATGACGATCGACGAGCTGGCGCGCGGCACGGGGATGACGGTGCGGAACATCCGGGCGCACCAGTCGCGCGGGCTGGTGCCGCCGCCGGAGGTGCGCGGGCGCACGGGGTACTACGGCGACGAGCACGTGGCGCGGATCGAGCTGATCCAGGAGCTGCAGGCCGACGGGTTCAACCTGGAGTCGATCCGCAAGCTGCTCGAGGGGGCCGGCGGCTCGAGCGCCGAGGTTCTGAACTTCTCGCGCACCCTGCGCGCCCCGTTCGAGGACGAGCAACCGGAGATCATCGCCGCCGAGGAGCTCGCGGAGCGCTGGGGAGGGGCGCTGGACGAGCGGCTCATGGCGCGGGCGGAGAAGCTGGGCCTCTTCCGGGACCTGGGGGAGGGGCGCTATGAGGTGCTGAGCCCACGCCTTCAGCGAGCGGGGATGCAGCTGGCGGCCCTGGGCGTGCCGCCCGAGGTTGCGCTGGACGTCGCGGCGCAGGTGCGTACGAGCGCGCGGCGGGTCGCGCGCGTGTTCATCGACCTGTTCATGGAGAGTGTGTGGAAGCCGTTCAACGAGGCGGGCCGGCCCGAGGAGGAGTGGCCGAACGTGCGCGAGGCGCTCGAGCGGCTGCGCCCGCTGGCCTCCGAGGCGCTCCTGGCGATCTTCCAGCAGGTGATGAGCGAGACGGTGGAGGAGGTCACCGGGCGGGAGATCCAGCGGGGGCTGGCCACTTCCGGCGACGGCGGCGGTCGTTCACGCAGGCGGCGCGGGCGCTCCAACTCGTCACGGGGCAGACGCGGGTGAGTTTGATCGCGTAGCGGGCGGGCATTCGTGATCTGCCGGATGTTGAGATTCGCCCCGGCGATTGACTACGAGAGGAGCTGCAAATGGGCAAGAACGTCGATGAGGCCAAGGGCCGTGTCAAGGAGGCCGCGGGTGACCTCACGCAGGACGAGGACCTGAAGCGCGAGGGGAAGATCGACCGGGCGACCGGCGACGTCAAGGAGAAGGTTGGCGACGCCTCCGACAAGCTCAAGGAGAAGGTCACTTCGGACGACGAGAAGTAGCTTCGCCGACCAACGACGGCTACTCAGCGACGCCGCTCAGGGCTAAGCGGCGTCGTTCGTTTCAGCGCGGGCGGCCGCAGTCTCGATCCGCCTCACCACCAGGTGTCCATCTCCTGCCGCAGCGACCCGAAGCGGTTCGCCAATCCGAAGGCCGGCACTCCGAAACGGGCCTCTCGGGATGGTGATCTGGTGATTCTTGGAGATCCGCGTTCTCGCGCTGAGGCGCGGAGCGAGAGCCGACGATGGGGGAGGCAGGATTCGAACCTGCGAAGGCATAGCCTGACGGTTTACAGCCGCCGTCCGTTGTCCGCTTGGATACTCCCCCCGGCGGGCCATTGATTCTACGGGCGCGCTCGGGAGCTGCTCCGCGAAGGGCCGACCGGGTGCGATCTCGAAGTCCGAGTACTTGGGTCCTCCCAGGGTCAGCCCCGAGCGGCACTCAAGAGCTGTGGTGGGGATGAACCTAGCCTGGACGCCATGGCAACCGCACGGCTCAAGCCACGAGAACAAGGTGACCTCGGCGAGCTAGGGGGATAAACCGGATCGAAGTGGGCTGAAACCGGCTTGTTAGAGCCGGAAATCGACACAAGTCACAGTCTCGTGATCGATTCGGCACGCTTTTGTTGCATGTCCGTTCACGAGACCGCTCAGCGCGGGTTCGCCAGTGCCGCGGAGGTCTATGAGGAGAGCCGGCCCGGCTATCCCGACGAGGCCGTCGACTGGCTCGCGGCCGAGCTCGAGCTCGGGCAGGGGAGGACCGTCGTCGACCTCGCGGCCGGCACTGGCAAGCTCACCCGCCTCCTGACCCCGACCGGCGCGACCGTCATCGCCGTCGAACCCGTCAACGAGATGCGTGACACGCTCCGGCGGACAACGCCAGCCGCCGAAGCCCGCCCCGGCACCGCCGAGGAGACCGGCCTCCCCGACTCGAGCGCCGACGCAGTGACCGTGGCACAGGCCTTCCACTGGTTCGACGGCCCGACGGCCCTGTCTGAAATCGACCGCATTCTCCGTCCGACCGGCAGGCTCGCCCTCGTCTGGAGCGTCCGCGATCTCAACCACCCGACGCAGTGCGCCGTCGAGGACCTCTTCGCCCCATATCGCGGCGACACGCCGTCCCACCGCAGCGGCCGCTGGCGCACCGCGCTCGACGAAACCGACCTCTTCGCACCTGCCGCCAAGCGCGAGTTCCCCAACGTTCAGACCATCGACGCCGACACCCTCGTCCGCCGCGTGGCATCCACCAGCTTCGTCGCGGATCTTCCGGAGTCCGATCGGCGCAGCGTCCTCGACGGCACCCGCCGCATTGCCGCCAACCTCCCGGACCGCTTTCCCTTCCCCTACACCACCGAGATCGAGCTGTTCGAGCGCCGCTAGCGCGCGACGCCGGCCCGCAACTCAGCCGCGCCGGTACCCGATGAACCGCGCAAGCCCGAACTCCTTGTCGCTGTCTCCGCCCGTAACGATCCGATCTCGCGAGTCGATCGCCACCGCCTCGGCGTCCGGCCCGAGCTTGGCCCACGCCTTCCCGTCTCCGCTGAACGGGTCGTCCAGCCGTCCGTCGCGCCTGTATCGCGCGACTGCCGGATTCTGCAAACCGGACTGCAGCCCAGCCGCCACGATCCGCCCTCGGGAATCGATTGCCACGGCATTGGCGTAATCGACGAACGTCGTGAACCGGGTCTTCACCTTGCCGTCGTGAGAGAAGGAATCGTCCAGCTTCCCGCTCGGGCGGAACCGCGCGACAGCGAACGCCGCCCGGTCCGCGCCGCCGCGCTCCTCGAACTGCGTGTACCCGGCCGCGACAATCCGGCCCCGCGAGTCGACCGCGAGCGAGTTCGCCGCGTTGTAGCCATGGAAAAGCGCCGTCGCCGTCCCGCGAACGCCAAACGCCTGGCGAAGGTGCCCGTCCCGCGAGTATTCGGTGACCGCAAGGGCCCCGCCCCCGCTCGCGACCACGATCCGCCCATGCGAAGCGATCGCGACCGAATTTCCGGATTCATCGCCGGCGCGGATGTCGGTCGTCACCGTCCCGCCGCTACCGAACGACTCGTCGAGCCTTCCATCGCGCTTGTAACGGGCGAGCGCGATCTCACCGTCCGCGACCCCTGCGGCGACGATCCCATGGGACGTCAGCGCTACCGCCCGCCCATTCGCCTCGCCGGGGAAAGCGGTGGTCGTCCTGCAACCGGACCCGAACGACCGATCGAGCTCCCCGTTAGGCAGAAAGCGCGCGACCACGAGCTCGCAGCCGACCGCATCGTTGTCAACCCTGTCGCAGGTCGAGCCGGCGACCACGATCCGATCGCGTTCGTCCATGACGGCACCCCGCGCGTTGCTGAGCGGGGCCGACCGACGCGAAAGCCTTCCCGTCGCCGGAGAAGTCGCGGTCCAGCTTGCCCTTGGGCGTGTAGCGGGCAAGAGCGATGCGCGACCGATAGACGTGGTGGTGAAGGCCTGCGGAGGTGCCGACCGCGACGATTCGATGATGCGATTCGATCGCGACCGCGTGGGCGCTGGCGGACTCGTGCATCCCCGTGCGAACGAGCCCGTCGCCGCCGAACGACCGATCGAGATCCCCGGGCGCCGCCGCCCAGGCCACGGGGCGGCAAAGATGCTGATGAGAAGGGCACCCCCTGCTGTACCCGCCCTGCTCACACCCGTTGAAACACTGCCCAAGCGTCGTGGTTGCGGGCGTCGCTAGCGACCCTCGCCCACCCGCCCCACCAGCCGCGACATCACCACCTGCGAGCTGGTGCGGATCACGAGGCCGTTTCGCTGCAGGTCGACAATCAGGCGCTCGAGCACGGCGTTGTCCTCGGTCCGCACCCGCGCGATCGCGTCCGGGTCGCCGGTGACGCTCCAGGCCTCGACGACCTCCGGATGCTCACGGAGGACCCGAGCGACCTCGTCGAGCTGCGTCCCGGGGCGGAAGAAGAGCTGCACCAGCGCCTCGGTGTTCCACCCCATCGCCCCGTGGTCGACGACCGCCGTGAAGCCCTCCAGCGCCCCGCCGGCCCGGAGCCGATCGACCCGCCGCTTGACCGACGGCGCCGAGAGGCTCACCCGCCGCCCGATGTCGTCGTAGGTGCGCCGCCCGTCTTCGACCAGCAGCGAAAGAATCTGCTTATCAAGCGCCGTCCACGTGTCGAATTATTGCGCCGATCCGCATTGAATCGGGGATTGACGCCCTCAAAGCCCCCCCGTACCGTTAAGGAATGCCGAACGCGGTGGCGAAAGATGGAGGAACCACGATGAGGACCCTCGCCCAGCCCAAGGTCGCCCGCATTCTCTTCGACGAGGCCCACTCAGAGGCGTGGACCATCCGACGGGAGCTCGCCGAGCGGATGCAGCCCGCCCACCCCCAGGACTCCTCCTATGCGATCGCCGCCGCCACGCTCGCCGCCCGCGACTTCGACGTCCTTCCCAACACCGATCGTCCCCTCACCCGCGAGACCCTGGCGGGCGCCGACGTCGTCGTCATCGCCCACCCGTCCGACCCCAAGTGGGAGGCGACAACCAACGACCGCGCGCCCCGGCTCCGCGACGACGAGGTGGACGCGCTCGAAGAGTTCGTCCGCGGCGGCGGCGGGCTCATCGTCCTCGGCGAGACCGAGCAGGACAAGTACGGCAACAACCTGAACGCCCTCCTCGCCCGCTTCGGCATCGAGGTCTCCAACTGCACCGTCCAGGACTACGAGCACAACCACCGCGCCCCGTCCTGGGTGCTCGCCGACCTCGCGACCGGCGCCGACGTCGGCGACGGATCGAACGGAGCCGGCGAGCCTGGCGCCAGCGGTCCCACCAGCGTCGACCTCCTCGCCCGCGTGCACGAGGCCTGCTTCTACCGCGCCGGCACCCTAGCTCTCCACAACGGCGCCGTCGTCGTCGCGCGCACCTCGCCCGCCGCCTCGCCGCCTGGCGCCTCCCTCGCGGCGGTCGCCCGGCATGGCACCGGGCGGGTTGTCGTCCTCGCCGACTCCGACCTCTTCGGCGACGACTGCATCGGCGAGCTCGACAACGAGGCGCTGTGGCTGAACCTCGTCTATTGGGCCGCCCAGCCGGCATTCGGCGGCCTCGAGCCCGTCACCGATTCCCCGGCGGCGACCGATCGCCGGTGGGCCGAGCTCAAGGATGCTGTCGAGGAGCTTCGCGCGATGCAGGAATCCGACGGCTCGGTCGACCTACAGAAGCACGACGGCTCCCGCCTGGCCGACCTCGTGGAGACCCTCTGCGGCGCCATCGCCGGCCTCGCCCACCACTTCCCGCACCAGCGCTCCTACATCGAGGCGCTGCGCGCCGACCTGCGCCACTGGGCCAACAGCGGCTTCACCAAGCCCGACTTCATGCGCTCCACCGAGGCGTTCCATCCCGAGGCCGACCGCTGCGACGGCATCGAGCACCTCGTCGTCTTCCCGATGTACAAGCAGAACGCCTCCAGCGACACCTGCTTCGAGGCCCTCATCGTTCGCGTCCCCTGGCCCGACTTCGTCGCCGAGCTCGAGTCATCCGGCTACGACAACCCGAAGTTCGTCCCGGTGAACTTCGTCGACTACACCTCTGGCTACGACTCCGAGTGCGCCGTCCTCTTCCCGGAGACCTTCTCCACCGCGGAGCGCCCACCGAGCTACTTCGGCGGCATCTTCTGCGACCGCGAGGCCGAGCGCTTCCGCCGCGTCTGCGGCCGCGCCGCCGACCTCCTTGATTTCAATCTCCCGCCCGACGCCGCCTGCCTGCTCACTTCGCCCGAGCTCTCCATGGACGCCTACATCGTGTGGGACCTCATCCACGACCGCACCCACATGCACGGCGACCTCCCGTTCGACCCCTTCATGATCCGCCAGCGAAGCCCGTACTGGATGTATTCGCTGGAGGAGCTCCGCTGCGACCTCACCGCCTTCGGCGAGGCCGTGAAGCTCGAGGCCGACGGCTTCGCGTTCGCCCGCTACGTCCAGTACGCGATCCTCTTCGACCGCCTCTTCCGCTTCCCGGTCACCGGCACCCGCAAGCGCAACTACGACGGCCTCGGCGGCCAGCTCCTGTTTGCCTTCCTCCACAAGGAGGGCTACCTGCACTGGACCGACAACCGCCTGACTATCGAGTGGGAGCGCGTCGCCGACGGCGTCGGCGCCCTGCGCGCGAAGGTCCAGGAGCTCTACCACTCCGGCATCGACCGCTCCAAGCTCGGTCAGTGGATCGCCGCGCACGACCTGGTCTCTCAATACGTCTCGCCCGCCGACGGCTCCCGATGGGCGAAGTCCAAGCGCGACCTGCCGGAGGTCGAGGAGCCAAAGGAGCTCGTCGACCTGGTCAAGGACGACGAGTTCCCGCTGAGCCTCTTCTACGTGCAGCTCCAGAAGAAGCTCGAGCCCGCGCTGACCCGCCCAGCCGACGCGATCTGATCCCCCCGCCCGAAGCTTTTGGGGTTTTGGGGACGCCCTGGCGTACCTGAAATCCCAAAACCTTCCACGGGGCGGCCGCGGGTAGGCTACGCGCGTGCGCGGTGTGCGAACGGTCGTGGCCCTTGCGATCGCGGTACTGCTCGCATTCGCCTCGACTGCCTCGGCGCGCGACCCGGGGAAGTGGCTCCTGACCGGCGCGAGCTCCGTGCCCAACGACTACTGGCAGGGCCTCACCTCGGATCCGTCCCACTCGAACCTCTTCCTGATCGGACCGTCCCAGGGCCTGTGGCAGACGACGCCGCAGCTAGAGCAGACCGCCGGCTTCTCCAAGGAGATCCCCGCCGACGTCAAGGAGAGCGAGGGCTACAACCACATCGGCGATCCCACCTGGCTACCGGGCGAGGGCGGTCGCGTCGTGCTGCCGATGGAATGCTTCAACCCGAGCGCGAATCCCTCCAACACGTGCGGCACCGGATCGTTCGGCATCGCCGACCCCCGGACACTGGCGTTCCGCTATTACGTCAAGCTCGACCCGGCCTTCATCCCGAAGGCGATGTGGGCCGAGACCTCGCCCAACGGCAAGCTGATCTGGACGTCTGCCGGCGACGACCTGATCGCCTACGACGCGAGTGAGGTATCGCGCCGGAACGCCGCCCCCTCGGGGCCACAGCTCGATCCGGTCAGGCGCCTCGTGGGAGCGGTGCCGCCCACCGGGATCACCGGCGCGGTGTTCCGCAAGCACCGTCTGCTGCTTGCCGGCGAGTCGAACCACACCTACCAGGTGTGGGCGGTCGACACGAAGACCGATCACCGGAAGCTCCAGCTCGAGATGCACATCTGCGGCGAGTCCGAGGGTCTCGACCTGATCTCCACGCTGGGCGGGCGCCTGCACTGGCTGATCGCCCCCGCCGACCCCGGCTGCGAGCTCACCTTCGGCCCGACGAGCTCCCTGCTCCACTTCCGCCGCCCGCACGCCAGCGAGCGTTTCCACGTTCAGATCGTGGATCTCGAGATCGGGGAGGTTCCGGGCGAGGTGTCTGCGGTCGTCAACGTCACGCGTCGGGGCGGCCGACCGGTCCGCGGCGCCAACGTGAGGTTTGCGGGGGAGGCCGCCACCGCCCGCACGAGCCGGGAGGGTCTGGCGCAGGTGTTCACGACCCTGGAGCGACCGGGACGCTTCGCGGCGTTTGCCCGCAAGGACAAGCGCTACGGGATCTCGAAGCTGATGCCGGTGGGCATCGAGGCCACGGCGGACGCTTCGGCCCCGCGCCCGCGCGGGTAGGCCGGCCCAACGTTTACCCGGAGCTCGCGAGCGCCGCGTCCAGGTCCTCCCAGAGGTCCTCCGGGTGCTCGCATCCGACGCTCACGCGAAGCAGCCCCTCCGGAAGGTGCTCCTCTCCGGGCTGCGCGGCGCGGTTCTCGATCAGCGTCTCAACGCCGCCGAGGCTGGTGGCGTGAGTGAGTAGGCGAACGGCGGCGCACACCGCATCGGCCCGCGCCGCGCCGCCCTCGACCTGAAACGCGAGCATCGTGCCGAACCCATCCATCTGGCGGTTCGCCAGCTCGTGACCGGGGTCGTCAGGGAGGCCCGGGTAATGCACGCGGCGCACCCGCGCGTGATCGCGCAATCGTCGGGCGAGGTCGAGAGCGGTGGCCTGAGCCTGCGCCAGGCGAACCGGCAGGGTGCGAAGGCCCCGCAGCGCCAGCCACGCCTCCAGCCCGCCGGGAGTGGCGCCGGCGTCGTGGCGGACGTCACGCAGCTCCTCGGCCCTTTCGGCGTCCCGGCACACGGCGATGCCGAGCAGCAGGTCCGAGTGCCCACCGATCAGCTTCGTGGCGCTGTGCACGACGATGTCGCAGCCCAGCTCCAGCGGGCGCTGAAGGAGCGGAGTGGCGAACGTGTTGTCCACCACCGTGATGACGCCCAGCTCCGTGGCCGCCCCGGCGAGCCGCTCGAGGTCGGCGATGCCGATGAGTGGGTTCGTGGGCGTCTCGATCCAGAGCATGTCGGCGCCCCGGGCGGCGGCGATGGTCGCCTCCGCGTCCGTGATGTCGACCGGGCTCGTCTGCATCCGCCCAGCGTCGACGTGGTCACCCATCAGCCTTCTGACGCCCAGGTAGGAGACGGTGGGGTGGACCACCCGCGCGCCAATCGGGAGCGTCTCGAGCACGGCGGCGACCGCCGCCATCCCGGAGGAGAACAACACGGCCTCGCCGCCCTCCAACTCGCCGACCGCCTCCTCGAGCGCCCGCCATGTGGGCGTGCCGTCGGTGCGCGCGTAGGCGCCCTCCCCGCCGGCATGAAAGGTCGAGGCCATCACCAGGGGCGGCCCAAGCGGATCGCCCGGGCGGCCGGGACCGCGACCCGCCTTGACGGCGATCGTCTCAGGCCTCAGTCGCCGCTCCGCATCCACGGTCGCAGCGTAGTGCGATTGAGGGCCATAGGCCCTAAGCTCCTCCGCGATGGCTGAGCTCGACGGACGCGTGATCGCCATCGCCGGGGCGGCCGGAGGGCTCGGGCCGACGGTCGCGCGCCGGCTGGCCGACGACGGGGCGACCATCGCCGCCACCGACCGCGACTCCGAGCGGCTCGAGCTGCTCGGCTCCGACCTCGGGCTCCCGGAGGAGCGCTTCGACGGCCGGGTCGTCGACCTCCTCGACGAGGACGCGACGAGGCAATGGGCGGCGGCGCTGGCCGAGCGATTCGGGAAGGTCGACGCCCTGCTCCACCTGGTGGGCGGCTGGAAGGGCGGCGACCCGATCGCCACGACCCCGCTCTCCGACTACGAGTGGCTTCACGATCTCCTCGTCCACACCGTCCAGCACACAACCCGCGCCTTCTACGACCGGCTCGCCGGCAGCGACCACGGCCGCTTCGTCCTCGTCTCCTCCTCGCAGGCGCAGACCCCGAACGGGACCAACGCCTCCTACGCGGCCACCAAGGCGGCCGCCGAGAGCTGGACGCTCGCCCTGGCCGACTCCTTCAAGGACACCAACGCGACCGCCAACATCGTCGTGGTCAACGCGATCCTCACCCCGCGGATGCGGGAGGAGAACCCGGAGAAGGAGTTCAAGACCTTCACATCGGCCGGGGACCTGGCTGACGCGATCCGCTTCGTCGTCGGCGACTCCGCCGCGAAGATGAACGGCAAGCGCCTGGAACTTCATCCGTGAGCGGCCACCCCCGCGGCTTCGCCTCCGACAACAACTCGGGCGCGCATCCGGACGTCATCGAGGCCATCACCGCGGTCAACGAGGGCCACGTCGTGGCCTACGGCGACGACGACGACACGGCCG
>JBKPFQ010000124.1:0-4110 GCA_046728915.1 Actinomycetota bacterium | reverse complement strand
GGGCGGCTTGGTGCGATTCTGCGGCCTGATCTGCTTCGCGGCGCGCGGCGTCAGGCGCTCGAGGCGGCGGTCGGAGGGAAAGCGCATGATCCCCGACATCCCCTTCACCTGCTCGGGCAGGTAGTAGTAGCGCCAGCCCTTGCTGTCGGGGGTCTCGTCGTTGTTGCCCACGGCCGGCCCCGTCTCCGAGACCGGCCGGTCCGGCGGAATCTGGTTCGGACCGACGCCGATTCCCTTGGCCGTGATCCAGACGAGCTTGCGCTTGGCCGGATCGCGCTGCGGTGTGCTGAGCGCCACCGTCGGGTAGGAGGCGACCGGAATTCGCCCGAGCAGCTGCCACCGCTTGCCCTCCTTCTGGAGCGGCTCGTCGGTGAGCCCCTCCTCGTGTGCCTCGTCCCCCGCGACCGCGACGGCGCGACGGGACTCCCGCTCGAGCAGCTGCCTCGCGGCCTCACGCCGGGGGTCGTTCGCCGAGGCGCCGCCGCGACGGCGCCGGCCGGCGGGGTCGCAGCTTCGCTTCGCCGAGAGCGCGAAGACCGCCACCGCGTCCTCTCCGGAGTCGGCCGCCAGCAATCGGCAGCCGTCCGACGTCACGCTGAGCTCGACCGGCGCTGTGCCGATCCCGCGTGGGCGCTCTACCGACAGCGTGCGAACGACCTCGAGGCTGTTCGTGTTGATCACCGCGATCAGGTCCTGATGCGTGACGGCGACGTAGGCGAGCGGTCGCTTGGGGTCGATCGCGATGCCCTCGGGGTGGGAGAGGTGCGGACCGACCGCGATCTCCGTGACCACCTCGCCGCTCGACAGGTCGATCACGGAGACGGTGCCGTCGGTCTGGTTGGAGACGAGGCCGAGCTTCCCATCTCGGGTGATCCCGGCGCCGTAGGGATAGCGGCCGGTCGTCGCATACCTCACCTCGCGGCTTGAGGTGTCGACGATGGCCGCGGCGTTCGCCAGGTTGAGCGCCGCGACGAGGGTTCTCCCGTCGCCCGAGACGGCCAGGTCCTGCGGCCACGACTGGGCATCGGTCTGGGTTGGGGGGAAGCTCTGCGGCGGCGGAGTGTCCGGAGGAGGAGAGACGTCGATCACGCCGTCGCGCTTCGCCTTACCGGAACGGCGGTTGAGCTTGAAGACGTGGATCACGTCCCCCTCGTGGCCGGGGACGTTCGACCCCACCTCGTTCGACGCGTTGTCGCCCTCCGGGGTGCCCGACACGTAGGAGGTCCGCCCGTCGGGCGCCATCGCGATCCCGCCCGAGACTCCCGGCATCTCGATCCTCTGAATCACCTTGCCGACCCGCTTTCGCGCTCGCTTGCGGCAGTGCCTCAGGTGGCGGCGCGACCCCTTGGGACAGCGCCTCGGCAGCACTCGGACGATGCGGATGTCGTTCTGGCCGCGACCCGCCGAGAGCGTCCAGGCGAAGCGCCCATCGACGGTGAGCGCGCCGCCGGTGGGCAGGTTTCCCAGGCGGGTCAGCTTGCCCACCGGATCGAGCTTCCTCCCGCTGGGCTGGATGCGGTTGTCGGGACCGATGCGCCCCGGGGGCGCGGTGGCGGCCATCACGCCGGCGCCGGCGGCGAGGAACGCGGCGATCCCGAGGAAGAGCCAGCGACCCCGAATCCCGAGAACACTGCGGACGGCCCCCCTCACGGCCGGGACGGTAGCGGTCGCCATCCGGACCCGCGTCACTTGGATGTGAAGCGGGCCGCGGCGCTTCAGGCCGGTGGGCGGCAGTCAGCGCTCAGCTCGAACGTCAGGCGGTTCCCTGAGGTTGCCTCACCGGTGTCGGTGTCAGAAGCGCGAGGAGCTCCGCCATCGACCGCTCCACGCCGGCCGTGAGGATGTCGATGTCGCTCGAGCTGTCGTAGTCGCCGGTGACGCCGAGGTAGAGGCCGCCGTCGTAGGAGAAGATCGCGACCGAGATCCGCACCTTGCCGATCACAGGGACGAAGGGGAACGACTCGAGCAGCCTTCGTCCGAGCGTGTGCAGCGGCTGCTGGGGTCCCGGCACGTTGGTGATGCCGGTCTGCAGGCCGAGGGATGGGGAGCGCGCGGCGAGGCGGGCGCCGAGCGCCAGCAGCATCGGCGGCGCGAAGCCCGAGAGGGACGTGAGCACGTCGCCCGCGACCGCCTGCTTCGACTGCTTGAGTCCGTCCATCTGCGCGCGCACGGCGTCGAGGCGCGCAGCCGGGTCGGCAAGGCCGATCGGCAGTTCGGCGAACATCGCCGAGACTCGATTGTTGTAGACGCCCCGCTCGCCCGGCCGCCGGACGGAGACTGGCACGAGCGTGCGGATCGTGCGATCGGCCACGGGCTCGCCCCGGGATTCGAGCAGGTCGCGCAGCCCCCCCGAGACGACCGTCAGCACGACGTCGTTGACGGTTCCGCCCAGCTCGGCCCGCACCGACTTGACGTCGCTCAGGCGCAGATGCCCCCAGCTCCACGTTCGATGCGGCCCGACTGGACCGACGAGCGAGGACCCGCCGAGCGGGCGCAACACCCGGGCGCCCGAGACCATGCCGCGCATGAGATCGCGTGCCTGTCCGAGCGAGGTGCGTGGCGCCCGCGCCACTGCCCGCAGGCTGCGAAGCTGCTCGGAGGGGTTGAGCGCCCGGTGCGTGAGGGTGCGCACCACCAGCTCGGCGCCGCTCGGCTCCGGCTCGGGCTCCCAGGCGCCCGTGGCCGCCGCCTCCTCCTCGCCGCCGAACATGAGTGACATCAGGTCGGTGGCGGACACGCCATCGACCATGCAGTGGTGAACCTTCGAGAGGAGCGCCCAGCGGCTCTGATCCAGTCCCTCGATCATCCAGATCTCCCACAGCGGCTTGCCCCGGTCGAGATGCTGGGCGAAGATGCGCGCGGCGGTCCGGCGAAGCTGCTCGTCGCTGCCGGGAGGCGGGAGGGCGCTGTGGCGCAGGTGGTAGGAGAGGTTGAAGTGGGGATCGTCAACCCACACGGGGCGCCCGAGCCCGAGCGGCACGAAGCGAACCTTCTGCCGGTAACGCGGGACGAGGCTCAGCTTGCCCGCGACCATCTCCTCGAGCCGCCCGAATGGCGGGGCGGCCCCCTCGAAGATGCTCACCCCGCCGATGTGCATGGGGTTCGACGGGCCCTCGATATGCAGGAACGACGCGTCCATCGGGCTCATCCAGTCCATCGATCCGCCTCCTGGTCGAGGATCTCCCCGAGCACGCGGTAGACGCGCGGGTTGACCGACATGCCCCCGTGGCTCGACTCGACCTCGACCTGCTCTGCGGACGGATCCTGACACGCCTCCCACGAGACGATCCCGTCGCTTCGGGAGTAGATCGAGACGGCCCGGACACCCGCTGGAAGCGGAGCCCGTAGGTCCTCGCGGAAGGCGGCGCAGCACGGGCCGTCGCCGCATTCGCTCGAGAACATCCCAGGCACACCGAGGTCACCGAGCCGCGCCACCGAGCGCACCGCCCCGAGCACCGCTGGTCCGATGCTCAGCGGGTTGAGCACCGGGGCGCCGAGCATTACCAGGGCGCCGACAAGCCCGGGGTTGCGGAGCGCGACCACCCGCGCCAGCTCGCCGCCCCGGCTCTGGCCGATCAGGACGACAGGGCCTTCGCTGCGCTCGGCGAAGCGCCGAAGTCGGGCCTCGATCCGGCCCACGGCGCGCTCCGCGCAATCGGTGTTGAGCAGCATGCCCGTGCCCTCGGTGGGCGAGCCACGCCTGCGAAGCCACCCGGCGAGCACGCCGAGCGACTGATCCCCGGCCATGAACCCGGGGACCAGCAGCACCGGGGGGCCGTTCGATCGGCGAGGCGGACGGCGGAAGTCGCGATCGGCGAGCAGGCGCGTGAGCTCGAGGCCATAGCGCAGTTCACCGCGAAGCGGCACAACCGGAGCCCTACCCGGCGCGAGCGGCGGCATCCATCCAGCGTACAGCCCACCCGACGCCGCCATGATTGACGCGTGGCGAGCAAGGCATCGGACCGGCTGCGCTGGGCAGTCGAGGTTCTCGAGGTCGACCCCGGGGATCGCATCCTCGAGGTGGGATGTGGCCATGGCGTCGCCGTCTCCCTGGTCTGCGAGCGGCTCGACGGCGGCCGGGTGACGGCGATCGACCGGTCGCCGAAGATG
>JBKPFQ010000123.1:0-7382 GCA_046728915.1 Actinomycetota bacterium | reverse complement strand
CGACGGAGGCGGTCGCAGCTTCCTGCGCCGCAAATCGACCGACATCATGTTCACCTTCGCTCTCATGGGTCTGGTGCTGGCGAGCCTGATCATGCTCTTCGTCGGCGGTCAATTCGCCTCCGATCTCTTCGGCTTCATCGGCCTCGGTCCCACCGCCGCGTCGATCTGGAGCGTCGCTCGCTGGCCGGGAGCCCTCGCGATCACGATGCTGATCTTCGCGCTGATCTATTACGTGACGCCCGACGTGGAGCAGCGGGGGTTTCGTTGGGTTACGCCCGGGGCTTTCGTGGGAGTGCTCCTCTGGCTGGCCGCCTCGGTTGGCTTCTCGGCCTACATCTCGCGGGTGGCCGACGTCGGGGCGCTCTACGGGGCCTTCGCGGGGGCGATCGTGCTGGTGGGGTGGCTTTGGCTCACCAACGTGGCGCTTCTCTTCGGCGCCGAGCTCGATGCGGAGATAGAGCGTCACAAGGAGCTCGGAGAGGGCGTTCCGCAGAAGGAGACGCTCAACCTGCCGACGAAGGCGAGGTAGACGACCGATAGCTCTCCAGAGCCGCCGTTGGGCGCCGCATCGCAGCGCCTTGACTGTCCGCCCCCGCGATTCCTTCGACACTCGTTGTTCCCAGCGTGTCCACGTCCCCCAGCCGGGTACAAGGAAGGAGTGTCAACGACCGGGTGACCGCGTCACCATCGGCGTCCTGATCGTGGTCGCGTTCGTACTGATTGCGACCCGATGGGGGGTCGAGAACCGACGGGCGAGAGCTTGAGCGACTTCGCAGCGAGGTCTCCGGACCTCGCAAGGAAGCCGAGGCCGACGCCACCCAGGCGAAGGGGATGCACCACAAGGCGAGACAAGAACGGGATGCGCGGACCGGAGACGCCGACCGCAGAGGAACACGGCGTAGACGGCCGACCGGCGCGACCGACGCTCCGCGGCAGCCGAGGAGCGTGGCGCGGCTCAACCGCCGCGCCGCCGGAGTCTCCGACCAGCGGGCGACCGAGCGCGGGCGTTGGGGTCAGCTGAGGCAATGAGGGGGGTCTCTCGACTACATCCCGCCTCGCGAGCAGTCCTGCTCGCCTTCGGGCTTGTCGTGTTGGGACTCCTCTTCAAACAACTCGCGACGCTTCTCGTGGCGATCCTGATCACAGTCCTGATCGCGATCCCCCTCTCCGCCGTGGCCACGAGGCTCGAGCGACTTCGGATCCCCCGCGCGATCGGTGCGCTGATCGGCCTTCTGATCGGGCTCGGCGTCCTGGCCGGGATCCTCGCGCTTGTGATTCCGGCGTTCGTCGACGAGGTCAACACCTTCGCCGATCAGGCCCCGTCAATCTTCGATGCGCTGAAGGCGAAGATCGCCCACGCCAGCGGCGACCAGCCGAGCCAAGTCGGCGTTCAGATCCAGGACTTCATCAATCAGTACACCAACGATCCTGCGAAGCTGATCGGTCCGATCGCGACGATCGGAAAGAGCATCGTCACGGCGCTCGCCGCGCTGCTCGTGATTCTCATCACCGCCTACTACATGTCGGTCCGGCCACAGCCGCTGGTGGATGGCGCGTTACGGATATTCCCGCCGGAGAGCCGCGAGCGGGCTCGCAGTGTCATGGAGCGGCTTCGCGGCGCGTGGATCGGCTGGATGCAGGGCGTTCTGGTCGGAATGTTCATCAATGGCTTCCTGCTGTGGGTAGGCCTTGAGCTCATCGGCCTCGACTTCGCAGTTCTCTTCGCCGTGTTCTCCGCGGTCTTGATTCTGATCCCGTACTTCGGCACGCCCTTGGGGGCGATCCCCCCGGTCGTCTACGGGCTCTCGCAGTCGCCCGGTAAGGCATTAGTTGTTCTCGCGGTCTACGCCGGCGTCCATGCGTTTGAGAGCTACGTGACGATGCCGCTCGTGATGGCGAACCGTGTGAAGCTGCAGCCTGCCGTCGTGGCGATCGGGGTCATCATCATCGGCGAGCTCTTCGGCTTCATCGGCCTCTTCGTGGCGGTGCCGATCCTCTCGCTGGTCGTGATCCTGGTAGACGAGCTATGGGTGAAGCCAACCGAGGACCGTCGCAAAGTCGAGCCGGCCTCCGATGGTGAGCTGGCGCAGGTGGTCGCCACGGGTGAGAGCCAGAAGATGCCGGGCGCCGCGCCGTAATCTGTGCTTCGGTCGCGTCGGATCCATGCCGCCACTGCAGTCGGAGCGATTCACGGGGTGGCGACAACGTAGGTGACGGTAGATGCTCTGTTGCAGCGCCGCTAACCTCGCGGTGGCGTACCGATCACCCCGGTGGTACCTCGGAGAGTCCGTAGAGACGAACCGGAATGGACGAACCCCGGCATACCGGGGCCTTTCGTGAGTAGCGGGGGCGGGATTTGAACCCGCGACCTCCGGGTTATGAGCCCGGCGAGCTACCTGACTGCTCCACCCCGCGGTGAACGACGGATTTTAGCGGCGGTGGGAGCCCCGGAAGCCGGTCGCGTCCTGGCACCGAGCGTCGAGAAAGCCGGGCTGAGCCCGGTTAACTCGACGCTGGATGCATCGAGCGGTGCGTTAACCGGGCTCAGGCCGGCTTTTGCACCGCTCGATGGCAGATCGCGCACCGGCGCCCTTGCATCTCGGCGAAATCGCGAGATCATGGGGGTCGATGCCGCCTGTGCCACATCCGGGCACGCCGATCTCGATTCCGCTGTTCGCTCACCTCCTCATGTGGCCGGCGCTCGTGGGCTGGATCGTGCTGCTGACGCGTCGGCGCCGGCGTCACGCGTGGCCGTGCTCGCCGCGGTTCGGCGTCGCGCTCGTGCCCGGCTGCCTTTTCGTCGACGCGGGCGCGCTGCTCGCGGCCGCGAGGTGGCCGTCCTCGGCGTCGAACTCGTTCATCCTCGCGCTCCTGTGGCTGGCGGTGCTGTTCAGCGTCACCGCCTACTTCGCCCTTCGCACCCCAGGGGATGACGATGGGGACGACGATCCCGAGGATCGCCCAGAGCCGCCGTGGTGGCCCGATTTCGAGCGCCAGTTCCGCGACTACACGCGCCGCGGGCCGCACCGGCCTGCGCGGCCGCCCAAGACACCGGCGGGGGTTTCCTCGTAGCTCGCCCGGACGGCGCCTGGACGTTCAGCTCGTCGCCCGCGTAGCTGCTCCTGCTGCGGAAATCAAGCAACCCTGGCCCACCCACTAGGCTGCGCCGGCCGTGCGGGTCGCCGTGGTGGACATGGGCACGAACTCGACGCGCCTCCTGGTGGCGGACGTCGAGGACAGTCGCGTCGAGGAGATCGAGCGGCGCTCCACCGTCACCCGGCTGGGGCGGGGGGTCGACACGACGGGGCACCTCGCGACCGAGGCGATCGACGACGTTGCGAACGCCGTCGGCGAATACATCGGGATCTACGAGCCGCTCGAGCCCGACGTCGTCTTGGTCCTGGCCACGAGCGCCGTCCGCGACGCCGACAACTCCGGTGCCTTCATCGCCGAGCTCCGCGAGCGCTTCGCGCTGGACGCCCGGATCCTGACCGGGGACGAGGAGGCCCGGCTCACGTACCTGGGCGCCGTCGCGGGGCGTGAGGCCGCCGACGACACGCTCGTCGTCGACATTGGCGGGGGCTCCACCGAGCTCGTGCTCGGGTCGGGGCACGAGGTGACCTTTCACACCTCACTTCAGGTCGGGACGGTGCGCCACACGGAGCGCCACATCCGGAATGACCCGCCGACGGGATCCGAGCTCGAGGCCCTGGCGGAGGACGTTCGCAAGCGGATCTTCGCCGAGCTCGCCGCGGCCGAGTTCTTCGACATCGGGATCGGCATCGCAGTCGCCGGCACCCCCACCTCACTGGCGGCGATCGAGCAGGAGCTCGACCCGTACGACCCGGAGAAGGTCCATGGCTACGTGCTCACCCTCGACGGGATCCAGCGCATGTATTCGATGCTCTCCGGCAAGACGCTCGAGGAGCGACTGAAGGTGACCGGCCTGCATCCCGGTCGGGCGCCGACGATCGTGGCGGGGGTCGTGATCCTGATCCAGGTGATGCGGGCCTTCGGCCTGCAGAGGATCGAGGTCTCCGAGCACGACATCCTCCACGGCGCCGCGCTCGAGGCGGCCGAGAGCTCGCGGTAACCGCCGGGGCCGACTACCGACTCCTTCGTTCGATGGGTGGCGTACCATCGCTTGAGGACCAGCTGCTCAACTTTCAGGAGGGGAACCGCTGGCTTTGGACTCGCAGACACGCGTACACACCATCAGCGTGGATCCGCGCCGGAGCATGAGGGCTGCCACGCGCGAGCTCGAAATGGCTCTCGACCGCTTTGGCGCCGACCTGGATCCCACCGCCCGCGCTGCGACCGCGCTGTTGGCGAGCGAGCTGGTCGCTCAGGTGGTGGGGCGCGAGCTGGACGTCCGCACCAGGCCGGTGAATCTAATCGTCACCCTTCGGCCCGAATCCGTTCGACTTGAAACCCGCGGGCCCACCTTGCGGCTGGTGGGAGAAAGCGTTCCGGCGTGGCGCGGGAACGGTCTGGCGGAGTGGGGCCGCTACCTGCTCGACAGGCTGGCTGACGACTGGGGCATGGATGGAGCCGATCCGCCGAACCTCTGGGCGGAGGTCGCCTGCGGCTGAGCTCAGGTGCTGGGCCGGTACGTCCCGAAGCTCCAGACGCTGCCCTCCGGATCGCGCACGGCGAAGTCGCGCGACCCGTAGTCGGTGTCCCGGATCTCCATGATCACCTCCGCCCCCTTTGAGCGGGCGCGCTCGTACAGCTCGTCGATCTTCTGCACCGCGATGTAGGTGAAGCCGCAGCCGGTCCGGCCTCCGAATGCCCCCTCGCGCTCGGAACCGAGCATCACCAACCCGGGGCCGTGGCTGAGCTCGGCATGCGCCACCGACCCGTCATCGGCTTCGTGGAGCTCGTGGACCTCGAAGCCGAGGACATCGACGAGCCACGCGATCGCGCCGGGCGCGTCCCGGTATCGAAGCGCTGGGTAGACGTTCTGCTCTGCCATCCGCCACCTCCTCTTCGGTCAGCCCTTGCCGGAGATCCGGTCCCACGCGCGCCGGAGCTTGTCGCGCAGCTCGTCGGGGACGACGTCATCCGGCCCGGCGCCGATCGTCGCCGGGTTGGCGCTTGGCTTCGGCAACGTCTTGACGAGCTCCGAGTCGATTCCCAGCTTGACTCCGCGCTCGTAGATCTCGGCCACCTGATCGGCGTCCACGAAGCGATGGTCGGGCGGCACGACGCCCGTCTCGACGACGATTCCGTCGAAGACGTCGACGTCGGGATCGGCGAGAACGTGCTTGACCTTGCCTACGTGTCGTCCGTCGCTCGCGTAGACGGGGCATCCCTCGGCCACGGTCATGTACGAGATAGGCGCGCCGAGATCCTCCACGCTCGCATCCTAGGACCGGCCGGCCGGGCAGCGGCGATGGGTGCCGGCCCGCCACGTGATAAGCATCGGCCATGGCGATGGAGGTGGCAGTTGTCGGCGGGCACGGCAAGGTCGCATTGCGACTGCTGCGCCTGCTCTCGGAGCGCGGCGACCGGGCCCGCGGGCTGATCCGCAACCCCGACCATGCCGACGATGTCGAGGCCACGGGCGCGACGGCCGTGGGCGCCGACATCGAGAACCTGGACGCGGACGCGATCGCCCGCTCGATCGCCGGAGTGGACGCCGTCGTCTTCGCCGCCGGCGCCGGCGCCGGAAGCGGGCCGGCGCGAAAGCGCACCGTGGACTACGGCGGCGCCGTCAAGCTCATCGAGGCCGCCCGCGTGAACGACATCTCGCGCTACGTGATCGTGTCCGCGATCGGGGCGAACCGCCCCGAGGACTGGTCCGACCAGATGCGGCCCTACTACGAGGCAAAGGCCGGCGCCGACAGGGAGCTGGCCGAGAGCGGCCTGGACTTCACGATCGTGCGGCCGGGCGGGCTCACCGACGACGCGGGGACGGACCTGGTGGCCGCGGCCCCGGACCTCGGCCGCTACGGGCGGATCCCCCGCGACGACGTCGCCGCAACCCTCCTCGCGTGCCTCGACGAGCCGAACACGATCCGCAAGGCGTTCGACCTCCTGGAGGGCGAGACGCCGATCCGCGAAGCGCTGGCCGCCCTTTAGCGGCGGCCTTCACGAGGGCAGCGTGACCGACCCGTCCTCGTTCAGCGTCCAGTGCGGGTTGTGCGCCACCTCCCAGGGATGGCCCTCCGGGTCCTCGAAGACCCCGGAGTAGCCGCCCCAGAACGTCTCGCCTCCGGGCCGCGTGACCGTCCCTCCCGCGGCCGCGGCTTCCCCGAGCACCGAATCGACCTCCTCCGGCGAGCGCACGTTGTAGGCGAGCGTCACCCCGCCCCAGCCTCCCGGATCGGCGACCGCGCTGTCCTCGGCGAGCTTGGCGCGGTCCCACAGGGCCACGATGCAGCCGGGCGTCTGGAAGAAGACGACGTCGTCGCCCGGCTCGGCACCCGTCGTCCAGCCCATCGCCTCATAGAACGCCCGGGCGCGCTCGAGGTCCGACGCCCCCAGGGTAATCAGGCTCAGGCGCTGCTCCACGCCCGCATCCTCGCACGTCGCCGGTCGCGGTTCCGACTCGCTACCAACCCCGAGGAATAGGATGTTTGCGCCAAGCGCACATGGGAAGCAACGGGGCGAGTCCCCAAGCACGAAAGCAGAGCATGGAGTGCCGCGGGGCACGGGGTATGGAAGACCAAGGGGGTTAGGGATGTACCAGTTCAGCCGCTCCATCTACAGGGAGTTGGCGCCGCGCGTGGTCGAGGACGGGGACGACCCGGGCGGGTGTCGAAGCCGGCAGGCGGTCCTCGAAGCCTGCGAGACGGCGATCGAGCGCCTGACCTACGACGGCCGGTACTTCGCCCGTCCGTCGCGCTGGCTCTTCAACGAGGTCCGCCCCTATCTCCGAATGAGCGACCAGCTCTACGCCTGGCGGGTGGTCGAGCTGAACATCAACCTGGCGAAGAAGTTCCTCGCCAAGTGCCCGGGGGGCGTTGACATCGACGGCCGGCCGCGCCACTGCCAGGCGCATACGCGCGAGGGGACGCCATGCCAGCGGGCGCCGCTCCCGGGACGCGACTTCTGCCCGTCGCACAAGCACTTCGAGGAGTTCCTCGCGGGCGCCGAGCTGTCCGCCGCGGCCTGAGCCAGCCCCGCCGAGGCCGGGGTACGCCCGCCAAGGGCGTGTGAGATCGTCTACCTGATGCCGGGAACCAGGATCTCGCGGCGAGGGCTCATCGGGGCCTCGGCTGCCGCCGGGCTGGGCGCTGCGATCGGCCGCGTCGCCGGTGCCGGCGCCGCCGGGCGCCGGGGCCGGCGGCGACGATGCGGCGTGGCCGTGGTGGGGGCGGGTTTCGCGGGCCTCACGGCGGCGCGCGAGCTGCGCCGCTCCGGGAAGTCCGTGATCG
>JBKPFQ010000122.1:0-12232 GCA_046728915.1 Actinomycetota bacterium | reverse complement strand
TCCTTGCGGGGCCTTCGGCCGGGCAGCTTAGTGAAGCGGGACGGCGTTCGACTTCTGGCAGCTCACCGGTCTTCCGCCGCCGGCAGTTCTATGGTCGAGCTCGATGCCACAGGTTGCCGACCTCGATCGCCGTCATCTCTGGCACCCGTTCACGCAGCAACTCGACTGGTGTCGCGAGGAGCCGCTGGTGATCGAGCGGGCGGAGGGCACGGACCTGATCGACGGCGAGGGGCGGCGCTACATCGACGGCGTCTCCTCGCTGTGGTGCAACGTCCATGGACATCGCCATCCGTTGATCGACCAAGCCGTGCACGACCAGCTCGAGCGGGTCGCACACTCGACGATGCTCGGATTGACGCATCGGAGTGCCGCCGAGCTGGCCGCGCGGCTGGTCCAGATGGCGCCGCCCGGGCTGAGTCGTGTCTTCTATTCCGACTCGGGCTCCACCGCGACCGAGGTGGCGCTGAAGATGGTCTTCCAGTACTGGCAGCAGCGAGGCGGCCAGCACGCCCGGCGAACCTCTTTCGTCTCGCTACGCGACGCCTACCACGGGGACACCCTCGGGGCGGTCTCTGTCGGTGGGATCGATCTCTTCCACGCCGCGTATTCACCGCTTCTCTTCGACGCGCACCGCGTCGAGGCGGGTGACGCCGAGCAGCTCGAGCGCGTGCTCGACTTCCACTCGGAGGAGGTCGCGGCGGTGATCGTCGAGCCGCTGGTCCAGGGAGCCGCCGGAATCCGGGTCCAACCGCCCGGTTACCTGCGCCGGGTGCGTGGGCTCTGCGACCGCCACGACGTCCTCCTGATCTGCGACGAGGTCGCCACCGGCTTCGGCCGCACGGGGACGATGTTCGCCTGCGAGCAGGAGCGGGTGGCGCCCGATTTCCTGTGCCTGGGCAAGGGCCTGACGGGCGGCTACCTGCCGCTCGCCGCCACCCTGACGACGGAGCGGATCTACGAGGGCTTCCTCGGCGCGCCGGAGGGCCGGCGAACGTTCTTCCACGGCCACACGTTTACGGGCAGCCCGCTTGCCTGCGCGGCCGCGCTCGCGAACCTGGACGCGTTCGAGGCGGAGAGCACCCTGCTGCGGCTGCAGCCGAAGATCCGCCTCCTGGGCGAGCTGCTCGACGAGGTGGCCACCATGCCCGAGGTCACCGAGGTGCGCGGGCGCGGGTTCATGGCAGGGATCGACCTGGGCGAGCACCATCCGTCGGTGCGACTCGGCCACCGCGTGGTGCTCGAGGCACGGCGCCGCGGGGCGATCGTGCGGCCGCTCGGCGACGTGATCGTGCTGATGCCCCCGCTCTCGATTACCAAGTCGGACCTGCGCCGGCTGGTCGAGATCGTGGCGGAGTCGATCCGGGCGGCGTTCGCCGAGGCGTACGGCGACGTGCCGGCGATCGAAGCCCTGCCCGAGCCCGACACTGAAGAGCTCCGCGTCCCGCGGGCGGCGTAGCGGCCTCGGCCAACCCTCCACCGAGTGCCCGTCTTCGCGCGGGTGCCGATACTGGTTGTGATGGAAGGCTCACGCGCGCGTAGTAGGGGCGTGACCCAGACGCTTGCGGCAGCGGCGACCCAGGCTCCGAGCGATGTCGATGTTGCGTTCGAGGCGCTCTACCGGCAGAGCCGCGACGACGTCTATGCGTACGTCGTCGGCCTCCTGCGCGACCGTTCGGCGGCCGAGGACGTCACCGCCCAGGCGTTCGAACGCGCCTACCGGCGCCGCCGCAGCTTCAAGCCGGAGAGGGGAAACAGGCGGGCGTGGCTGTTCGGGATCGCCCGCAACGCCGCGCTCGACGAGCTCCGGCGGCGGCGCCGCCGGGCGCGCCTCGTCGCCGAGCCGGAGGACGAGGGCCTTGCGCCGCCGCACGAAGGCGCCGAGGTCGCCGTTCGCCGCGCGGCGCTGCGCTCCGCGATCGCGGAGCTCTCCCCTCGAGAGCGCGAGCTGGTGGCGTTGAAGTTCTTCGCCGGTTTGAGCAATGGCGAGATCGCCACCGTGATCGGGACCTCGGAGACGAACGCCGGCACCAAGCTGCACCGAGTCATCCAAGAGCTGAGGAGGGCCTGCGATGAGGCTGCGTGACCACGAGATGCCACCGGATCCCGACGTCGAGCGCGAGCTCGAGGCGATCGACCATGCGCTTGCGGGCCTGAGGGTCGCGCCGGACCTCGAGGACCTCGACGAGCTGGCGGTCAGCGCGCGGGCGGACCGCCCGAGTCCCGATCCCGACTTCGCCGCCAAGCTGGACGAGTGGGCCGCCGCTGGATTCCCGCGCGAGGGCCGTCCCGGTGTTGGCGATGAACAGCCGAGCGGATCGGCACTCGGCGGTCTGCGGGAGCGGCTGCGGGCCATCCCGCCTCGCGGCCTGCTGGTCTCGACGGCCACCGCCGCCACGCTCGTGGTGGCGGTGGCCGTCGGGGTCAGCGTGAGCGATGAGCGCGGCGGGCGATCCGGTGGCGGGGCCGCCCAGCCGTCGACGCAACCGACGCCGAAGCAGGCTGACGCCAGTGGAGGGGCTGGTGGTGCTGCGGAAGGTGCTGGTGGCGGTGCCGACAGCACCCGAAACTTGACCCCTGAGCTGAGGATCCAGGACCTGTCGTCCCGCGCGGGTCGAGACGCGAGGTTCGATCGGCAAGCGGCGCCGTTTGCGGCTGGATTTCTCTCCGCCCACCGCAAGGTCGCGCAGAACGCCGACCTGGTCCTGTCCACCGAGCCGCAGGACGTGCGCGACGTCGCCGACGGGGTTGTCGGCGTCGTGGACAAGTACAACGGCTACGTCGTCTCCTCAGACGTGACGAGCGGGCGCACGACCGGGCCGAGGGCGGTGCCCGCGCAGGACGAGAGCGGTCGCTCACAGCAGGGAAGCGGCACCTTCGAGCTGCGCATCCCCGCTCAGAACCTGCAGAAGGCGCTCGGGGAGATGTCCGATCTCGCCCACGTCACCTCGCGGACGGAGGGAACCGTCGACATCACCAAGCGCTTCAATTCGGCCCAGGCGCAGGTGGAGGACCTCGAGGCCCAGAGGTCCAGCCTGTTGGGTCAGCTGGGCGAGGCGTTCACCTTTGAGGAGCGGCAGAGCCTCAAGGCGCGGCTGAACATCATCGAGAACCAGCTCGCCGACGCCAAGGACCACCTCGGGCACGTGCAGCAGCGCATCCACCTGGTCCCCGTGAACGTCGAGATTCGCGGGGAGCGCGGGGTCGACTCCGGCGGCGGCGGCTGGGGCATCGACGACGCTTTCGGTGATGCCGGCCGGGTCCTCACGGTGACCGCGGGGATCCTCCTGATCAGCGCCGCCGTGCTCGCTCCGCTCGGGCTGATCGGGGCCGTGGCCTGGATCACCGCGCGCGCGGTGATCAGGCGTCGCCGCGAGGACGCGCTGGAGTAAGAGCCTCGCGGGGCGCTTCGTCGCCCGCCTCGACACAGGCTGGCTCGCGGACCGTGTCCCAGCGGACCCTCTCGCCGCGTGGGCCGAGGATCAGGGCCGGAAGCTCGGAGGTCAGGGCGGAGAACGCGCTGACGAGCCAGTACGCCGCCGGATACAGCGGACCGCAGACGAGTGACAGCGGCGCCGTGCGGTCGTAACGGCGCTCGAGCCCGAGGGCCACCAGGAACTGAATCGTTGTGATCACGGCGACCGCGACTCCCCAGGCCGGGAGCAGGAAGGCCACGTGGGACGAGTCGTTGACGGCGATGCGCACCCCTGAGATGACGATGACGAGCGCGGCGAGGCCGATCCAGGCGACCGACAGGAGGCCCTCGACGAATACCGGCCACAGGTGGTGGTGGCGCCAGCGGGTGAGGGCCCTTGCATGGGTGTGAAGCACCTCGCCCTGCCCTCGCGCCCAGCGACGCCGTTGCCGCCACAGGGCTCGGAGCGACGTCGGGACGCGCATTCCGACGAGCCCGCGGGGATCGTACGTCGTCTCCAGCCGGCGAGCAGCAGGCGGTAGGTCAACTCGATGTCCTCCGTGGCCATGCGCTCGTCGTAGCCGCCGACCGACGAACGCCTCGCGCCGGAACATGCCGATGATCCCGGCGACGACGCCGACGCTGGCCGTGAGCGCCTGAGTCCGGCGGATCAGGCCGATGACCGCCGAGAACTCGAGCGTCTGCAGCGCCGCCAGCAGCGAGCCGCGGTTCGTGACGCGCGTCGCCCGCCACCGCCGCCAGCCGGGGTGACTCCTCCAGCCGTGCCACGAGCACCCGGACCGCGAGGGGATGGATCGGCATCGGAGTCCTGCATGAGCAGGTACTTGCCGCGGGCCTCGAGGGTGCCCGAGTTCAGCCTGCCCGCCTTCCCGCGGTTCCGCTCGTCGCGGAGCACACGAAGACGAGGGTCGCCCTGACCCGCCTCCCTGCGCGCGCCGCGGTCCGGTCGGTCGATCCATCGTCGAACACGAGCACCTCGAAGTCGTGATAGTCGATGTGAAGGGCGGCGCGCACGGCATCGCCGATGTCGAGCTCCTCGTTGTACGCGGGGATCAGGATCGAAACCGGCGGGCCCTCGCCGGGGGCGAGCTCGGGTTGGTGACCGCGCTCGCGCAGCGCCGAGAACAGAACGCCCCCGGCGATCCAGATTGCTGCGCTCACGATCGGATAGAGAGCGATGAAGACGAGCAGGCTGTCCGCGACGACCTTCAAGGCCGCGCCGATCGCGCCTCGGCGGCAGCCATCCGATCGCGCCGGCGCGTTAGCCAGGTCGCCCAGCCGAGGTAGGCGAGCGCGAGCACGAACGCGCCGGCGGTGATGAGCAGCGCGATCCCGATCATGTCGGTCGTCGCGGCGAGCCAGGCGGCGATCGCACACGAGATGGGCCAGATCAATAGAGCGACACGGATCGCGGCCAGCCGCCGGTGCGCGCCGGCCCGCTCGGCCCGGCGTGAAGCGGAACGACCCCCGATCGTCGGGCCCTTTATGCGCCGTGGCGCTACTCCTCGTAAGGCTCGAAGTCGGCCTTGCGGGCCCCGCAGACCGGGCAGAACCAGTCGTCGGGAATCGACTCGAACGGGGTTCCGGGAGGGATGCCGCCGTCCGGATCGCCCTCGTCGGGGTCGTAGACGAACCCGCACGACGTGCAGATCCAGAGCTGCGCGGTCTGGGTCTCGGTGGACATCGGCGCGAGGTTACCTCAAGGGCTTGAACACTTCGAGCCACACCGGCCGGCCGCCCTTGGTGAAGTAGCCTCGCGTGTTGCGGGTGGGCCGCTTCTGCCGGCGGCCGTCGAGCGACATCCAGGCCGCCGGCCTGACGGTCCCGTGGCCGGGGATCCAGACTCGCTTGGCGCGTCCGGCGAACTGGAACTCGGTGTCGACGTCGCACTTGACCTCGGGGCCTCCCAGTGGGTCACGCGAGAGCTTGCCGCCGGGAAGGACGTACCGGCCGCGACGAAGCCGCTCCGGCCTGCCGCCGTGCGAATCGAGGAGCTGCACGAGCGCCCTGCCGGCGATGTCGGCCGTCTGCGAGCTCGCCGCCTCGGAGTCGTCCGAATGACCGCACCCGAACCGATCCGTGTCGCTCGCGCCCGTGCCCTCGCCGGGGACGCCGACCCCGTTGCCCCGCGGGAAGATGTAGCCCACCATGTCCTCGCCGAGCCCATCGACGAAGCGGAACGGGGTATGCATGTGCCTCATCGGCCACGGTGGCAGGGGGAACTCGGGCTTGGGTATGTCGTCCGGGCCCATGAAGCTCCGCAGGTAGGTGAACGGGAACACCTCCCCGGGTACCGACATGAAGGTCCCGTCGCCGATTCGGAAGGCCGCCACCTGGCTCTTCACCTCGTCGCCGGACGTGCTGCCGTTCGGCGCGACCGGGAACCGCTTGGTGCAGCCGTCGGTGTAGCCCGGGCGATCCGCAAACACGCCCAGATGCGCTCCTAGAGCGAAGAGCGAGTTCGTCAGGGGTATGCAGATGTCCCGGCGCTCTCCCCAGATGGCCCGCGAGCGCGAGGGATGCGGGTGCGAATCCAGGGCATGGGCCACCGAGCCCGCGAGCGAGCGGCCGAGCGCCTTCGTCTCGCCGTCGTAGCCCACGGGGGTCATGTCGCCCCTCGCGTCGAACAGCGTGCGGCAGCCGGCCGGATGGCTCTCGTCGACGAACTGCTGCGGGATCCGGGAGAGCGCCTTCGAGAAGACCTCCGGCGTTTCCACGCTCCCCACCGAGCCCGCCATCTCGATCGCCACGCCGCCGAAGCGTCGCTCCAGCCGCTGCCGGAAGAAGTGGATCCAGTCGGCGCTGATCCAACGCTTCTGCGCATCGTCGGGGTTGAACCCCAGCGACTCGGCGTGCTGGCTGACGTTCGCCAGCGTGGCGATCACGTGCCCGTTCGTGCCGATTGCCTGCATGCTCGGCATCAGCTGGTCGTCGACGAAGGGATACGACGACCAGCACTGGCGCAGGTTCGCGGGCTCGATTGCCTCGGCGTAGCGGATCCTCGCGCGTCGTTGGTTGGCTGCCGCCTCCTCGATGGCCTTGGCGGCTCGGTGGACCATGTAGTCGGCGAAGTACGCGTTGACGCTCGAGGTCAGCGGGTTCACGCCCGAGATGCCGATCGTGTCGGGAGCCGACTCGTCGTGGTTCGAGCTGATGTAGATGCCGTCCAGCTGGATCCCGTCGGCCGCGACCTGGCGGCGGATGCGCTGGAGGTAGACGTTGAACGCGCCCTCGTTGTCCAGGACCTCGACGGCGATCGTGCGCTTGCCGTTGGAAACCACCATCGCACGGGCGCCGATCTCGTCCGCCACGTGGTCGTAGAACCTGGGAGCGTCGGAGCCGCCGCCGAGCAGGTTGCCGTCCCACCGTGAGTTCCCGTTGCAGTCCACGTAGGGATCGCCGGGGTCGTAGTGGCCGGATCCCTCCTGGTCCTTGTAGGGCTCCTCGAAGGCGAACTTCCGGGGCCCGTCGAAGGCCCCGGTGGGATCGCAGTCGGCGGGGTCGTCCTTGATCGTGCCGGCTCTCGGAGGCGTGAAGCTGACGCTCGCCGCACCGACGCGGAAGCCGGCACCGCGATGCGTGGATGCGGCCCGCGCCGGCGCCGGGGAGGACAGCAGGCCGCATGCAAGCACCACGCCGGCAACCGAGACGGGCAGCGCACTCCTCCGAGTCACGCTGGAAACGTAGCCCCAAACGCCACGCTGCGCGTGGGGAGGCTGGGTAGGGTGCTCGCGTGCCCGCCGAGCGAACCTGGAAGGTAAGCGCGTGAGAAACCAGCCCCGGAGCCCATCCGGAATGGGCGCGGCTGGTTCCGAACCCCGTCCCGCCGCCTCGCTGATCCTGCTCCGCCGCGGCGGCAGGCATCGCGATCGCGGCGTCGAGGTCCTGCTCGTGCGACGAAGCCCGGACGCGCGGTTCATGCCCGGGGTGTGGGTGTTCCCCGGGGGCGCCGTGGACGCCGACGACGCTGGGGACGAGGAGGAGGCGCACAAGGCGTGCGCCGTCCGCGAGCTCCGTGAGGAGGCCGGCATCGAGCTCCCGGGGGACGCCGAGCTCCTCGCCTGGTCGCGATGGATCACGCCGGAGCTCGTCCCGGTTCGCTTCGACACCCGCTTCTACGTGACCCTCGCGCCGGCTCACACGCCGCCCCGTCCCGACCTCCAGGAGACGACCGGGGCGGAGTGGACGTCGCCCGCGGCGGCGCTCGAGCGCCATCGCGCCGGCGAGCTCGAGCTCGTGTTCCCGACGATCAAGCACCTGGAGTCACTGCTTCCGTACTCGAGCTCCGAGGAGGTGCTGGCGGCGACGCGTGACCGGGTGATCGAGCCGGTGATGCCGCGCGTCGTGGGCGAGGAGGGCGAGCGGCGGATCGTGCTGCCGGGCGAGCCCGGATACTGATCCGCGGACTGGATCCGGGCTATGTTTCGCCCGTGACGGCGAGCCTGCCGCAGGAGGTCCGCGAGGCTTTCAAGCGCTTCATCACCTGCGAGTACACGACCATCGACGCGCGCCAGCAGCCGATCGTCTGGCCCGTGACCCCGTACTACGCCGAGGGCGACCCCTGCATCGACGTGACGACGGGCGTCGGCTACCCGAAGAAGGCGCTCGACGCGAAGCGCAACGCACATGTCGCCCTGCTGTTCTCGGACCCAACGGGGTGCGGGATCGGATCGGGGATCAATGTCCTCGTGCAGGGCAGCGCCGACGTCGACGACCGGGACCTCGCGGCAAACCGCGAGCGCTACATCCGCGAGTCCACCGAGAAGCTGCCGGCCGTGCGGGGCATGCTCCCGCCGAAGCCGCTCCGGGGCCTCTTCAATTGGTACTTCGCCCGCATCTACGTCCACGTGCGGCCCGAGCGGGTCTTCGTCTGGCCGGACGGAGACGTCACGAGACCGCCCGACGTCCTCGACTCACATGTGGACGAGGTTCGCTCGGGCCACAGCGAGGAGCCGCTCGAGCCCCACGAACCCGGAATCGGGGGCAACATCGCATGGGATTCGAGGATCGTGGAGCTCGATCGCCGCTACGAGACAGCGGTGCTGAGCTGGATCGCGCCCGATGGCTTCCCTCTGGCCGTGCGGCTGCCGGTGAGCCTGGACCGCGACGCGCGCCGCATTGCGCTCGGCGCCGTGCCCGCCGAGCTGCCCCTGACCCGGGGCCGGGCCTGCCTCACAGCCCATTGCCACAGCCCGGACTTCACCTGGCAGGAGAACTTCCAGGTGCGTGGCGACCTCGCTGAGGCCGATGGCGGCTGGGCGCTCGTGCCGCGAAAGCTCGTCGGCGGATTCGAGCTCCCGGACGAAAGCAACGCCGCGCGTTACCGCAGGAACGCCGCCAAGATGATGCGCTTCTTCCGCACCGCGCGCGGGTACCGCAAGTCCGAGCGGGTCTAGATCAGCTCGCCGGGAACGGCTCCAGGCCGGCGTGCCACGGCCCGGCCGGGTAGGTGTGGACGCCGGACTCCTCGACCTCCTTGCGCACCCGCGCGAACAGCCGGCCGCCGTTGTCGAGCGCCGCCTCGAGCTCGGAGCGATTCCGATCCCGCAACCGCCACAGGAACCAGAGCTGCTGCTCGGAGACCCCGAAGTCGATCTCGTTGTCGATTGTCGTCACCCACTCGAGGAAGCCGGGGCTGAACGTCTCCCGCAGCGCCACGGGATCGTAGGAGCTCGGGACGGTTGCCAGGAAGCGCTTGTTGAAGTCGATGCTCTCGAACTCGACCTTCCGCCGCGACGCCCTTTGCATGATGAGCTCCTCGGGCGTCCGCTCGATCGACTCCACGTTGAACGGCGGCATCACCTTGGCGAGGTCCGGGACGTGGGACTTCGCCAGGACGGCGCCGGGCAGGACGGCCTTGGAGAAGAGGCCCCCCTCCTCGTGCTCGTCGGCGTCGCAGGAGGCGCCCCAGAACCCGTCACTGAGCTGACCCGTGATCCGGTTCGTCCCGCCCGGGCAGAGCGCCGCCGGCTGGCCGACGGGGTTCAGCCCGCCGACCGAGTCGTATCTCAGCCCGCGGTCCTGAGCGACGGCCCGTACCGTGTCAGCCCAGGCCTGCTGCTCGTCCTTCGCGCTCACAGCGCCTTCCGGTAGAGCTCGGCGAAGTCGTCCTCGGTCGGCTCACGTGCGTTGACCAGCGTGCAGCCGTCGCCCATCGCGCCCTCGACGAGTCGGGGGATCCCCTCCTCCGGCACGCCGACCTCGGACAGCCGCCGGGGAAGCTCGAGCCGGGCCGTGAGCGCCCGGACCTCGTCGGCGAGCGCCTTGCCGACCTCGGCTCCAGTGCCGGCCGCCTCCGCGTCCATCACCTCGCAGATCGCCCGGTAGCGGTCCGCGATCCCCTCGCCCCCGGCCGCGTTGAACTCGATCACCCAGGGCAGGTTGATGGCGTTGGCGATGCCGTGGGGCACGCCGTAGTGACCGCCGCACGGGTGGGACATCGAGTGGGTGGCGCCGATGGCGCCGGAGCCGCTGGGCTGAATCGCGAGGTTCGCCGCAACGAGCATGTTTCCGCGAGCCTCGTCGTCGCCGGTGTCGGCGACCGCCAGCTCGAGGTTGTCGCGGATCATGCGGATGGCCTGCAGCGCGTGGGCGTCGGCATGCGGGTTCCACTCGGTCGAGACGTAGCCCTCGATCGCATGGGTGAGCGCGTCCATCCCGGTCGCCGCGGCGATCGGCGCGGGAAGCGTCGCTGTGGCGGCGGGGTCGAGGATGGCGAGCCGAGGGAACAGCGCGACGTCGGCTATCTCGACCTTCAGGTTCTCGGTGCGATCCTTGACGACCGCCGCGAAGCTCGCCTCGGAGCCCGTACCCGCCGTGGTCGGAATGGCAGCGAGCGGAGCGAGCGGCAACGGCTTCCCGAGGCCGTCGCGCTCGCGCGGAAGCGTCAGGATGCCCTCCCATTCGCGGACGGTCCCACCGTGCGTGAACAGCACGTTCGCCGCCTTGGCCGTGTCCATAACCGATCCGCCGCCGACGCCCATGAAGCTGTCAGCGCCGGCTTCGCTCGCCGCCTCGGCACATCGGGCGACCGCCTCGGTGTCGGAATCCTGCGGCACCGCGTCGAAGACGCCGGCGACCTCGAGGCCGCCCTCCGTCACCCCCGCGGCCACGTCGTCGACCAATCCCGTCTCGCGGATGACCTCGTCCGTCACGATCAGCGGGCGCTCACCGCCCTCCTTCGCGAACTCGAAGCCAGTGCTCTCGATCAGGTCGACACCCGCGATGACCCGGGTCGGGCTCGCGAACTGGTAGAAGGGCTTGAAGCCCGAGAACTGCGCGCCGTTGGTGCCCACCCCCGCCAGCTCCGCTAGGAGACGTTCACGAGATCGTCGCGGCCCTGGGCCTCGAGTTGCGCCTTATAGCGGGGGAACACTGGCTTCGTCAGCGGCACGAGCTTCAGGATCTTCGCCACCGGACCCTTCGCCTTGATCTGCCCGCGGGCGAGCGCCACGGTTACGTTCACCTGGCCGAGCCAGAACCGATGGGCCGTATCCGCCGCCATCGACATCGTCACGTCGGGCTCCATCTCCGACTCGCCGAAGTCGACGTCCCCAGGTTGGCCCTCCTGGAGCCGGGTCGTGATCACCGAGTCGGGATCGCGGAACTCGTAGCGGACGATCGTGTTCGCCTTGCGGAACTTGGGCGCCAGCTCCTCGTCGTCGGCAAGGTCCTGAAAGAGCTTGCCGATCGTGGCATAGACCTCGTCGGCGTCCTTGAAGTACGGCAAATCCTCTCCTCTCTGCGCTCCGGCCGAGCCGCGCCCGACGTCAGCGCGAATCCTATGGGCGCGGCCTACGGGTCCGCGTAGAGGTTCGGGGCCTGGCCGCCGCCGAACTCGTTCGGGAAGTTCGGCGCGACGAAGCAGTTGGCGTTCGCCGGATCCGCCGGGTGCTCGTCGATCTCCCCGCCGCTCGGCTTGCAGTCGAAGTTCGGGAATATCCCGTGCAGGACCGACGACGATCCGGTGAGCGCGTTCGGCTGCGGATAGCCGTTGCCGCGGTTGGTATCGAGCCGCTCCGGGTAAACCGAGAGGCTCTCCGCGCTCGTGTAGGACAGCTGTCGCAGGGCGTGAAGCGGAGCCGGTTGGTTGGGCTTGGTCGTGCTGAGCGCGAGCTGGTCGCCCAGGGCGGCCGGCGGACCGGTGAGGAAGCCCGTGATCTCGCTACGGTAGAAGGCGAGGTAGCGGATCACGGGGTTCAGGCTGGCGAGGAACGGATCCAGGGCGCTGAGCACGGGCCGCAGGCCGCCCAGGAACCTCCGCGTCGCCGGGAGCCCAGTCTTGGCCGCCTTGATGAGCGGCTTGAGGTTGATGAACAGCGACTTCAGGTGCGGCGAGAGCTCCCTGATGGAGCGCAGCGTCGGCGAGATGTCGTTCGCGACCGGCAGGAGCTTGTGGATCAGGGGCCGGGTGTTCGCCTGGAACGCGTCGAGCCGCTCCAGGGTCAGCCGCGACTCGTGCTCGAAGACCGGAAGGATGCGGAAGGTCTCGGCCAGCGCCCGGTCCTCGGCGGCCAGCGCGCCGAACGTCTGGTTGGAGTTGGTGATCGCACCGGCGAGCTCCTGATTCCTCTCGCTCAGGGCGTTGAACACCGTGCCCGTGTCGCGAACGAGGCCCTGGAGGGCGCTCTTCTGGGAGCGCAGCACCTTGAGCACGTTGGTCGCGTCGCCGAGGAACGGTCCCAGGTTGCCGAAGGAGTCGTTCAGGTCGACGCTGCGTCCGTTGATCGCCACCGCGGCGCTCTTCTGCCACTGCTGGAACGCCGAGCGGGTCCGCTTGTCGAGCGCGTTGAAGATCTC
>JBKPFQ010000121.1:0-16850 GCA_046728915.1 Actinomycetota bacterium | reverse complement strand
GGTCACCGACATGGAGTCGACCCACTGGGAGAAGATCAGGCGGGTGACGCCGTGGCTCCTGCCCGAGGGCGACCCGCCCGAGCGCGAGTACGTGGTCCCGCCGGAGTCGATGATCGATATCACCCAGTCGATGGCCTGCATCCAGTGCGGCGCCTGCGTGTCCTCGTGCCTCTCGATGGAGGCCGACCCGGAGTTCGTGGGCCCCGCCGCGCTTGCCAAGGCGTACCGCTTCGTGGGCGACCCGCGCGATTCCCAGACGAAGGAGCGCCTGTACGACCTCGCGCAGGATCCACACGGCATCTACGACTGCACCCACTGCTTCTCGTGCATCGACGCGTGCCCGAAGGACGTGGCCCCGATGGACCAGATCATGCGGCTGCGCCGTATCGCGAGCCACGACCACGACATCAACGACGTCAACAACGGACGCCGCCACGAGACGGCGTTCACCAAGATCATCCAGCGCAAGGGCACGCTCGACGAGTCGCTCCTCCTCCAGGAGTCCTACGCGCAGGGAGTCGTCGGCAAGCTAATGCCGACGTCGGGGGCGATCAAGGGGCTGGTCGGGTCCCTGCCGACCGCCGTCCGCGGCATCCGCACCGGCAAGATGCGCAACCTGGCGAAGCTGGTTCCGGGCATCCACCCGAAGCTCCCCGGCGATGCGCAGCAGCACGTCAAGCGGGCCTACGAGCACGCCGAGGAGCACCGGGAGGAGCTCAACCTCTACATCACCGGCGAAGAGGAGGCCCTGGAGGAGGGGGTGACCGAGCCGACCTCGGAGGAGGCAGTCGAGCCCGAGCCCGACGAGGAAGGACAGCGGTGAGCGATCTGAAGCTTGCTTATTGGCCCGGCTGCGTCTCGCGCGGCTTCACGCCGGAGCTCCATGGCTCGATGGCGCTGGTCGCCGACCGGCTCGGGATCGAGCTGCTCGAGCTCGACCGCGCCAACTGCTGCGGTGCGGGGGTGATCGCCGAGCACAACCAGGAGCTGGCCGACACGCTGAACGCGCGCACGTTCGCGCTCGCTCAGAGCACCGGGCTCGCGATGATGAACATCTGCTCCACGTGCCAGGGGGCGCAGTCGGAGTGCCAGCAGCGCCTCGACGCCGATTCCGCCTACCGCGCGCACATCAACGAGGCGCTCGCGGACGAGGGCCTCGAGTACACGAAGGGCAAGGACGGGTGGGCGAACAAGAACCTCCTCTGGGTCCTGGTCGAGGACTACGGTCTGGACCGCCTTGCCGAGAAGGTCACCCGCCCGCTGACCGAGCTGCGCGTAGGCCCCTTCTACGGCTGCTACGTGATCCGCCCGCGCAGCCGGATCGGCTACGAGGAGCATCCCGACCGCGACCTCTACCTGGAGCGGGTCATCGAGACGCTGGGCGGGCAGCCGGTGGAGTACGACGGCGCGCGCAAGTGCTGCGGCTTCCCCGTGATCACCATGAACCGCGACACGTCCCTGCGCCAGGCCGGCACGCACCTCGCCGACGCGCTGGACGCCGGGGCCGACTGCCTGGTCACGCCGTGCCCGCTGTGCCATCTGAACCTCGACATGCAGCAGCCCGAGGCCGCGAAGGTCACGGGCCGCGACCTCGGTCTGGCGGTGCTGCACCTCCCGCAGCTCGTCGCGCTCGCCCTGGGCTTCGAACCGAAGGAGCTCGGCATGGGCAAGCACATCGCGTCGACGGAGTGGGTGGAGTCGCGGCTCGCCGGCGCGGTTCCGGCCTGAGGCCGATGGAGTCGGGCGAGGCCACACCCCAGGCGCCCAAGCCGCCCCCGGAGGTGGAGTCGGCGGTGCTGCTGGGCCACGTCGAGGAGGCCGTTCGCCTCTACGTGCTGCATACGGGCATCGACGAGGCAACGGCCCGCGAGGTCGTCAACCAGCTCGCGGACGAGAGCTAGGACGACGCTCCCAAACCGGCGCATTGACGGGGTTAAGTACCCCATGGCGTCCCTAACCCCGTCGATGGCGTCGAGAACGTGCCGCTGCGGCCCTCAGTGTGCGCTTGACGTGGGCGGGGTTGTGCCGCACCTGCCAGTGGGTGAACCGCAGCGGTGTCAGGCCAGCGGCGATATGCACCTGGTCGCGGACTCGGTCCCTCGCCTGCTCGCTGGGCGTCCGGTGATAGCGCAGCCGTCGGTCTCGACGACCAGGCCTAGATCGGGCCAGTAGAAGTCCACGCGAAACCCGTTGACCCACCGCTGCGTCAGCGGCATCGCGAGGCCCGCCCTTTTCGCGATCGGCAGGAGGCGACGCTCGAGCTCCGAGTCGGCGAGGACGAACTCGCCCCGGTCCAGGATCTCCCGCAAGGGGCGCACCCCTCGCTGCCCTCTCCGGTCCTCCAGCGCGGTCCGAAGCGCCGAAGGATCGATCAGGTCGAGCTTGTCGGCCTCGTTGATCGCTGCCTCGAGGGCGTACCCGGGCAGGCATGTTCCGAGATCGACGAGGGTGCGCACCGGCGTGGTAACGGGGATGTTCTTGTGGCGTGTTAAGTCCTCCGCAGGAAGGGCTGACCGTCGATGGACCCGGACGCCGGGATGGCGCGGGTCGCTGCTCCTGGGCACCGAAACGTGGATCTCGGCGGCACGGTCATGGCGAACCTCCCATAGCGCCGCCCCGCTCTCATGGCTCAGGGCCGCCCCGTCGCCGCACGCGAGGACTGCAGCCATCCACTCGCCCATACGCGTGACCTCTCGACGCCCGACTGCGTGCACCCCGCGATAGATGGGATGCAGTCGCCCAATGGCGATCCGGTGCTTGATTGCGCGAAGCGTGTAGCCGAGCGCCATCAGCTGGCACGTGGCGCTCACGCCATGCTGTGCTCTGGCGAGGCTCCAAGCACGCTTTCCGCGCTCTGACGGGGTTAGGGACGCTATGGCGTACCTAATCCCGTCAATGCGCTTCGGCGCCCCCTAGCCCAGGAGCTGGCCCGGGACCTCCTCGGGAGGGCCCGCCTCTTCCCCCTCATCCCGTCGGCGCATTCGCCGCTCGATCCAGCTCGCGCCCACCGTGTCAGTCAGGCCGTGGGCGACGATCGAGCACAGGATCGTGAACGCGGCGATGTCGAAGATCAGCTGGCCCTCCTCGACCGACGACTTCAGGACGAAGAGAGCGAACAGCATCGACGCCACGCCCTTGGGGCCGAACCATGCGATGAACGCCTTCTGGGGCCCGGGCAGGCGGCTGCGGATGAACGAGAGCAGGATCGCGACCGGCCTGGCCACGACCAGCGCGAGGATCACGAAGATCGCGAGCCGCCAGATGTCGCCGCTGTATCCGGTGGCGACGATCAATGCCCCGAAGATGAAGAACGTGATCACCTGGGAGATGGCGCTGACGTTCTCGGCGAACTCCACGAACGCGTCGGGAATCTCGTGCTCGGCCACCCCCATCGTGATGCCGGCGACGAACGCCGCGATGAGGCCGTTCCCGAACGTCACGTCCGCGAGCCCGAAGGCCGCCAGCCCGAAGCCGACGGCATAGATCCCCTCGTACCGGCGAGTGATCCCGCCGCCCGGAAGGTGGTGGTGAAGACGGCCGCCCACCATGCCCACCACAACTCCGATCACTGCCCCGAACGCCGCCTCGCCGATGACCTTGGCGCCCTCGCCTCCAGCGTCGCCGCCGGGCTGCGCGAGGACCAGGAAGAAGAGGACGAACGGGAGTGCGAGACCATCGTTGAGACCCGACTCGAGGTTCAGCGTATGGCGCACGATGGCGGGAACACGCTGCGCCGTGACCACCGTGGAGGTCACCACGGGGTCCGTCGGCGTGAGGACGGCGGCAAGGAGAAAGGCCTCGGCCCAGGACAAGCTCGGAAACACGGTGTGGCCGATCAGGGCGAGAATCCCGAGCGTGATCGGCATCGCGACGACGATCGCCCGCGTCGCCGGCCCCCAGTGAAGGCGCAGCAGCTCGCGTTCCACGAACAGACCGTCGGAGAACAGCGTGAGGATCAGGGCGATCTCGATCACGTCGACGATCCCCGGCGAGGTCGCGGTCACCGAGACCACGTCCGCCTCCGCGAGACCGATTCCGAGGGCGACGGACAGCACCGAGATCGAGAGGACCGTCCCCCGCATCACGCCCGAGAGCGCGGCGGCGACGGCGAGCAGGACGCCGAGCACCAGAAGCGCGTCCCCGAAGCCGAGGTTCATGAGCGGCTTATATTGGGTTCAGGGGCGGGCTGTCGGAGCGTAGAAGTCCACGTACCGTCCGCAGGCGCGGTCGATCGGAACGACCCGCTCCGCCTCGCCCGGGATCGGCCCACCCTCGGCGGCCGGACTCGCCGCGATCGCACCCAGGTGGGCCTCGGATTCGGTTCCGAGGATGCGTCCCAATGTGGGTGGTTCGTCGACCTCGACGGTGAACCGCATGGGCCCACGGCGCCGCACGTTCAACTCCCCCACCGGGTAGTAGGGGACGGAGCCGCGGTAGTCCAGGTTCGCCGGCAGGGTGGCGCCGAAACCCGGCGCCGAGATCCGCAGCCGCTGCGTCGCGTCGTACTGGAGGGAGATCTCCCAGCGTCCCGCCGGCAGCTCGAGCGTCTGCGTGACCGGGGACCCGCCCTCGACGGTCGAGCCCGGCGACCAGGTTCCGCCGACCACGGGCGACTCCGCGAAGACCGTGGCGCGGCCGCGAGCCGGCAACCCGTGGGTTGCGCTCACCGGGCACTCGAGCTCGACGCCGGGGTTGTCCCCCTCGGCCAAGGTGCGGCGCGGGCCGACCACACCGCTTCGCTTCCAGAGCACGAAGTCCGCGGTTTCCCGCACGGGCTCGAAGTCGGGCGGCGGCCCGCTCGCATAGGCGGCTCGGGTGGTGATGACGAACGGAAAGCGATCGAGCGTCTCCGGCCTCACCGAGTCGAAGTCGAACTTGCGGAACACGTCGTGCAGCCGCAGATTCGGCTTCACGTAGTTCGGGTCGTAGAAGTTGCGAACCGCCGTGAACGGCGTGGCGCCGCGAAGCTCATAGGAGATGAAGTTGTCCCGGCCGAGGAACAGCACCTCCTGTCCCTGCACGAGCGGCCGCAACTCGGCGAGCTGGTCGGCGTGGTCGGTTGGGGCCACCGGCGCCTGCCGCAGAACCAGGAAGCTCGAGCCCGCCATGCCCGCCGCGAGCGCGATCGCCAGACCCGTCGTGATCCACGTGCGGCGCGCCGGGCGATCGCTCCCTAGCAGGCCGCCGAACGCCACGAGGGCGACGAGCGGCGCCGCGATCGCGAGGGCCTTGGCGCTCGTGTACACCGTCCCGAACAAGAGCGCTCCGACGTAGGCGAGGATCGCCGCCGCCAATGCGGCGGGGATCGCGGCCCCGTGGCGCTTGACCCAGCGCGGCAGGGCAACCACCACGGCGGCGGCGGCGATCGCCGCTCCCGCCCAGAAGGCCGCCGGGTGGCTCGAGTCCGAGGCGGCCAGCCGGAACTCGCTGGTCGGCCAGATGCCGAGCGCCTCGAGCGGTGACAGCTGGTGCCGCAGGTTTCCGAGGCCCCCGCTGAGGTTCGAGGTTCGGAATGCCCGAAAGCCGCCGAAGTCGATCATCCGCGTCCACTCCGGCGCGGTCAGGATCGCCACGACGCCGACCGCCGCGGCACCCACCAACAGGGACGCCGTCCGTGACCCCGGCGCTCGCCTGACGAGCTGGATCGCTACATAGATCGCCGCCGCGGCCGCAAGCCAGAACAGGCCCGGGAAGCTGTAGGTGTACGTGGCCCCCGCGGCGATCACGCCGAGCGGCACCGCGCGCCGCGCCGAGGTCGCGGCCGGGAGCAGCAGGGCGAACGACACCAGGAAGAGCGCTTCGATCGGCTCCTTGAACGCCTCCTGACCCAGGTAGGCGGCCACGAGGTAGGGCATCGCCACCAGGACGGCGGCCGCGACGCGCGCGGCCGGGCGCACGCCACGGAGCGCCTCGAAGGCAACAAGCGCGGTCAGCGCGGGGATCGCGAGCGTGAGCCCGGCGAAGGCCTCCACCAGTCCGGTGCCGAGCGCCTCGCTGAGCCCCGCGACGAGCGCATGCGGGCCCACGGGATAGCCCTGATGGATCAGCACCGGCATCTCGCCGACGCGCGTGTTGAGCCAGTCGGCGATCAGCAGGTGGTAGGCCATGTCGTCGTTGACGAGTCCGACGCCGAGGATCCCAACGCGCTCGTTGGCGATGAACGGAACCGACGCGACGAGGAGGGCCAGAGCGCCCGCCGCGAGGGCGAGCGCCGGGTGCGAGGCCGGGGCAGGCACGACTGCTGGCCGGCGGATGAACAGCACGATCGCGGAGGCGACGACGAGCCCACCGATTACGATCGCGGCGGCGGTGCCGTGGCCCGGCAGCTTGATGGCGAGGCCGCTCGCCACCAGGAGCGCGGCGAGCCCGACCGGGCCTGAGAGCCACGTGAGCTCGCGGTGGCCCGACAGCCAAAGGATTGCCTGCCCCACCAAGAGCGAACCCGCGCATACCAGCGCGACGGATGCGTAGGCGCCCAACAAGGGCCGCGATCGTAGAGGGCTTGACCCCTAGGTCCTCAGCTGGATGGCTGCGCTGCCCCCACGCCCTCCGGGACGCGGACGAGCCCGCGCTCGTGCAGGAGCTCCGCGACCTGGACGGCGTTGGTCGCCGCGCCCTTGCGCAGGTTGTCGCCGACGATCCACATGTTGAGGCAGCGCTCGTGCGAGGGATCGCGCCGGATGCGGCCCACGAGCACCTGGTCTCGGCCCGCCGCCTCGGTGGCAAGCGGGTACATGCCGTCCGCCGGGGAGTCGACGACCATCACTCCGGGCGCGCCGGCCAGCAGCCGGCGGCACTCCTCCGGCGACAGCGGCTCGCGCGTCTGCACGTTCACCGACTCGGACTCGCCCTTCAGCACCGGCACGCGGACACAGGTGGCGGAGACCTTCAGCTCGTCCTCGGTCGCGCCGAGGATCTTGCGAGTCTCGGCCATCATCTTGCGCTCCTCGGTGGTGTAGTCGTCGCCGCCCTTGAAGGTCTCCACCTGGGGCAGGACGTTGAACGCGATGCGGTGCGGGTAGACCTCCGCCGGCGGGACCTCGGAACCGTGGAGGATGGCGTGCGTCTGGGCCTCGAGCTCCTGCATGGCCCGTCGCCCGGTGCCGGAGACCGGCTGATAGGTCGAGACGACGATTCGCTCGATGCCAACCGCCCGGTGCATGGGGCCGAGCGCAACGACCATCTGCATCGCCGAGCAGTTGGGGTTGGCGACGATTCCGCGGTGGGAGTCGAGCGCGTCCGGGTTGACCTCGGCGACGACCAGGGGGACGTCGTCGTGCATCCGCCAGTAGCTCGTGTTGTCGACGACCACGGCGCCGGCCTCGACCAGCCTCGGCGCCCACTCGGCGCTGACCTTGCCGCCGGCCGAGGAGAGCACCAGATCGAGCCCGCCGATGGCCTCCGCCGACAGCGGGCGGCACTCGAGCTCCCGCCCGTCGTAGGGGAGCTTGGTTCCCGCCGATCGCTCCGAGCTGAACGGGATGACCTCGGCCGCCGGGAAGCCGCGCTCGGCCAGGACCTCCAGGATGGTCGCGCCGACCGCCCCGGTGGCGCCGACGACGCCGACCCGGTAAGCGCCGCCGTCGCTCATGCCGCCTCGGCCGAGCCCGCGCCCCGTTCCTGCGGAGGAACGATGGGCCGGTGCTCAGTTCCCGTGGGTTCCTCGCGGCGAACCGCATCGGAGCCGAGCTCGAAGGCCTCGTGCAGGACCTTGACCGCGTCGGGAATCCGCTCCGCGTCGATGACGCACGAGATCTTGATCGGCGACGTGGCGATCATCTCGATGTTGATGCCGTTCTGGCCCAGGGTCTCGAACACTCTCGCGGCGACGCCCGGATGGCTGCGCATCCCGGCGCCGACGACCGACACCTTGCCGACCCGCTCGTCGGTCTCGAGGCGCTCCGAGATGTCGAGCCCTCCCAGGGCCTCCGTTGCGTCAGGCAGGTCGCCGGCGTCCACCGTAAACGAGAGGTCGGCCTTGTCGTCTACCGACACCGGCTCGTTCTGGATGATCATGTCGACGTTCACGTTGGCGTCGGCAAGGGCGCGGAAGACCCGCCCCGCGATGCCGGGCTCGTCGCGCACGCCGGTCAGGGTCACTCGCGCCTCCTCGGCGTGCGTCACGGCTGTCACGGAGGGTCGTTCCATCGTGTCCTGCTCGGAGACGACGAGAGTACCCGGCCCGTCCTCGAACGAGCTTCGACAGTGCATGCGGATGTCGTGGTTGCGGGCGTACTCGACCGAGCGCAGCTGGAGCACGCGGGCTCCCGAGGCGGCCATCTCGAGCATCTCCTCGAACGAGACGATCGGCAGCAGCTTCGCGTTCTCGACCAGGCGGGGATCGGCGCTGAACACGCCGCGGACGTCGGTGTAGATCTCGCAGACTTCGGCGCCGAGCGCGGCCGCGATCGCGACCGCCGTCGTATCCGACCCGCCACGCCCGAGCGTGGTTACGTCGCGGCTGTCGCCCGACACCCCCTGGAACCCGGCGACCAGCACGATCCGATCCTCCGTGAGCGCCTGGCGGATGCGGTCCGCCCGGACGTCGAGGATCCGCGCCCTCGTATGCGAGGAATCGGTGACGATCCCCGCCTGTGAACCGGTCAGCGAGATCGCGTTGTGTCCGAGGTCGTGGATCGCCATCGCGCACAGAGCGCACGAGATCCGCTCGCCCGTGGACAGCAGCATGTCCATCTCCCGCGCGGCCGGCGTCTCCGAGACCTCGCGGGCCATGTGCAGGAGATCGTCGGTCGTCTTCCCGCGCGCCGACAGGACCGCTACCACCCGCTTACCCTCCTGGCGAGCGCCGACGATCCGCCGTGCGGCCCGGCGGATGTCATCGGGCTCCGCGACGGACGTGCCGCCGAACTTCATCACGACGATCTCGCTCGTTCCCATGGCCGGTTGAGGATAAGGACAAGGGCTCGGAGCGGAGCGTTGCCCAAGGCTCGGAAGCCGGCGGGCGTTTATCAACGGTCGAGCCCGCCCCTCATTGCCGCCGTTTTTCACCCCTCTGTGACCGCCTGCACACACAACCCACGCCTCGATCGATATATCTGCCCGATATATGGAGCTCTCGAGCACCGCCTACGTGATTCTCGGCATGCTGGGATGGCGGCCGATGAGCGGCTACGAGATCAAGTCGCTCGTCGACAAGTCCACCCGCTTCTTCTGGGCCGCGAGCTACGGCCAGATCTATCCCGAGCTCCGCAGGCTCGCGGCCGAAGGGTTGATCGAGGGGAAGGCGAGCCCGCAGGGCGGGCGGCGACGCAACGTGTACCGCCTCACGCCAGCCGGGCGAAGGGAGCTCCAGGAGTGGCTCGGCGTCGACGCCGATGTCTTCGAGCTGCGCGACGAGGGCCTGCTGAAGCTGTTCTTCGCCGACGCGGTCGGCCCTGAGGCAGCGATTCAGGCGCTTGACTCGAAGCGCCGCGAGCACGAGCGGGTGCTGGCGCGCTTGGAGGAGATCGAGGCGACCGGACGGCCCGATGGGTCCGCCTCGCTGGTGTTGCGCTACGGGATCGAGTGCAACCGCTGGCAGGCGAAATGGTGCGAGCGCACGAGGCGCGAGGTGGAGAACGACCTGCGTAGTGAGAGGAGAACGGCCTGATGCTCGATGGGCTCGCGCGCTTCGTCTACCGGCACCGGCGCCTCGTGGCGGTCGGGGCCGTTGTGTTCTTCGTCGTCGCCGTCGGTGTCGGGGGCTCGGTCGCGAACCACCTCGACCCCTACGGCGCGGACGACCCGGCCACCGACAGCGTCCAGGCCGACGACCTGCTCGAGGCGCACGGCTACCACCCCACCTCGCTGATCATCCTCTTCCAGGACGCGCCGGTCGACGAGGCGTCGACCAAGCAGCGGGTGATCTCAGTCGAGCGGGAGCTTCGCGACCGCCACGACGTCGCCGCGGTCACGGGCTACTACGACACCCGCTCGGACGACTTCGTCTCGCACGACCGTGACGCCACCTACCTGGCCGTGGCGCTGCGGCCCACCGACGACAAGACCAAACAGGACGCCGCCTCGAGCATCGCCGACGAGCTGAACGACGAGCCGGGCGTCTCGGTCGGAGGGGAAGCGCTCGCTCAGGAGCAGGTCAACAAGCAGACGGAGTCCGACCTTCGCCGCGCCGAGATGCTCGCCTTCCCGCTCCTCTTTCTGCTATCGCTGCTCTTCTTCCGCAGCCTGGTGGCTTCGCTGCTGCCACTTCTGGTGGGCGGCCTGGCGATCGTCGGCACCTTCCTGATCCTGAGAATCGCGAGCGAGCTCGGCTCGATCTCGATCTTCGCGCTCAACCTCACCACCGGGCTCGGCCTGGGCCTCGCGATCGACTACAGCCTGTTCATCGTCTCGCGCTACCGGGAGGAGCTCGCTCGGCGCGGCATCGACAAGGCCGGAACCGGAGGGCGGACCGAGCGCTGGGAGGCGCTGCGGGCCACGATGCGCACCGCCGGTCGCACGGTGCTCTTCTCCTCGCTGACCGTGGCGGCGGCGCTCGCCTCCCTGATCGTCTTCCCGCAGCGGTTCCTGTACTCGATGGGGGTCGGGGGCTCGCTCGTGGCCCTGTTCGCCGCCGCGGTGGCGCTGGTGATCCTCCCCGCCGTCCTGAGCCTCCTCGGGCCGCGCGTGAACGCGCTCGCTCCGCGCTCCCTGCAGCGGCGCGCCGAGCGCGACGCGACGCAGACGCAGCAGGGCTTCTGGTACCGGCTCTCGCGCCTCGTGATGCGGCGGCCGATCCCGATCGCGACGGTCAGCGCCATCGCCCTGATCGCGCTCGGAATCCCGTTCCTCAGCATCAAGTTCACCTCGGTCGACGCGCAGGTGCTCCCCGAGAGCGCCAGCGCCCGCCAGGTCGACGACGTGATGCGCACCGACTTCCCACCGTTCCGCGACAGCCCGATCCAGCTGGCGATCGAGGGCGGCACGCCAAGGGCGATCGACCACTTCGTCTCGAGGGTGAAGCGCGATCCCGGGATCGCGGAGGTCCAGCAGCCACGTCGCCTCGAGGGTGGGGTGACCGAGGTGAACGCGATCTCCAAGAGCTCGTCCATCGCCGAGGCCAGCAAGTCGACCGTGAGCCGCATTCGCGACCTTCCCGACCCGCCGGGTGCCACCGTGCTGGTCACGGGCAGCACGGCCCACTTCGTCGACTTCCAGTCGAGCCTCAAGGCTCACGCCCCCATCGCGCTCGCGATCGTTGTCGGCACGACCCTGATCATCCTGTTCCTGATGACCGGCTCGGTGATCCTGCCGGTGAAGTCCCTGATCATGAACGTGCTCAATCTGAGCGCTGTGTTCGGGATCCTCGTGCTGATCTTCCAGGACGGGAACCTGGAGGGGGTGCTCGACTACACGAGCCAGGGCGCGCTGGAGCAGACAATGCCGATCCTCCTGTTCGCCGTCGCCTTTGGACTGTCCACCGACTATGCCGTGTTCCTGCTGTCCCGGATCAAGGAGGCGCGCGACAGCGGCGCCTCCGACTCGGAGTCGGTCGCGATCGGCCTCGAGCGAACCGGCCGCATCGTCACCGCGGCGGCGCTCCTGTTCTCGATCGCGATCGGCGCCTTCGCGACGTCGCAGATCGTCTTCATCAAGGAGAACGGCATCGGCACCGCCCTGGCGGTCCTGATCGACGCGAGCATCATCCGCGCGCTGCTCGTCCCGTCGCTCATGGAGCTCCTGGGCAAGTGGAACTGGTGGGCGCCGCGGCCGCTGCGCCGCCTCCACGAACGGATCGGCATCGGGGAGTCGGGCGGCCCCACCCTGGCATCCAGGGCGCCCTAGCCCCGCCGACGCTTCCAAGCCGTCAAACCGGCTAGCCGCGCCACATGACCATCGGAGGCTCCCTTCTGCTGATCGCGGTTGGCGCGATCCTGCGCTACGCGACCAACCTGAACGTCAAGGGCATCGAGATCGACACGGTCGGCCTGATCCTGATGATCGTCGGGATCGTCGGCTTCGTCATCGCGGTGATCTACGAGATCGTGGTGGTCAGGGAGCGATCGCGCTGGTACCGGGGAGGGGACCGCGCCGTGGCCCCAGGTCCCGACGCGCCGACGCGCCGGTATTACGAGTAGCTCGCCCGTCGCGAACTAGCGATCCAGCGCCATCCGGCCCGCGAACGCCCGGCCCAGGGTGACCTCGTCCGCGTGCTCCAGATCGGCCCCGACCGGCAGGCCGCTCGCGAGCCGGGTGATGGTGACGCGGTCGCGAAGCAGGTCGGCGATGTGATGGGCCGTCGCCTCGCCCGTGGTCGTGGGATTGGTCGCGATGACCAACTCCTCCACCCCGCCGGCATCGACGCGGCGCACAAGCTCGGCGATCTTCAGGTCCTCCGGATCGATCCCGTCGATCGGCGACAGCGCGCCTCCAAGCACGTGGTAGAGCCCGCGGTACTCGCCGGTGCGCTCGATCGGGATCACGTCGGAGGGCTCCTCGACGACGCAGATCAACGAGCGGCTGCGGCCCTCGTCCTCGCAGATGCGGCAGCGCTCGCCCTCCGCGAGGTTGAAGCACACCTCGCACAGGCCCACCCTCTCCTTCACCTCGCGAATCGCGTCGGCCAGGCCCAGCGCGTCGGAGTCGTCCGATCGTAGGATGTGGAACGCCAGCCGCTGCGCGGTCCGCTGGCCGATTCCCGGCAGGCGCGACAGCTCCGTGATCAGACGCTGGATGGGGCCCGGATGCATTGCCTTGAAGCTAGCGGCGCCGGCGGCGCCGCCTGATGATCTACGGATAACTTGCGGCGGCTGCGCCGCCTGACCTGCATCTGCCGCGACAAGAGTCGCGGCCTCACATCCCCGGGAGGCCCAATCCTCCGAGCCCGCCGCCCCCGCCGGCGATGCCGCCGAGCTTGGAGGTCGCGAGCTCCTGCCCGGAGCGGATCGCCTCGTTGACGGCGGCGAGGACCATGTCCTGAAGCAGCTCGGCCTCCTCGGGATCGATCGCCTCGGGGTCGATCGCGATCTCCAGCAAGCGCAGGTCGCCGCTCATCTTGACCTTCACCATGCCCCCGCCGGCGCTCGCCTCGACGACCTCGTCCTTGAGCTTCTCCTGCGCCTCCATCATCTCGGACTGCATCTGCTGGACCTGCTTCATCATCGCGTTCAGGTCGAGCCCTCCGGGTCCGGGTCCGCGGGTCATCTGGCTGCCTCCTCCTCGGCGTCGAGATCCTCGGGTTCATCAGCAAATTCCTCGGCGTCGAACTCGGCCTTGAGCTTCGCGATGAGCTCCTCCTCGCTCATCTGGCCACCGGCTCCGATCACGTCGACCGAATCATCCGCCTCGAGCAGCACGTAGACCGGGCGCAGCTTCGACCCCACGATCGTCCGTACCGCGTCCGCCAGGCACTCTCGCGCCTCCGCGGACTCGGCCTTGCGCTTGTTGAACGCGGCGCTCGGCGGAAATCCGACCTTGAGCGAGGGCGCGGAACCCTCGGTGTCAAGCGCGACGGGACGCGCTGGCGCGATGTAGGTCGACAGAAGCTCGGCCCCGGACTCGCGAACGCGATCGACCACGGCGGGCCAGAGCGAGACCACCCGCTCGAAATCGATCTGCTGCTCCTCGACCACGGCGGCAGCGGCGCGAGCCGGGCCCGGTTCGGCCTGGGCAGAGGGCCCGTCTTCCGACTCGGCGGAGGCTGCGGACTCAGCCGCCGATGGAGGGACGTCGGGGACCTGAGGCTCCCTCGGTGGGGAATTCCCGGCGGTTCGATCCCCGAATGCCCCCTCGAGCTTCTCGATCCGCTGCAGAAGGGCCTGCCGAGTCGGATCGAGCTGCGGGCGTGCGGCTCGGAGCAGGGCCAGCTCGATCGTCATCCGCGGCTCGTCCCCTTCCTTGACCGCCGCCAGCGCCGCGGCGATGACGTCGATCGCCCGCACGAGCGCCAGATCGGTCAGCCCGTCCGCCTGCGCCCGAAGGCGCTCGGGATCGGCGGCCGTGATGCTGAACGCGTCGGGCACCTCGCCCACCGTCCGGATCACGAGCAGCTGGCGAAGGTGAGCGAGGACGTCGCGCCCGAACTGAGTGACGTCGCGCCCCGAGCGGCTGACCCGCTCGCTCACCTCGAGCGCCGCCCTGCCGTCCTCCGCGGCGATCGCATCCGCCGCCGCGAGGATCAGCTCCGCCTCGGCTACCCCGAGCACCGCCAGAACGTCGTCGGTGGCCACCCGCTTTCCGGTGTAGGCGACCAGCTGGTCGAGCGTCCCGAGCCCATCGCGGAAGCTCCCGCCGGCGGCCCTGGCGATGGCAGCCACCGCGCCATCGTCGATCTCGATCGACTCGACGCCGGCCACGCGGCGGACCACGTCGGCGATCTGCTCCAGCGAGGGGCGCTGGAAGTCGAAGCGCTGACAGCGGTCGACGATCGTGGGCATGACCTTGTGCGGCTCGGTCGTGCAGAGGACGAAGACGGTGTTCGGCGGCGGCTCCTCGAGCGTCTTCAGGAAAGCGTTCCAGGCCTCCCGCGTGAGCATGTGGGCCTCGTCGAGGATGTAGACCTTCCAGTTCCCGGCCGCAGGCGCGTAGGCCACCCGCTCGCGCAGGTCCCGGATGTCGTCGACCGAGCGGTTGGAGGCCGCGTCCATCTCGATCACGTCGAGCGAGGTTCCCGCCGCGATCGTCCGGCACGACTCGCACTCGCCGCAGGGGGTCACCGTTGGGCCATTCACGCAGTTCAGCGAGCGAGCGAGGATCTTCGCCACCGACGTCTTGCCCGTGCCGCGCGAGCCGACGAACAGGTAGGCGTGGTGAACGCGCCCGTGCTCGACGGCGTTGCTGAGCGTACGGACGACGTGCTCCTGGCCGACGACCTGGTCGAAGCTCTGGGGGCGATGGCGGCGATAGAGGGAGGTTTCAGCCAAGGTCCGGCCAGTCTAGCTACGGCCTCGGGCCGGTCCGAACGCGATCCCGCTGGCTCCGCGAAGCCGGTTCAGGCGCGAACCGCCACCACTTCGGCGTATTCGGCCGGGGTCACGAGCGCCGCGTCGCCCGCGCGATTGTGCTCTCGCATCACGTTCAGGAGGTCGTTCTCCAGCGCCTCCGCCCCCTCGTCGCCGACCCGCTCGAAGGCAGTGATGATCGGGCCGAAGTAGGTCCTGAAGACCTGGAGCCAGTCCTCGGAGGAGCGATATCGAAAGTTCCAGTAGCGCTCATTCACCGTAAGGTCCGAAACCCCATCGCCGAACAGCTCGCGAAGGTGCTCCTCGCTACCCCAAAGCACCGGGGGCTGGACGCCCGGCGGGGGCGGAGCATGCTCCGCGGCGACCTTGAACATCCCGCCGCCCACGATCCCGCGCGGTGGCCAGTTCGCCATGCCGATCGTGCCTCCCGATCTGCAGACGCGCAAGAGCTCGGACGCGGTCCTCTCTTGGTCGGGCGCGAACATCGCGCCAAACGTGGAGATCACGTAGTCGAATGACCCGTCCTCGAACGGCAGCTCCTGGGCGTCGCCCTCGACGAATTCGATCTCATAGTCCTCGGCGGCCGCTCGCTGACGGGCCCGCTCCAGCAGCGCCGGCACGTAATCGAGCCCCACGGCCTCGACGTTTCGTCTGCACGCCGCGATCGCCCCGTTGCCTGCCCCGCACGCCACATCGAGGAGGCGCCGCCCAGGGAGAATGTCCATAGCCTCGCAGAGCTCCTCGGGCACGATCTGCCCTGCGGTGCCGATCTTCGCGAAGTCGCCCTTGGACCAGATCTGCTGCTGAACCTGGGTGACCGTCTCGAGATCTGGAGGGGCGTCCGCCACGTTGGTTGCACTATTTCAAGATTCGGCCGGCCTGTCGATTCAATGCCCCAATGGCAGGTCGCGGGAAGGGAGTCCGATCGCTTCGCGTCTGGGCGTCGCTTGGCCTCGTGCTCGGGGCTGGCGCCATCGCGGCTTCTCCCGCCGCGGCGATGCGCAGCGCGAAGATCGCGCCGCATCTGTGCAAGACGGTCAACGGCGGACGGTTCGTCGACATTCCGGGATTCCCCGAGGAGAGGATCGACCGTCGCCTCCTGCCCGACATCCGGTGGATGAAGCGCCGCTTCGACGTCTTCATCACCGACGGCTATTCGACCGACCGGGTTCACGCCGGAAACGGCGAGCACCCCATCGGCCTGGCGACCGACATCGTGCCCAACTTCGCGAAGGGCGGTACCTGGAACGAGATCGGCGACCTCGCCCACCTGGCGGAGCCGAAGCAGAACGAGCCGATCATGCCGTGGCGCTGGGTCGGGTGGAACGGTGATGCCGGCCACGGGCGCGGGAACCATCTGCACCTCTCGTGGTCGCATTCCCCAACCAGGCCGAGGCACCCGGCGCGCGTCGCCTACACGCGCCGCTGCCCGCGCTCCGGCGATGACGACGAGCAGGGTACGGGCGGCCGCCACCACCGCGGACGTGACGGCCCGAACGGCGGCACCGGCGCGGGCGATGGCGGCGGCGACGGCAGCGGCGGCTCAGATGGGGGCACGTCCGCGGGCTCCGGTGGGAGCGGCGGCGGAGACGGAGCCTTCAGTGGCGGGACCTCGCTCAAGGTCGGCAAGCTCGCCCCCGTCGTCCCCGAGGCTGGGTAGCGAACGGAGCGCATCCGGACAGGACCGTGCGGCCCGCCCTCGAGAGCGGTCCCCGGGCGCTTTCGCCGCCGTTGGCTCGGGCCAGGCTTGTCCGCGGCACATGCCCGTTACCGCTTAAGGCTGCTTCCTTCCGGACCTGACCTGATTCGCGGGCGCGCATTGCGCGGGACCTGGCCGTCAGCGCCGTCCGCGACGTACTGACCCCGAAGGCCGCGGCCCTCGGACGGGCATTCAGCCCCGCTAGAGCGGATTGCGGGTGACAGGGCACCGCTACCTCCCCGCCTAGCACG
>JBKPFQ010000120.1:0-12577 GCA_046728915.1 Actinomycetota bacterium | reverse complement strand
AATGCGTCGGCAAGCGAGCCAGTGCTCCTCCTCGCGCATTGCGGTAGCGCCGCGTACGCCGACTGGTCGCCGCGGCTGTTCAGGTCTCGGTCGGGAGTTCGCGCCCAAGTACCTTGCCTTGGAAGGCGAACGGTTCCTCGCGCAGCGCGTGCACGAAGCGGGGGATGGTCTCGCGCGGGAGGCTCCCGCCGTGCATGCCGTGGACCCAGTCCGGATCGAGCCGGGCGATTCGATCGACGACGTGGCGGACCGGATCCTCGTGGGCGAAGATCCCGATCTCACGGTAGTAGCCGCACATCTCACTGCCGAGATCCTCGGTCACGACCGGCGGCTGATCGCCCGCCTGGATGAAGAGGTCCGACGGAAAGAGGCTCTTCGTCGCCTCGTCAAAGAGCATCATCGAGTCCCAGTGGTGCACATGCGGGGTCTCGAGGAAACGCAGCTTGTGCTTGCCGAGGTCGATCACCTCGCCATCCCGATGGCCCTCGACGCGGCCGCGGTAGTTCCAGCCACTCAGGTTCAGCAGCGCGCTGGCCTCGCAGCACGCCAGCGTCGAGTCGGGAGCGCCCTCGAGGAAGCGATCCATGCCCCCGCACTCATCCGCCTCGAAGTGCAGCAGGATCACATAGCCCAGTTTTCCGGGGTCCACGACCTCTCCAACCGCGCCGAGCACGTCGTCATACATGGCATGCATTCCGGTGTGAATGAGCGCCGGGCGCTCATCGTCGATCAGGAACTGGTTGAACTGAAAGTCGTAATCGTCCAGGTGGATGGTGGTCGAGATCCGGTAGATCCCATCGACGACCTCGTCCACACGCGCCATGGCCGCCTCCTCTTGCCTCCCATGTGTGTCACGCCATCCTAACCGCGCCGCTGGGAAGCACTCCGGAGCGGGTGCGCGCGCGAAGCTAGTCGTCGCTGCCGAGGCGAATCGCGCCAAACAAATAGTGCTCGGCAAGCCGAGCCAGTGCTCTTCACGGTGCAGAGCGGAAGCGAGCATCGGCCAGCTTTCGCTACCGCGTTTCGTCCCTTGCAGAGTGTGACCGGGCTTTGCGCCACGCTCGCAAATTCGCAAGGGCAGGAGTCAGCCTCAAAGCGGCACGCACGCGTGATCATGTGAGTGGCCTCGGGTCCGGTATCCGATCACGCGAGCTCGGGTGCTCGATGGTCGGCGTCGAGGCTCCGAAACGGTGGCTTACGCTCGGCACGACTGTCTACTCGCGGCTTACGCGCGCGATGTCACTCCTCGCGGTTGTCACCCGGAGGGGCAGGCCGAGACGTACTCCTGCTCCGGCACGATCTCCTCCCATTGGTCAGGCGTGAGGCCGCCGCCCGCGATCGTGCAGGCATGGCGTCTCCAGGCCTCCGGGGCAGTGTCGAAGCTGATGCCGTTACCGCGCGTGGAGACCGCGAAGAGGCGGGAGCCGACGGGGCTCAGGGCGACCGAGGCGAAGGTGTTGGGCTCCATGGTCAGCGGCGAGCCAATCGGCTGCTGGGTACCCACGTCCCAGAGCGCCACCGTGCCGTCGGCGCTCGCGGTCGCCAGCGTGCGACCGTCCGGTGAGAAGTCCACGTAGGTGACCCGCTGGGCGTGGCCCTCGAGCGGTCGGCCAACCGGCTCCCAGCTCTCGGTGGAGTAGAGCCGGCCGGTACCGTCGTACTGCCCGACTGCCAGCAGGCTCCCGTCGGGCGAGAAGTCCACCGAGCGCGAGAGCCCCTCGGCCGGGAGCCGCTCGACCAGCCTGCCGCTACTCGCGTCGCGGATCTCGGTGCCATGCTCGAGCGCCGCGGCAGCGATCAGCCTGCCGTCGGGGCTGAAGGCCAGCGAGGCCGCCAACGTCTCGCTGCGGAACCCAGTCAGCGCGCGCCGGTCCACGTTCCAGATCCGCAGCCGGGGGTGCGAGCCCTCGTTCTCGGCGGCGGCGAGCAGCTTCCCGTCGGGCGAGAAGGCGAGCGCCTGTGAGTTCGCCCGCAGCCCACGCAGTTCGCCCGCCGGAGCGAGTGTCCGGGCGTGCCAGAGGGTGACCTGGCCCCCCTCGCCGGCGACGGCGAGCAGGCTCGCGTCGGGGCTGAAGGCGACCGCGGCAGCGAACCCGGTCAGCGCCTGCAGGCTGGCCCGGCGGCGCAGCGTTTGCGTATCGATCAGGTCGACGGTGCCGTCCTTGTGCGTGAGGGCGAGCGTTTCGCCATCTGGGCTGACCGCGAGCCCTCGCGGGGTGTCGAAGTTGCCGAAGGGCGGGTAGACCGGGAAGGACCGTAGGAGCCGTCGATCGCCCGACAGGTCCCAGAGGATCGCGCGGGCATCGGTCCCGGAGCTGTATAGCGTGCGCCCGTCCGGGGACACCGCGAGCCCATAGACCTCGCCGCGGTGGGCGGACAGCTCCTCGCTGATCGCGGCGCCGGCGACGTCCCAGACGGTCACGCCGCCGGCGTCGTCGGAGCTCACGAGCTTCCGCCCGTCGGGAGTGAACGCGAGTCTGAGGACGCCCGCCTGGTGGCCGCCCGTGAACCGCAGAACCGCCCCCGAGCGGCGATTGAGGAGACGGACGGCGCCGTCGATCGAGCCGAGCGCGACGGCGCTCCCATCGGGGCTGAGGGCCCCGACCTCGTCACCGACAGGATAGCGCCGCACGACGCGGAGCGTGCGCGCATCGATCTCCCACGTCTCGTCGTTGTGGTCGCTTGTGACGAAGACTCGCTCGCCCTCGGTCGCCGGGAACAGACCAGAGGGGTCGACGGGACCGAGTCGCAGTGGCCGCCCCTCGATCTCGCCTGTCCTCACGTTTACCCTTCGCAGCACGCTCGGCCGGTCGGTGGGGTGCTGAATCACGACCAGGTCGTGACCGGCGGGCGGAAACGCGACGTTGGCGATGGTGAACACGGACGCATCAGCGACCGGGGGCAACACGACGCGCGCCCTGCGCTCCTGGGTGCGGGGGTCGATCAGGTCCACGAGCGTTTCGGGCTCGTCCGGTTCGTGGCCGGTGACGGCGAGCGTTCTGCCGTCTGGGGAGAAGGTGAGGGTCTGTAAAGGATCGCCGCCCGGCGCATCGCCGAGCTGGTACTCGCCGAGCCGCCGGCGGCTCGATGCGTCGAAGATCGTCACCGTGCCGGGGGCGTCGCCAACCGCCAGCAGGCGTCCGTCGGGGCTGGCCGCCACCGCGTAGATCGGCGCATCCCCGGTGCCGCTCAAAACGCCGAGCATCGCCGGCGGGGTGCGCAGCAGCACGGTGAGCAGGTTGCTGCGGGTGGCGGTCGAATCGTCGAGCGCGAAGCCCGCGCTGGCGAGCCGAAGGGCGCGGTCGGGGGCGTCCTCGTTGAGCGCTTGGGTCCCCAGCCGTTGGGCGGCCTCGGCCCTGCCGGCGCTGCGCGCGCTTTGGCGCTCGGAGATCGCGATCACCCCGGCGACCACGGTCGCCGCGAGCAGGATTCCGGCGCCGGCCAGCAGCCCCCGAAGGCGCCGGTTCGCCCGGCGCTGGCGCTCGGCCTCGCGCTCGCTCGCCACCCGGCTCTCGTCGAGGAACTCGCGCTCGAGCTCGTTTAGCTCGGGGTCGTGCTCGGCAGCCCAGTCGAGCGCCGCGGCGAGCCGGGCGCCGCGGTAGAACTCGGCCGGATCACGCCCGGAGTCTCGCCACTCCCGAGCGGCGCCGATCAGGTGATGGTGGAGGCGCCGTCCCTCGGCGTCGGCCTCGAGCCAGCCCCGCAGGCGCGGCCACTCGCTCAGCAGCGCCTCGTGGGCGACCTCGACCGCGCCCTCGTCGACCGTCAGCAAACGGCTCTGGGTGAGCACGGCGAGCGCCCGCGCGGCGGGCTCGTCGCGGTCGAGCTCGAGCTCGTCAAGCGGCACCCGGCGGCGGACGAGTGCCTCCGCCTCCTCGTCCTCGCCCGCGAGCCGGAGCAGCATCGGGCGCGCCCCGCGCCGCTCATCGGCGTCCAGGCGCTGGAAGGCGTCCTCGGCCAGGCGCGCGACCGCCCCCTGGACCCCGCCGGTGCGCTCGTAGGCCCGGTGGCGAAGGGTGCGGCCGTCGCGTCGCTGCCAGAGCTCGAGCAGGGCGGCGGAGAGCAGCGGCAGGCCGCCGGGCTCGCCGGCGACGTCGCCGATCAGCGCCGAGACCAGCCGCGGCTCGACCCGCAGCCCGCCCCGGCGCGCAGGCAGCTCGATCGCCCGGCGCAGCTCGTCGCGGCGCATCGGCCCGACTAGGACCTGGTTGGCGCTGACCAGGGTCGAGAGATCGGCGTGCTCGGCGCAGCGGCCGTAGAAGTCGGCGCGGATCGCGAGCACGACGACGAGGCGCTCGTCCGGGTCGGCCGCGCCCTCGACCAGCGCGTCGAGGAACGCCTCCCGCTCGACCTCGTCGCGGCAGGCGACGAAGACCTCCTCGAACTGGTCGACGCAGAGGACGAGGCGCTCGCCCGCCGGCAGCCGCTCGAGCGCGTCAGCCACCCACGGCGCCGCGTCCTCGCGCCCCGTCTCCGGTACCGCCCGGGCGAGGGTCCGCGAGAGCTCCGCGAGCGGGCGCTCGCCGGGGCGCATCACCGCCCGGCGCCAGCGCTCCGAGCCCGGGACGACCCCGTCGGCGAGCGCCGGCAGGAGGCCGGCGCGCACCGCCGAGGACTTGCCGCTGCCGGAGGGGCCGACCACGGCGAGCAGCGTCGTGCCGACGAGCCGGGCTACGAGCTCGGCGACAAACCGCTCGCGGCCGAAGAAGTACTCGGCGTGCGCGGCGTCGAAGGGAGCCAGGCCGCGGAAGGGGCAGATCTCGCGCTCGGTGGGATCGGGCGGCTCCGCGACCGCGTAAAGGCGGGTGCGCTCGCGGGCGGTCTGAAGGTCGACGACGCCGCCCGCGACCGCGGTCTGCGCCGCGCGGAGGTCGGTGCGATCGTCCGCGGCCCGGCCGGCGGTCGCCACGAGCCGCTCGGCGGCCTCCGCTCGTGCCCACTCGCCGGCCGCGCGATGGATGCGAAGCGGTACCCCCTCGCTGGCCGCGATCAGGGTTCGCAGCGGCATCGCGACGCCCTCGCGGGGCGCGTAGAGCGCGGCGACCTCCGCCGTCGCCTCCTCGCCCAGGGGTTCGAGCCGCAGGCGCTGGGCGGCGCCGCTCTCGAGGAGGGCGGCGAAGGCGGGCGGGCCCTGCTCGTCGTGGTGGAGGACGCAGATCAAGAGCGGGCGGCCCTCGGGCTCTCGGACCAGCGCTGCCGCCGCTTTGAGCACGGCCGGCGGTGCGTCGCCGGCGTAGTCGAGCACGAGCAGCGTGGGGCGGTGGGCCTTCCCGGCCGCGGCGACGGTCGCCAGGGCGGCATCGGGGACCTCGCCGCCGCCGGCGTAGAAGACTGCCGCTCCGGCGCGCTGGACCTCAGCCGCGAGCTCTGCAACGAGCCGGGTCTTGCCGATGCCGGCGGGCCCCCAAACGAGCGCGCAGACGACCCGCCCCTCGCGCGCCTCCTGCCAGCGCCGGCGCAGCCAGCGCAGCTCGCGCTCGCGACCGGCGAGCAGCGGCGAGCCGCCCTCGAGCTGGACCGGCAGCTCCACGAGCGGCGGCGGCGCGTCGAGGCTCGGGTCCTGGGCCAGCACCGCCGCCTGCAGGCGTTGCAGCTCCGCCCCGGGCTCGACCCCGACCTGCTCGATCAGCGTCTCGCGCGCCGCGCGATAGGCCTCGAGCGCCTCCGACTGTCGCCCGGCGCGATAGAGGGCGAGCATCCGCTGGGCGTGGAGGCGCTCGCGCAGGGGCTCCTCGGCGATCAGCTCGTCGAGCCGGGCGATCACCTCGGCGTGACGCCCGGCGGCGAGCTCGGCGTCGATCGAGAGCTCGATCGCCCGCAGGCGAAGCTCTTCGAGCCTGCCGATCTCGGGGGCTGCGAACGGCTCGGAGGCGACGTCGGCGAGCGGCGCGCCGCGCCAGAGCTCGAGCGCGGCGCTGGCAGCGCCGTTCGCCCGCGCGGCACTCGCCGGCTCGCGCGCGGCCTCCTCGACCAGCTGCTCGAAGCGCAGCACGTCGACCGCGCCGGCCGACAGGCGCAGCTCGTAGCCGCGACCGTGGGTGACGATCTCCGTGTCCGCGTGGCCGCCGGCGAGCGCCCGGCGCAGCCGGGAGACGTAGAGCTGGACGTTCTTTGCGGCGCTCGCGGGCGGGCGATCGCCCCAGAGTCCGTCGATCAGCTCGTCGGCACTCACCGTCCGGCCGACCCGCAGCGCGAGCATCGCCAGCACCGCTCGCTGCTTGCTTCCTCCGAGCGGTAGCGGCCGGTCGTCGACCAGGGCATCGACGCGACCAAGGAGGCGGATATCTACGGTCATGTTCGGCTCTCCGCGGCGACGCTACACCGGAGTCTCCGGGCGGTCAAACCGCCGGCCGCCTGGCTGCTCCCACCGAGGCGGCGATCGACGCGCAACGGCGTGCGCCGGCCGCGAGGACCACGAGTGATGGGCACGGAGGCGAGCTCATCAGCTCGTTCCTCCGCGCCCATCACCCCGGCCGAGGGGGACGGCCCTCAGCTCGCTGAGGCGGACGGCGACATCGCCGTGCGCCGACGGACCATGAGCAGCGCGGCGCCGCCGAGCGCGAACAGGGCCAGCGCGGCCCCCGCGCCGACCGCGGCGCTGAGCCAGTCGAAGCCGTCGCTCGAGGCGACCGGCTCGCTGGTGTCAAACGGCGGCGGACCCGTGTAGCGCACGTGGTCGGGCGTAACGGTGCCCTCATTGGGCCGGGCGATCGTGGGCTGGCTCGACTCACTGGACCCGCCCGTGATCGAATTGACGGACGAGTAGTCGGTGCCGCCGCTGGGCTGGCTCGAATCGCTCGATCCGCCGGTGATCGCGTTGGGCGTCGAGTAGTCGCTCGTCCCCGGATCCACTGGGCTGGCGATCGCGGTCGACGGGATCGCGAGAGCGCAGACGCCGAGGGCGAGCGCGAGGGCGCGACGCCGCCGGGTCTGCCGTCTCCGCGGGGACATGGTGGTGATGGTGTGAGCCCTCATTTCGGGCCTCCTGTTGTTCGTGGCCTCGGACCTGGTCCCCGATGAGACGAGGCTCCGGTGCCGGTGGTCGGCGTGGAGACTCCGAGACGGCGGTATACGCTCGGTTTACTCGTCGTTTTTCCGGTCGGAGCGATTTCGAGCGTCGAGGTCAACGGCGGACCGGGAGCGCTCTATCTCGACGCACAGCAGCGGCTGATCGGCGTGGTGGCGCTCGACATCGCCGGCGGCCGGATCACAAGCAATCCGCTCGATCGTCAACCCCGACAAGCTGGCGCACCTCGGGCCACCCGCCGACTTCACATCGCTACTGAGGTCGGCGAGATGAACCTCGGCGCTCTGCCGCGTCGCCCGCGTGCAGTCCCGCCAGTCGTGCCCGCTGCGCCGGTCTCCTAACCCGGCGACCTGCCCGCCGACATGATGAGCCGGAGCCGTCGAGCACACGACCGCAGGACGAGTGAGCTTCGGCGGTGACCGGCGCGCAACTCGCTGCCACGGTCTAAGGTCCGAGCCGGATGGGTAGTCCCCGCGCCGCGCTCTGCGCGGGGCGATTGGTCAGCGGACGGGGGTGGAAAATCGAAGTGTTCTCTCGATCGGGGTTGGCTCTTCTCGTGGCGATCGCTTCGCTCGGCGCTACGCCCTCGCTGGCGTCCGCCTCGGGCGTCGCCTATCCGGATGCGGACTGGACCGAGGCTTGGATCCCGTCCCCCTCGAGTGCGGGTGACGCGACCCTGCATGCCGACGTCCTGCGTCCCAAGGGCTACACGAGCGCCGACAAGACGCCGGTGATCCTGTCGATCGGGCCGTACTTCAACCATTCGGGCCAGACCGGCCCCGCGGGACCAGCGGAGGGGACGAACTACGACCCGGTCGGGCCGAACGCCGGTCCGTCGGAGCGGTTCCAGGACTTCGTCGAGGGCTCGCATCTCCTCCGGAAGGGCTACACGTACGTGATGGTGGACCTGCGCGGCTTCGGCGGCTCCAACGGCTGCCTGGATTGGTCCGGCCCGGGCGAGCAGGCCGACGTCGTCAACGCCGTCAAGTGGGCGGCGAGCCGGCCCTGGTCGACCGGCCACGTCGGCATGTACGGCAAGTCATACGACGCGCTGACGGGACTGATCGGCGTCGACAGGCGACCGCCGGGCCTGGACGCGGTCGTCGCTCAAGAGCCCGTCTACGACGACTACCGTTACCTGTACGGCGACGGGATGCGACGGTTGAACTCCGCCGCGACTCCCGCCCTCTACGACGGGATCGCGGCGACGCCGGGGCCACTCGCCGACACGCCGAACTACAACGTCAATAGCCTCAACAATCCGGCCTGCCTGGCCCAGAACTTCGCGGCCCAGGCGTCAAACGACGATCATGGCTCCAGCTTCTGGCGGCAGCGCAACCTGATCCCCGGCGCCAAGGATTCGAACGTGCCGCTGTTCCTCACCCAGGGGCTGACGGAGAACAACACCGTGGCCGATGGGTTGCAGCAATACCTCGCCAACCACACCGGCTACGAGCGAGCCTGGCTGGGTCCGTGGGAGCACGTGCGCGGCAACGAGAGCGATGCCGACGGTCGCCTGAAGATGGGCCGCGCCGGGTGGTTCGGTGAGGTCATGCACTTCTACGGCCACTACCTCAAAGGCGAAACGCCGACCGTGGCCCCGCCCATCGCGGTTCAGACCAATGACGGCAAGTGGCGCTCTGAGGCCCGGTGGCCGCCGGCCGACATGCGCCAGTACGCGACGCGGCTGAAGGGCGGCACCTACGTCGATCACGCCCAGTCCGTTTCGACCTCGTGGAACTCCTGGTCGGGGGACCCGTCCGATCCCACCGTCACCTCCGGGGTGTGGACGGTGTCGAAGCGGCTGCCCTACGACGTGCACCTCTCGGGCTCGGCGACGGCCACGATCCACGTCACGACAACACTGCCCAACGCGAACCTGGTGGTGGACGTCTACGACCTCGGCCCGCACGGGACCGGTCCGCTCATCACCCGGCAGGGCCACCTCGTCAGAGACACCGGTAGCTCGACCATCCCGTTGACCCTCTGGGGCGCCGACTGGGAGCTCAAAGCCGGCGACCGCATCGGGGTCCGGGTGACCGACAACAACCAGGACTGGTGGCTTATGGCCTCGCCGAGCGGCCAGAGCGTGACGGTCCGGGGCGGCTCGATAACGCTGCCCTTCCTCCGCTACCGCCGGACTCAGACCATCCAGGGCAACCCGGGGGTCCAGCTCGCCGACTACCTAGACGAGCAGACGGCCAGCGCACCGGCGGACGCCGTGCGCGGAGCCGTCGACTTCAACCTCCCGCCGCCGCTCGCGACGGCGCCCAAGGGTTCGGTTTACACGGGTGGTTACACCGAGCCGGTCGGCGGGCGGTAGAAGCGAAAGTAAGCGAGCCTTGAGGCCGAGCGCTGTTGGCGAAAGCGAAAGCATGCGCCAAAAGCTAGTCGTCGCTGCCTAGGGGAATCGCGCCGAACAAATAATGCGTCGGCAAGGCGAGCCAGTGCTCGTTCTCGCGCGAAGCGAGAGCGCCCGATCAGGACGCGGTCGCAGTCTGCGAGGTGGGAGCCGAAGGCGCGGGGAGCATCTCTCCGGTTTCGAGCAGCGTCTTGAGGTTCGAGAGGATGTGGGGCCAGCCCTGGCTGATCGTCTCCAGCACGGCACTGCCGCGCTCGAAGTCATCGTGCACGACCGTCAGCCTGACCAGCTCGCCGAGGTCCTCGATCTCGAAGGTGACCTTCGAGCGTGGTTCGGCGGCGATGCGGTCCAGGAATTCCTCGCTGAACCCGACGCGCTTGCCGATCATCTCCCGCCATTCGGGCGTGAAGGTGTGCCAGGTGTATGAGAGCCGCCGGTAGGGCTCTGACTCGAGGACGAGCTGCTCGGGATCGGCGACCGTGACGCCGTCCTGGTGCAACGTCATAGTCGAGCCGGTGCTCCAGTCGGACTCGAACGAGACGCCCCAGTAGCGCTCGGTGAACGACGGCTTGGTCAGCGCCCGCCAGAGGCGCTCGGGAGTGGTGTGGATGTAGGTGGTGTAAACGAATGACGGCTTGTCCATGGCATGGTCCTCCAGTGCTCGTTTGAGATCCGACAGGGCGCGCACCCGCTGACGGTCGTATTGGCTGATCCAGCGTTCGGAAATCTCTTGGATAGGGGCCTGGTTTAGGTAGTGGAGCTTCTCCCGCCCGCTCCAAACGGTGGTCACGAGGTGGGCGGCCTCGAGCACCGCGAGGTGCTTGCTGACTGACTGCCGCGCCATATCCATGTCGGCGCACAGCTCGCGGAGCGTCTGGCCGCTGCGGGAGTTCAGGCTGTCCAGCAGCCGGCGACGGCTGGGATCTGCCAGCGCCCGGAACACCTCGTCGATCTCGGGTGGATAGGCATCCATAAGGCTGCATGATTATATGCAGCCCAGCGGTTGCATGTCAAGTAACGAAGCCCAGCTCCATCATCATCCAAGCCAAGCCGCGCCGCCGCACGAGACGCTTGCTTCCTGGCGCGAAGCAGAAGCAGGGACACTCGGGAACACGAAACCTAGTCTCGCAGCGTCCGCGGCAGCCCGAAGTGCGGGAAGACGCTGTTGTCGCCGAACCAGGTGATGGCGGAGACCTGGCCACCTTCGAGAGTCAGCACGAAGAGCGCGTGGGCGTGCGCGATCGCCGTTTGCGTGTCCGGGAGGTAGCAGCCGAAGGCCGGCTGGGTGTTGGCCCGGGTGGGCACGACACGCAGCGGCACGCCACGCACCTCTTCCCGGTGGCGGAGGAATGCGCCGATCGCGTCCCGGCCCAGGTACTCGAGCGGCAGGGGCGGCATCGTCAGCCGGGCGTCGTCGGTAAGCAGGGCGACCATCTCGTCGACGTCGCCGCTCTCGACGGCGTCGGCGAAGCGCCCGACCAATCGGCGCTCGCCGGCGGAGTCGGGGCGCCGGGTGCGCTCGCGGTCGGCGGCCGGCAGCCGCTCTCCCAGGGCCGCCCGGGCGCGCTGCAGGGCGCCCTTGACCGAGACCTCGCCCGTGTCGAGCATCTCCGCGACCTCGGCCGTGCGGAAGCCGAGCACGTCGCGCAGCACCAGCACCGCGCGCTGGCGCGGCGGGAGGGCCTGGAGGGCGACGATGAATGCGAGCTCGATCGACTCCTTCGTCTCGTATCGTGCGTCCGGGCCGGGGCCCGCGTCGGCGAGTCCTTCGAGCAGGACATCGGGGTACGGCTCGACCCAGACTGGCTCGGTCCGGCGTGTCGGCTCAGGCGAGTCACCCATGGCTCGTACCTCCGTGGGACGGCGCGACCGGGCCCGCCGCGCGTTCAGGCAGCGGTTGGTCGCGATCCGGTAGAGCCAGGCGCGCACAGAGGCTCGGCCCTCGAACGCCTCGAGGCCCCGCCAGGCGGCCAGCAGCGTCTCCTGGACCAGGTCCTCGGCGTCCTGCATCGAGCCGAGGATGCGGTAGCAGTGCAGCCGCAGCTCGCGCCGGTGGGGCTCGGTGAGCTCGCGGAACGCGTCCTCGTCCCCGGCGCGCGCCCGCGCGAGTGTGGCCTCGCCTAGCGCGTCGTCGGGCACGAGCCCCTCGCGTCGGCCGGTCCTGTCGCGGTCATCACCAGTAAGGACACCAGTTTGCGCTGGAACGAACCGACCGTTCCCTTCTCGGCCCCGGCGGTGTCACAACCACGGGCTGATCACCGACCCGACAACCCATGGGGTGGCCATTCTCACGTACCGCTCAGCTGGATGAGCCTGTCCAAGCGGGCGAAGGCATTGGGCACCCCGCGCTCATGCTCGTCGCGGAGCTCGGCGGTGGGAAAGCCCCGCTGGGTCAGGGTCATGAGCGTCTTTCCGTCCGTTGCCTCGAACGTGAATTCGAGCTGGGTGTGGAAGCTCGATCCGTCCAGGCGCGTCTCGGTGGAAGCGAGGACGAGGCGGTGCGGGCGCTCGATCACTTCGAACACGTGCCGGTGCCGGTAGAGCTCGCGGGGCGACGGTCCGAAGGCCACGGTCCACACGCCTCCGACGCGCAGGTCGCACTGCGACCGGACGATCCAGCCGGGATCGTCTTGGCCGTAGAACGCCTCTTGGCCTTCGAGATCGGTGAAGGCGTCGAAGACCTCCGCGGGCGCGGCGTCGATCAGCCGCGCGAACTCGACGTCGAGCCTCATCGGTGCTCCGCCTTCCTCTGCTCGACATAGGCCTCGAATCTGTCGAGCCGTTCCTGCCAGGCCCGCCGGTACTCCTCGATCCACCGTGCCGCGTCTTGAAGCTGCGCGGGCCCCAGGCGGCACTCCCGAGCCCGTCCCACCTTCTCGGTGATCACGAGGTCTGCATCCTCCAGCACCCGCACGTGCTTCTTGACGCCGTTGAGGGTCAGGCCGAACGGCTCCGCCAGCTCACTGATGGTGGCGGGACGGGCCGCGAGCACCTCGAGGATGCTGCGGCGCGTCGGATCCGACAGAGCAAAGAACGTGCGATCGAGGGTCGGTGTATAGTGCACCGATCGGTGCACTATAGCGCATAGGGGGTGCCATGCGAAAGCTCGTACTGCAGATGGGTGTGTCCCTCGACGGACTGGTCGCCCTGCCCGGGCGCCACGGAGCCGGGGGCTGGGGACTCCCGCC
>JBKPFQ010000119.1:0-8684 GCA_046728915.1 Actinomycetota bacterium | reverse complement strand
GGGAACTCGATCTCCTCGACGCTGCTGACGTCGGTGGCAGTCACCCTGGCGCCGCGCCTCTCCATCTCGAACGCCCAGAACCCGTCGAACGTCGCCACGTCCACCGCGCGCTGTCCGGCCAGATCGGCGGGCAGCACCCTGGAGGCGCTGGCGCGGACGTCGATGAGGCCCGGGGTGATGATCCCGGGCGCGAGGTCGATCGTGTGGTACCAGAAGCCCGGGTTCTGATCGATCGCGCGCCGTCCCGCCTCGGCGCGGTCGGGTGGCGTCTGCGTCGGCACGCGGCCAAGCTACCAATCGCTCGTCCGCCGCGCGCCTGGTTTTCGATCCCCGAAACAAGCCCGAGGTTGATCGGACTCAAGGGAGGCTTGATCCCACGACGACTGCGGGAGATCCGACTGCGATCGAATTGTCCGGGATGGTTCCCCTAACCACGGAGTGCGCTCCGACGATGCACCTTCGACCGATATCCGATCCCCGGAGCACGGTCACCCGCTCGCCGAGCCAGGTTCCAGCGCCAATCCTTATGGGCTCGACTTCGAGCGGATTCCAGAGCGGGTTCTGGTCGACCTCCGTAATTGTGTGGTCCGAGTCAAGGATTGAGCAAAACGCGGCGATCAGCACGTTCGCCTCGATGGTGACCCGGCTCGTGGCACTGATTACCGAGTAAGACCTGACCATCGTCCCGTCGCCGATGCTGATCGCGGCGTTGGGCTGGTCCCAGGTTCGGCGGTCGGCTGATAGCCAAGAGTGACCCAGGATCACGACAGCCCGCCCAATCTCGATGCGGTGCGCGCCAAATACCCAATCGGGCCGATGGAGGATGGACTGCTCGCCGAACGCCGCGAAGCGCAGCCGGCGATACGGTCGCATAACCCGACCCTCGAGTGCGATCCTGGCCATCGGGTCCTCTAAATAGCCTCGAGCGTTCATGCAACTGGACGAGCGCCGTGCTCAGATAGGTCCGGAGTGGCGGCCGCATCTCTGGCTGGCGAGTTCCAAGCGTCGAGGAATTCGGGCGCCAGCGCCTGGGTGTAGTACGCGTCCACGCTGGCCCAAACTCGGGTCCCCAGGATCGGCATCCAGGGAGGCACGAAGCGCGCTAGCTTGACGCCACGCCCGCGGGCGGGACGGCGGCTCATCGCGCCTGTGTACAGGCGATGGAAGTAGGGCGGGACGTCCGGGTGGAGCTCCGTAAAGCGGCGCTCCGAGACGGCGGTTCGGCGCACCCGTCGCCGCCAGAAGTCCAGGTCCATCTCGTGAAGGTGCTCGGCGTCCGCGTCGCGGTTGTAGAGCAGCCGCATGCCGAGGTCGCGCAGCCTGTAGGCCAGATCCAGGTCCTCGTAGCCGAACGGCAAGCGCTCCTCGTCGAATCCGCCGGCCCGTTGGAGCAGCGAGCGCTTCACGGACACGTTCGCGGTGTAGAAGTGACCCCACCCCGCCTCGATGCCGGCGATCCTGCCGTAGTCGAACTGAATCCCCTGCTCGAGCCAGCGCATGAACGGCGTCACCTCGAGCTCCGAGGACCAGCCGACGTGGCCGAGGACCGCGGTCCGCTCGTCCGGATACCGCCTGTGCCACGCCAGGTGCTCGGCGACGAGAGCCCGCCGGGGAAGGATGTCGTCGTCGAGGAAGAGGACGACCGGCGCCGCGGCGGCGCGAATGCCGGCGTGGCGCGCCGCGGAGGCGCCGGGCCGCGGCGCCGCGATGCACCGCGCCTGGTAGGGGCGGCTCTCGACGAGGCGCGCGATCTCGGCGGCGCCCGTCTCGTTGGCATCCGCGACCACGACGACCTCGAACCGCCCGGACGCGCGGTCCTGGTCGGCGAGGCGGTCCAGCACGCGCCCCAGAAGCCGTTGCCGGCCGATCGTGGGGATGACGACGCTGAGCTCGGGGGCCGGCGCGGGCATGGCGCCGGTATTTTGACGCCGCATGCCCACCGCGCCCCAGTTTCGCTCCGATCCCGCACGGGAGGAGAGGGAGCTTCGGGCATATCTCGGGGACGACTACGACGAGACCCGGCTCTGGCACTACGAGCGCCAGCTCGAAGACGAGTTCCAGGAGATGCGGGACGAGGAGCGCTTCTACCGGACCTCGCTCGCCTACCTCTACAACCTGACCGCCTTCGCCATGACCGATACGAAGGTGCCGTACCTCCAGGAGCTCCTGACCCACGTACCGGCCGGTGCGCGGATCCTGGACTACGGCTGTGGCATCGGGTCGGACGGTCTGATGCTTCTGGAGTCGGGCTACCGGGTCGAGTTCGCCGACTTCGACAACCCCAGCACGAGGTATCTCCAGTGGCGCCTGGAGCGACGGGGCCTCGACGCGCCCATCCATCCCGTCGATGGCGACGTCCCGGACGGGTTCGACGCGGCGTATTCCTTCGATGTGATCGAGCACGTCCAGGACCCGTTCGCCTTCCTCGACGAGCTCGAGTCACGAGCCGCGCTCGTCGCCGTCAACCTGCTCGAGCCGGTTCCCGGTGAGCCCGCGTTTCACCACGATCTCCCGGTGAGGCGGCTCCTGGGGCGAATGGCTGGCCGCCGCCTCGTGTCCTACCGGCTCATGTACGGGCGCTCCAACCTGGCGCTCTACCGCCCGGAGCCCGGCACCCGTGCCAGCCGGGCGGTCGCCTGGTCCCGCATCGAGCTCGAGCGGCTGCGCCGGCGGTCGGAGGGGCTGGCGCGGCAGCTCATGCGATCGCTGCGCCGGCAGCTCAGGCGGCGCCGGGGTTGACGGCTCGGGCGAAGAGGTCGGCGATGCCGAAGCGCCGCAACCCTGGGATCCGCGCCAGCCGGTGATAAAGGCGCTTGGAGCGCTCCCGCTCCAGGAAGTCCGTGTAGATCCACGCTCCGGGCCACGCGCGGACGTCCCCGAAGCCCGCCCCGCGAAGGGCGCGGCGGAGGGTCCCGATTCGCTGCTCGTTGACGTGCATCGCATGCTCGAGCTCGTTTCGGGGGTCCGCCGGCCAGCTTCGAACGCGCCACACAGGGAGCAGGCGCTGGAGGCGGTAGGTGACCTCGTAGATCAACGGGCTGGGCATTGTGTGGATGAAGATCCTCCCGCCCGGGACGAGCTTGCGGCGGGCCTCGATCAGGGTCTCGTGCAGCTCGCGGGGGGTCAGGTGCTCTACCACGTCGAGCATCGTCACGAGATCGAATCGGCCGTCTTCCACCGGCATGCTGCGGCCATCGGCGACGATTCCTCTCGCGCGGCCCTCAATGCCGGCGGCGGCCATCGTCTCCCTCGTCAGTTCGATGGCGGCCGCCGAGTAGTCGATGCCGACGGCCTCGGCAGCGCCGCCCTCGATCGCCGCGCGCAGGAGCTCGCCCCGCCCGGTCCCGATGTCGAGCACGCGGTCATCTCGTCGCATGCCCACGAGCTGAAGCATCCCGGCGTAGAGCGCGTCGATCTCGGCTCCCTGCGACTCGCGCCACGCGTCCGCTCCCATGCACCGATGCAAGAAGTACTCGCGGTCGTACCGCTTGGACGGCACGGCGGGCGGCTTGAGACCTCCCCCCATGCCGACCGTCATCGTTGCGATCTTACGCATAACGTCCATGACGAGGCGCCGTCGACCATTGTTAGATTCGGCGCCGGAGGCGGCAACGCGGAACGCTCGGCATCTCCATGAAGCCCACGGTGACAATCGAGTGGTGATGGGCCTCAGGGGGCTTGCGGCCCGCCTTCGGATGCGCTCCGGTGGCGCGGTCGAAAGGCGCCTCGTGTGGATTCTGGGGTCACCTCGCAGCGGGAGCACCTGGCTGCTGAATCTGCTGGATTTCGACCCGCGCGTGATCAAGATCGATGAGCCGACGGTGGGGTTGCACGTCGGGGTGTTGATGCTCGATTTGGTGAGTGTCCGTCCCTGTCGGGTGCCCGTTGATCGGATGAGGGTCAACGATGCGCGGGCAGACCTCCCGAGCTACTTCTTCTCCAGGCACTACGAGCGCATTTGGAGGCCCAAGCTCCGCGAGTTGATCGTCGATCGGCTGCGCGCCGAGCTACTCGATCAGGCACTCGCCCGCGGCATCCGGGACCCCATAGCGGTGATCAAGGAGCCGATCGGCTCGCAGGGGGCGGACATCCTGATGTCCTTGCTACCGGAGTCCAGGCTCATCTTCCTGCTACGAGACGGCAGAGACGTGATCGACTCTGAGCTGGACGCGTTCACCGAGGGAGGCTGGGTTGCGGAGCTGTTGCCTGGCTTCGAGACGGCCGAGCGGGACCGGCTCTCGTTCGTGAACAGCCGCGCTCAGGCGTGGCTCTGCCGCACCACCGCCGTGCAGCGGGCCTTCGACGAGCACCGGCCGGAGCTCCGCATGATGCTTCGCTACGAGGACCTCCGCCGCGATCCTGCAGGGGCCCTGGAGGCGCTCGTGGAGTGGCTGCACCTGGACCTCGATGCCCAGCGGATCCGCGAGTCCGTCGCCTTGACGGACTTTGATCGGATTGATCCTTCCGAGCGGGGTCGGGGCCAGTTCGCCCGGGCCGCGAAGCCTGGCCTGTGGCGCGAGAACCTGAACGCCGACGAGCGACGGTTGATCGACGAGCTCATGGGGTCCAAGCTTCGCGAGCTCGGATACGGCTAGCTCTAACTACCCGATGGCACGCGCCGGTTTGGCGGAGGCGGAGCGGACGTACCCCCAGACCTCCGCGATCAGGGAACGCTCGAAGGTGTAGGTCGCGGCCGCGGTCACCGCCGAATAGACGGCGAGCTCCACCAGCGCGATACCCAGGGACCGAGGCGATCCCTCGACGAGCCTCATCAGGAGCACGACTCCCACGGCGGGGATGCTGGGGCCGATCGCCCGGATCGTGTGGCGCACCATCTGGAAGCCCGAGAACAGGCGCGCGAGGTAGTAGCTGCGAAGGATCAGCGTCCCAACGCTCATGACGAGCATTCCGATCGCGTAGCCCTCGAGGCCCGAGACGATCAACAGCGGTACGGTCACCGCCCCGAACAGGGCGACCATCGCCAGCGCGATGACGGCCAGCGGGCGGGTCTCGTTGCGGGCGCGGAGGAACGCGGTCCAGTTGAACCCGAGCTGCTCGATCGCGGCGACGAGGCCGAACAACTGCAGGATCACGATCGCGGGCTCCCAGCGGTCCCCGATCACGAAATGGACCAGGTCGGAGGCGAACAGGGTCAATCCCAGGCCGAACGGCACCCCCCACATCAGCGCGAGGCGGTTCGACTTGACGAAGGCCTCGAACAGCAGCTCGGTGCGGTGGCGCACCGCGCACACCGCCGGGTAGAGCGCCTGGGTCACGATCGCATCGACGCCGTCGGCGAACTGGATGATCGCGGCGCCGAGGCCGATCGCGCCCACCCCGGCCAGGCCGACCGTGTGGCTCCCCACGAGCATCGAGCCCTGCACCACCACGATCACTCCTGCACTCGCCGTGACGAGCGGCCACGAGAAGTGGAAGTAGTCCCTGATGGCGCCCACGTGGACGCGCAGGCGGATGCGGTAGGGGCATGCCCGAAGGGCGACGAGGCCGCCGGTCCATGCTCCGATCAGTGCGCCGAGGATCAGGCTCCAGTAGCCGGCGCCCGAGATCGCCAGCGTCACCGCGACGATGAACATGACGACCGGCTGTACCGACTCCAGGATCCGCTGCCGCAGGAAGTCCATGTTGCGGTAGTAGATCCAGGTGGGGGCTTGGAGGCTGTTGCCGAGCACGGCCAGACACAGGACGATCCCGGGGACGATGATGTCCGTCCTCCCGTACACGAGCGCGAACACGGGCATGGCCAGCGCGCCGACCACGACCATGATGCCCGTGATCATCAGCTCGATCGTGAACGCCTTCTGGAACGCGACCTCCTGGTCGCTCTCCGACTGCTGGACGAACTTGTCGCCGATGCCGGCGTTCTTGATGAACATGACTGTCATCAAGGCCACGAACACGAGCCCCCAGAGCCCGAACTCGGCGGCGGTGAGGAACGCGGCGACGATCAGCCGCTGAAGCAGCAGCAGCCCGGCGAGGCCGACTCGAAACAGCGCGTTGATGATCGTTCCGCGGGCGACGTGGTGACGGAGGTCGCCGGTGGGCCGGTCCGTCGCCTGGTACGAGAGCTGGATGTCGACCGGGTCGACCTCCGGGGGCGCCGCCTCGCTCGGCTCAGCCCGCGTGTCCACGCGGGAGGTCATCGCCAGCCGCACGCAGACCGACCGGGCATGGCGAGGCAACGTAGCACCAAGGCGGGCACGCTCACGACGATTCCGGCTGCTAGCTCCAGCCGTCCCAGCGCTTCAGGATGGGCAGCGGATCCACGGGCGCGCCCCGGTTCCACCCGTGGGGCCAGACCTCGAAGTGGAGCATGCACCCGACCGAGCGCGCGTTTCCGGTCCTGCCGATTCGCCCGACCTCATCGCCGGTCCGCACGCGTTCGCCCTCGCGCACGCTTGCCGGATGAAGAAAGTGGGCATAGCGGTAGTCGGTTCGGGTGCCGCTGGCGTCGATGACGATCCAGTTCCCGTAGAGGACCGGGTCCGATCCGCGCGCCTGCACGCGGCCGCCGCGCGCGGCGACGACCCGCGTCCCGCAGGGAGAGAACACGTCTTGGCCCTGGTGAACCCGGCCGCCGCTCCGCGGCGCGCCGAAGCGCTGCACGGGCCCGCCGTAGCCGTGAGGACCCCGAACGGGGAACTTGCCGCTCAACAGCCGGAACCCCGGCGTGAGCTCCGGCTTTCGACCGGGGGCCTTGATCTTGAACCGGTAGTGCCCCGGCGGCGCGACGCCGTGGCCCGGGAGGGTGCCCCTCCACAGCAGCCGATGTGCGGTGTAGGGCAGCTGACCCTCCTCGATCCACCTGCGAAGGACGCGGCCGCCGTGAACCAGCTTGAGCCTGACCTTGGTCGAACCGAAGGCGCGAAAGCGATATCGGAGCCTGATGCTCCGCCCGGCGTCCACGAAGGTCTCGTGAGGCCGAAGCCTCGAGTCGATGAGGTCGAAGCTCCCGCGATCCGGCAGCCGTCCCGCGGCCACCACGCGTAAGAGCCTCCTGACCCTGACCGCATCGCCTTGGTCGTCGACGACCCGCGGCTGCCCGCTGCTCGCGCGGGGCGGCACCCTCACCGCCAGGCGATGACGTCCGGCGACGATCGGCTTCGCCGAGACCCATCGCGAGGGGCCGCGAAAGCCGACCTCGACCACGCGCTGCAGCGCGTCTCCGGTGATCCTGACGGTCGAGTCCACCGCGGCCGTCTGCCGCCCCGCGCAGCCGTCGATGCAGCGCATGTCGGCTGGCCGCGGGGTGGCGGCGGACGCGGGCGCGGCCGGGATCACCGCCGCGGAGAGGGCGAGGCCGGTGAGGGCGGCCGCCAGGCGGTGTGGGGTGAGGTCGATCGGGTGGGTGCCGGGGCTGCGCCGGAGGGTGCCGGTCAGCTCCAGGAGTCCCACTTCTTGAGGTGTCTCGTGACCGCCTTCATGAAGCTCCCGCCCTCATACCAGCCGGGTGACGACCATTCCTCGAAATGCAGGTGGCAGCCGGTCGCGTCGCCGGTGGCGCCGACCACGCCGATCTTCTCGCCGGTCTTCACCTTTTCGCCCTCGTCGAGCCGCGATGGCTTCTTCAGGTGCATGTACGCGTAGTCGTGGCCGGTGCCCTTGCCGTCGATGACGATGTAGTTGCCGGCCGCGGACTGGTACGCGCGGTACTGCACCCGGCCACCGCGGGCTGCCTGGAGCGGGGTGCCGCAGGCCGCCAATACGTCCTGTCCCTGGTGCGTGTGGCCCACGCGCGGCGCGCCGACGCCGTCGCCATAGGAATGCGGGCCGCGCACCGGGAACTTGAAGGGGTAGTACCTGAAGCCGGCGGTCTCGGAGGATTCGAGCTTGCCGCCGGTTGCGGGCCCGACGCGGAACCTGTAGTCGCCCTTCTCGACCGAGCGCTTGGAACCCTCGACCCGCCCGTTCCAACGGGCCGTGTGCTCCGTGTTCGGCTCCTGCGCCCGCTTCGTGATGGAGTCGACGACCTCGTCCGTATTGCGGTCGATGACGTCGATGCGGATGTCCGTGGGCTCGGTGTTGGTGAACATGTACGTCACCTTCGGCTTCTTCTCGCCGTAGAAGTACGCCTTCCGGGGCTTCGCGGTGAGCTCCTTGAGCTCGAACGCGCCCGTGTCGGGAATCTGAGCCGGCGGCACGACCTTGATCGAGGTCGGCGAGGTGGCCGTGTTGTCATAGGCGTCGACGACCTTCGGGCGACCGGTCGCCGCGCCGGGCGGGATCTCCGCGTCGACGCTGCGGCTCCTGGTCGAGGAAGGGCTGACCTTGAGCCTCCCGCCGTCCTCGGACTTGAACAGGACCTTGCGGACGCCGCTCAGGTGGCGGCCGGTGAGCTGCACGGTCGAATCGGTCGTCGCCTCATGGATCCCGCCGCACGTGGACACGCAGACGGCGTCGGTGAGCTCAGGCGGGTCGCTCGCGGTAATCCCGCCGCCTGAGGCGGAGGCGAGTCCGGCGCCGATGGACAGGCAGGCGCAGGCGACCGCGGCGGGCGCGACTGTCGCTGTACGTCCACGCCTCCGTGGCACGCTGGGACGGGCCCTCAAATCGCTCTCCTTGTCGGGCCTACGGGGTTAGCTGTCGGGCTCGCGCCGAAGAGCGGCGCTACGAACGCGTGTGTTCGATTCGCCCCCGGGACGGTGTTCGACACCGCCCCTCCGGTT
>JBKPFQ010000118.1:0-5338 GCA_046728915.1 Actinomycetota bacterium | reverse complement strand
AGATGAACTGGGAGATGAACTCGCCGCCGTAGGGGTAGGGCGGCCGGATCGCAGCGGTGATCGTCTTGCCGGTGAGGATCATCATGTTCCCCACCTGCTCGAACAGGCTCTTGGCGGGTAGGAACGCCCTGTCTGCGACGGTTCGGACCATCTCTCCTCGGTGCCCCGACGCGTGCCGGCGACTCGACAAATGTAATCCATGGAACCTGTAACCGCCACCCTTAACCCGCCTGGCTGGGCGGCCAGTTCCGACTGGAAGGGCGGCGCCTAGCAGGTGGTATGTTCCCCCGCGCCTTGGGGGAGAGCGGCACAAACGCCGGAAGGCTGCGACTCCGGGGTCCGGGAGCAAGGATCGCAACCGGGATCGCCACAGTGGCGCTGGGAGTGGGCATTGCCGCCTGCGGGGGCGGTCAGCGCCAGGACGTGACCGAGCCGTCGGGCAACTTCGAGGTCCAGGTGGCGAAGGTGAAGTTCCCGAACCACCAGAAGCTCGCGGAGACGAGCGACCTCGAGCTCGAGATCCAGAACGCGGGTGACGAGACCGTCCCGAATCTCACGGTGACGATCAACACCGTGGCGGAGGGCCAGCGAAACCTGAAGTCGCCCGCCACCTCGACGGGCTCCGGTCAGGGATCGTTCAACATCAGGGTGGACGAACCGAACCTGGCGAGCCCGTTCCGGCCGGTATGGATCCTCGAGCAGGACTACCCCAAGCTCATCACGGCCAAGTACGCCCTCTCCGACCTCGAGAAGGCGCCAACCGCGGGAGCCTCCGCGGCTCAGACCGACACGTTCCAGTTCGGCCCGGTGAAGCCGAACGAGGGCAAGGACATCGCCTGGCGCGTGACCCCGGTGCGGCCGGGCACGTACACGATCCACTACGAGGTGTCGGCGTCGCTCACGGGCAAGGCGAAGGCGGTCACCCCCGATGGCAGTCCGGTGAAGGGCGAGTTCGTCGTCACCATCTCGGCCAAGCCTCCCCAGACGTGCGTTACCGGAGGGGGCAAGGTGGTCACCGATTGCGGTCCCAAGCCCCAAACGGGATCGCAGGGGAAGCGATAGCTAGAGCTGCGGCCGCGCTGCTGGCTGCCATGGTCGCGCTGGCGGGCTGCGGCGGGGGATCGCCTTCGACCACGGGCTCGCAACCCGGAAACCCGCCAGCCGGCGCCACGACGCAGCCCGCAGAGCAGCCGGTCGGCGAGGGCGCCGGCGGCGTCCGCCTGGAGAAGCTGGGCGACTACGACCAGCCCCTCTACGTGACGCAGGCCCCCGGCGATCCTGACCACCTGTTCGTGGTCGAGCAGACCGGGCGCGTGCGGGTGCTGACCAACGGCAGTCCCGAGGAGACCCCGTTTCTCGATCTGAGCGACCGCGTCTCGTGCTGCGGGGAGCAGGGCCTCCTGTCGATCGCCTTCGCACCGGACTATCCGCGGTCGGGCCTCGTGTACGTCGACTACACGAATCGCGCCGGCGACACCCGTGTAGTCGAGTACCGGCGCTCGAGCTCCAATCCGCTGACGGCGGACCCGAAGAGCGCGCGGGTGGTGCTGCGCGTGCCCCAGCCCTTCCCCAACCACAACGGCGGGCTCGTCCTGTTCGGTCCCGACGACCTCCTCTACGTCGGCCTTGGCGACGGTGGATCCGAGGGGGACCCCAATCGCAACGGCCAGGACCTCGGGACGCTGCTCGGCAAGATCCTGCGAATCGACCCGCGCCCCAGCGACGGCCGCCCCTATTCCGTCCCCGAGTCGAACCCGTTCACGGGTCGTCCCGGCGCCCGGCCCGAGATCTACGCCTATGGGCTCAGGAACCCGTGGCGCTTCTCGTTCGACCGCCTCACCGAGGCGCTGTCGATCGGGGACGTCGGCCAGAACGAGTTCGAGGAGATCGATCTCCTCCCCCGCGGCGCCGGGCGGGGAGCGAACTTTGGCTGGTCGGCCTACGAGGGATTCGCGCGCTTCAACGATGACCAAACTGCCCCCGACGCCGTCCCGCCGCTGGTCGTCTACAGCCACGACGACGGCTGCTCGGTGACCGGCGGATACGTGGTGCGCGATCGCACGATGCCCTCCCTCTACGGGCGCTACCTGTACGGGGACTACTGCGCCGGCGAGCTGCGCAGCTTCCCCGCGGTGCCGGGCCGGCGCGCCACCGACGATCGCGCGCTCGGCGTCGAGGTTCCCTCGCTGAGCTCGTTCGGCCAGGACGACGCGGGCCACATCTACGCGACCTCCCTGGACGGGCCCGTTTACCGCCTCGTCGGTTCGGACTGACCGGGATCCGGAGAGTGAACCGAGCGGCGTGGGCGCCGGTACCCTGAATGAGAATGGTGGGAGTGAGGCGTGATCGACGCCGATGGTCGCCGTTGCCGGCGGGACGTTGGCGGTGACGGTCGCGGTTTACGCCCTGTTGCTCGGCGGTCGCGCATCGGGCGGTTCACCCAGCCTGGCGCTGCGATCCATCGGAACCTTCGACGCGCCGATCTTCGTCACCGGCGCTCCAGGCGCCTCCGGATTCCTCTACGTGGCGCGGCAGGGCGGGCAGATCCGGGTGATCGACCACGGCACGGTCCGGTCCCAGCCGTTCCTGAACATCAGCGGCCGGGTCTCCTGTTGCGGCGAGCGGGGTCTGCTCTCGATGGCCTTCGACCCGCACTACCAGGTCAACCACATCTTCTACGTCGACTACACGAACGCGCAGGGGAATCTGGAGGTGGACGAGTTCCACGCACCGTCGAACAGGACCGCCAACGGCTACTCGAGGCGGACCGTGCTCGTGATCCCCCATCCCGGCGAGTCGAACCACAACGGCGGGCAGCTTCAGTTCGGCCCCGATGGACTCCTCTACATCTCGACGGGCGATGGCGGAGGCGGCGGCGACAACCACGACAACGCGCGCCACCTGAACGTGCTGCTGGGGAAGATCCTGCGGATCAATCCCCACAAGCACGGTAGCGCGCCGTACACGGTGCCGCCGGGCAATCCCTACGTCGGGCGCCCAGGGCGCGACGAGATCTATTCGTACGGCCTGCGGAACCCGTGGCGCTTCTCGTTCGACTCCGCGAACGGGAACCTCGCGATCGGCGACGTGGGGCAGGGAGCCTGGGAGGACATCGACTACGTCACCCGCGCCCGCGCAAGAGGCTCCTACTTCGGGTGGCCGACATGGGAGGGCAGGCAGCTCTTCGACCCGAGCCGGCCGGACCCGAACCCGAACCACCGCCCGCCGATCTTCCCGATCCTGGTTCACGATCACACGCTGGACTGCGCGATCATCGGCGGCTACGTCGTTTACTCGCCGGCGCTCAGCCTGCTGAACGGCCGCTACGTCTACAGCGACAACTGCAACGGCGACATCCGCAGCCTGCGCCCGAGCACCTCCGGGGCGACGGGCGATCGGAGCACGGGCCTGCGCGTCGCAAACCCGACGTCGTTCGGCGTCGGGCTCTCCGGCCAGCTCTATGTCGCCTCGGGCGGGAACGGCCGCGTGTATCAGGTGATCCAGCGGCCCTGAGCCTCCGGGACCCGTGCGCGGCGCAATCTCCAATGCGATCCAGGCCCGGACTGGTGCCGCCGCGCTCCTCGCCGCGCTCGCAGGCGGCTTGATCGTCCTGGCGGCCGCCGCCGCCTCGCCCTGGGAATCCGGGAAGTCCTCCGGACAGCAGGCCCGGAGTGGCCGCGGCGTAATCGCCAAGCACCAGATCGGCAGCTTCGACTCCCCCGTCTATCTCACGCACGCCCCCGGCGTCTCGAGCTTCGTCTACGTGGTCGAGCGCGCGGGCAGGATCGTCGCGGTCAAGAACGGCCACCGCGGCAACGGGTCATTCCTCGACATCCACGGCCGGGTCTCGACCAGCGGCGAGCGTGGGCTCCTGTCCCTGGCGTTCGACCCCCGGTATCAGCGCAACGGACTTCTCTACGTCTACTACACCAATCGCGACGGCAACATCGAGGTGGACCGTTTCAGAGCCAAGTCCAACTCCAAGGCGCGACGCGCATCGCGACGCCGGGTGATCGTGATTCCCCATCCGGACGCCTCGAACCACAACGGCGGGACGCTCGCGTTCGGGCCGGGCGGGGACCTCTACCTCGCCACGGGGGACGGCGGCTTCGCCGGGGATCCGCCCGAGAACGCCCAGAACCGCAATGTGCTGCTGGGCAAGCTCCTGCGCATCGATCCGCATGCTCCGGGCAAGAGGCCCTACAGCGTGCCGCGGAGCAACCCTTACGTCGGCGGACCCGGTCGCAACGAGATCCTCGCCCTTGGCCTGCGGAACCCCTACCGCTTCTCCTTCGAGGCGGGCCGCATCCTGATCGGCGACGTCGGGCAGGGCAACTGGGAGGAGGTCGACTACGCCTCTCGCAAGCGGCTCCGCGGCGCGAACTTCGGCTGGGACCACTTCGAGGGCGACCACCGGTTCAATTACCCGGGCGACAACGAGGCGCCCCGCCCGAAGCACAAGTACAGGCCGCCGATCTTCGAGTACTCGCACTCGGCCGCGAACTGCGGCGGCGCCTGCGCGGTCACGGGCGGCGTGGTGGTTCGCGACCCTGAGCTGGCGAGCCTGCGCGGTCGCTACCTCTACGCCGACTTCTACCGCGGCCAGCTGCGGAGCTTCGTCCCGCATCGTCGCCCCGCGCGAGGCGACCGCGCGGTCGGGATACACATCGACCAGCCGAGCTCGTTCGGTACCGACTCCCAGAACCATGTTTACGTGACCTCGCTCGACGGCCCGGTCTACAGGCTTCTCAGCAAGTAGTCGGCTCATCCGGCACGGTGGGAGTAGAGTCCCGTCGCGATGGAGAGCGCTTCAGCGACCCAGAGCGCCCCGTCCGCATCGGGCAACGGCGCCTCGGCCGAGGGCGCGACGATCGAGGTCCACCGTCCGGCTGACGGCACGCTGATCCGATCGGTCCCGATCGACCCGCCGGAACGCGTCGCGGAGGTCGTCGGAAGGGTCCGCGCCGCCCAGCCTGAGTGGGAGTCGATCGGTTTCGCCGGCAGGCGCAGGTGGCTCGAGCGACTGCGGGACTGGCTGATCGACAACGAGCCCCGGCTCGCCGACGTCATGCAGGAGGAGACTGGGAAGGTGCGAGCCGAGGCGGAGGCCGAGGCGCCCCTCGTCAGCGCAGCGATCAACTACTACTCCCAGCACGGCGAGGAGTTCCTTGCCGATGAGACGCCGACTCCCAACATCCTCCCCCTGAGGGTCAAGCGCCTCCGCATCCTCTACCGCCCCTATCCGGTGGTGGGCGTGATCACTCCGTGGAACTTCCCCCTTCTTCTCGCATTGGACGACGCCATCCCGGCGCTGTTCGCCGGGTGCGCGGTCGTGATC
>JBKPFQ010000117.1:0-4868 GCA_046728915.1 Actinomycetota bacterium | reverse complement strand
GGACTGACGCCGCGGACCGCCACGCTCTTCGGGCCGCCGGGTCGCGCCTACGTGTACCTGTCGTACGGCATCCACTCATGCCTGAACTTCGTCTGCGAGCCCGAGGGCGACGCAGCGGCGGTCCTGATCCGGGCGCTCGAGCCGCGCTGGGGGATCGACCTCATGCGCCGGCGCCGCGGCCGAGGGGAACTTCGAGATCTGTGCTCCGGTCCGGGAAAGCTGACCGAGGCCCTCGGCATCGGCTTGGAGCTGAACGGTGCGTCGCTCACCGAGCCGCCGTTCGAGGTGGGCGGCAGGGACGAGGAATGGTCGGGGGTCGAGGTGCGAACCGGTCCCCGGATCGGGATCACGCGTGCGGCCGAGCTGCCGTGGCGGTTCTGCGCCCTGGGGAGCCGGTACCTGTCGCGACCCCTGCGGTGACGTGAACCGGCGACCGCGTCGGCGCCTGGATTCCGCTAGCCGCCGGTGCCGCCCGAGCTGACCGCAGTCGACCCGCCGGTGTCCGTGCTGCTGCTGCTGCTGGTGCCGCTGCTGGTGCTTGACGACGTGGACGAATCGCTCGGTGCCGGTGCGGCGGCCGAGCTGGAGGACGAGGTGTCCGTAGAGTCGGTGACCGGGGCCGCGGCCGCCGTGGTCGTGGTTGTCGGCGCGACGGCGGCCGTGGTGGTCGGGGTGGTGGTCGTGGTGGTCGGCACGGAGGACGTCGTCGTTGTCGTCGTGCTCTCCGGTGGGATGGCGTGGTTGTTGGGCCCGGCGGTGTTCTTCAACGACTCGTACTCGTTCAGGACGTCGTGGAAGATCAGTGCGGGGATCGTGCCTCCGTCGACGGGCGCACCACCGTACTCCGTCTCCATCGGCCTGACCGAGTCGGCGTGGCCCACCCACACCGCGATGGTCACGTCCTGGTTGGCGCCGACGAACCAGGCATCGCCGTTGTTCTCCGTGGTACCGGTCTTACCGAACAGGTACGGGTCGCCCGTGTTCGCGGTAGTGCCGGTTCCCGATGTGACGACGCTGTGGAGCATCGTGCGGGCGGTGGCTGCGACGGTGGGGGAGATGACCTGCTTGGTCTCGACGCGGTCCTGACCGGGGTCGCCGTTGTTCGTCTCGACCGGGTTGCCGTCCTCGTCGTCCACCCGCTGGATCCCGATGGGGCCCTCCGGGGAGTCCGCCATCGTCCCGCTCACGATCTGACCGTCGTGGGCGAGCGTCTCGTAGGCGTGCGCCATCTCCAGCGGGGTGACGCCGTACTCGAGACCGCCGAGGATCAATGCCGGGTTGTACGGCTCGAACGGGCTGTCCCCGACCGAGAACTTCGCCTTCGACGTGGAGAGGTCGGTCTGGATGCCCATCTTGTGTGCGGTGTCCGCGATGCTCTTGATGCCGCCGTCCAGGGACATCCCCAGCTGGGAGTACACGGAGTTGTCGGAGTAAGTGGTCGCCGTCGCGAGGGACGCGCTTCCCTGGTACTCGTCCTCGTAGTTGCTCACGTCGAAGACCTCGGGTAGCACCCTCGTGCCGCCGTCCTTCGCCGGCACCTCGGCCTTGTAGGGGAGGTGCTGTGGGGCCGAGGTGAACACCTCGTCGGGAGAGCGGCCCTGCTCGAGCGCGGTAACGAGCGTGAACGGCTTGAAGGAGGAGCCAGGCTGGCGGTACCCCTGGGTGGCGAGATTGAACGGCCTCTTGGCGTAGTCGGTGCCGCCCACCAGCGCGCGGACGCCTGCGGTCTCGTTGTCGAGGACCACGACGGCCGAGTCCAGGCCGACACCGGCCGTCCGCTCGTACGCGATCCTCGAGACCTCCCGCTGGAACGGCAGGTCGAGCGTCGAGTACACCTGCAGGCCGCCGCCGAATGCCTCGCCCGAGCCGTACTTGTCGACCAGCTGCTGGCGGAGCCAGCTGGTGAAGTAGGGGGCCAAGGAGTCGTCGGTCGTGGTATGGATCTGGCTTGGCTTCGGCACCGGCTCCTTGATGTACTGCTCGTACTCCTCCTGGGTGATGTCGCCCTGGGAGACCATGTTGGAGAGGACCAGGTTGCGGCGCGCCAGCGCGGCGGACGGATTGACCGCCGGGTCATAGGCGCTCGGGCTCGAGATGATCCCGGCCAGCATCGCGGCCTCCCACGGCAGCAAGTCCGACGCGCAACGGTCGTCGGGGCTTCCGCAACCGGGGTGGTTGTAGCCGAAGTAGGTCTTGGCGGCTGCCTCGATCCCGTACGCGCCGTTGCCGAAGTAGATCTCGTTGAGGTACTGGGTGAGGATCTTGTCCTTGTCCCAATGGCGCTCGAGCTGATAGGCGAGGGCGGCCTCCCGGAGCTTCTGGAAGACGGTCCGGCTGCCCTGGGCGCGCAGCGCGTTCTTGACGAACTGCTCGGTGATCGTGGACGCGCCCTGCTCGGTGCCGGTGTGCAGAACGTCTTGGACGACCGCGCGTCCGATCCCCTCGAAGTCGACGCCGCGGTGCTCGTAGAAGCGCTGGTCCTCGATCGCCACGGTCGCTTCCTTCATCGCCGGGGCGATATCCGCGGAGCCGATCAGGATTCGGCCCTGGTTGTTGGTGAGGGTGGCGATCTTGTTGCCGTTGATGTCCAGGACGACGGAGTTCTCGGCGTTCGCGAACTGCGCGCGGTCCTCGAGCTGCGGGAGGTCGCTCGCGACGGCCATCATGATCCCGAAGATCCACGAGATGAACGCGAGGATCGAAAGCCCGAAGAAGACGAGCGCGATGCGGAGCTTCCTCAGCTTCGGCCGGCGCCGCCGGGGCGTGGGACCCGGCGGCCTTGGAGGCACGGTCGAGACCGGCCGGGTCGGCCCACCGCCGTTGGATCCGCCGCCGTTCGCGCCGTTCGCGCCGGCGGGCGCCCCCACGCGCGTGGCGTCGCCGTCGGGGGGCCGCCCGGTCCTCGGCCGGGGGGGACGAGCGGCCTTACCGCGTGACGGGATCTTGAGACGGCCTCCGGGGGGCTTAATCCTGGCCATGCGCTCTCGGTTGCATCGTGCTCATGTCTGGGAGCTCTCGGCGGCGAGCAAACGGGGCGGATGCGAGTCCGCCGGTCAACGATCACCGAAGAAAAGGGCGGGGAAGCAGGTCCGCCGAGCGAGCGGGTCAGTCTAGCATTGGCCCGGTGACGCAGCCACGGGTTCCAGGGGACGTTTCGGCCCTTCTCGAGAGGGCGGTCGAGGCCCTGCCGGAGGGCGTGCTGGCGGACCAGCTGGCCGGCGATCGGCCGCTGCGGGTCAAGCTCGGGATCGATCCCACCGCGCCCGATATCCACCTCGGTCACGTGGTGGTCTTGAACAAGCTGCGCCAGTTTCAGGACGCCGGACATCTGGTCGTGCTGATCATCGGCGACTACACGGCGCGCGTGGGAGACCCGAGCGGCCGGGCGATCGAGCGCCCCGTGCTCACCGACGAGGAGATCGATAACCACGCGCGGACGTTTCAGGACCAGGCGTTCACCGTGCTCGATCCGGAGCGAACGGAGGTGCGCCGAAACGGCGAATGGCTGGTTATGTCGAGCGACGAGTTGTTCCGGCTGGTGCGCCGCTTCACGGTGGCGAGGCTTCTGGAGCGGGAGGAGTTCAGCCGGCGGATGGAGGCCTCCGAGCCGATTTCGATCCTCGAGCTCCTCTATCCGGTGCTCCAGGGATATGACTCCGTCGCCGTGGAGGCCGACGTGGAGGTGGGTGGGACCGACCAGAAGTTCAACCTGCTGTTCGGGCGCGACGTCCAGGAGTCGCTTGGGGTGCCGCCCCAGTCGATCCTGACCATGCCGATACTGCCCGGCACCGACGGGGTGCGGCGCATGAGCAAGTCCCTCGGGAACTACGTCGGGGTTACGGACCCGCCTGAGGAGATGTTCGGAAAGCTGATGAGCATCCCCGACGACGTGATGGGGGAGTACTACCGGTTGCTTCTCTATGAGCCGCTGGACACGGATCGGCACCCGGGGGAGGCGAAGCGGGAGCTGGCGCGGCGGCTCGTGGCGCGGTTTCACGGCGACGCTGCCGCCGCGGAGGCGGAGGGGCGCTTCGACCGCGTGCACGTGCGCCACGAGGTGCCGGAGAACGTCCCGGCCGTGCGGGCCGAACCGGGGGAGGACGGGGAGGTGCACCTGCCGGCGCTGATTGCCGACGCCTTCGACGTGAGCACGAGCGAGGCCCGCCGACTGCTCAGCCAGGGGGGCGTCAAGGTGGACGGGGAGGCGATCGACGGGGGCCGGCTCGACGTGCCGATGGCGGATTTGGACGGGAAGGTCCTGCAGGTGGGCAAGCGGCGATTCGTGCGGGTATTGGCCGGGAGCCCGTAGGGAGCGCGGGGCGCGTCGCGGCGCCCGCCCCGCTCAAGATCCCTTGACAGCGCCGCTAGACTCCCGGGTCCCCCGGGGCAGCAGGCGTGCTCGGCACTGGATCGGGCACCAATCCGCCGATATACTGGGTGGTCGCCCTTGAGGCGGTTCGTGCGTGCTCGGAGAGACCCTCCGCGCATGCGCGGAGTGGTCCTTGAAAACTGAGCAGCGCGCGAGCCGAGGGATTCGTTCCGAGGCTCGTGACCACGTCCGACCCGTCGTCGCGGCTTTGCCGCGGGCGACGGGCTATCAACCCTGTCATGTCCGGCCGCCGGCTTGTGTACTCGGCGGCCAAGTCAGGCATGACAACTCTCTGAGACAGAGGAGCCGGCGTTCCCTGACCGGGATGCCGGATTGAAACCCTCGAGTCACTTTTCATGGAGAGTTTGATCCTGGCTCAGGACGAACGCTGGCGGCGTGCCTAACACATGCAAGTGGAGCGACGAACCAGGCTTCGGCCTGGGGCAAAGCCGCGAACGGGTGAGTAACACGTGGGTAACCTGCCCCGATGACCGGGACA
>JBKPFQ010000116.1:0-18677 GCA_046728915.1 Actinomycetota bacterium | reverse complement strand
CGGAACGAGGACACCGCCTTCGGGGTAAACGCCCGCGCTGTCAAACGATTGGCTGAGCGGTGCGCCGCCACCGGAGCCCGGCTGGTCCACCTGAGCACGAACTACGTGTTCGACGGCTCGCGCGCCGAGCCCTACGCCGAGAATGACCTTCCGCGGCCGCGCAGCGCCTACGCGATCTCCAAGCTCGCCGGCGAGCACGCAGCGCTGGCCCACTGCCCGGGCGCGCTGGTGGTGCGAACAGCGGGCCTCTACGGGCTGCGGGGCAGCGCGTCGAAGGGCGGGAACTTCGTCACCCGGATGACCGCGCGGACCCGGGAGCGGGGCGAGATCAGGATGGTCGCCGACCAGCGTTTGAGCCCCACCTTCACCGCCGACCTCGCCGGTGTCCTGATCGAGGCCGTCGAGGCAGAGTCCGGGGGCGTCGTGCACCTGACCAACTCGGGCGAGTGCTCCTGGTACGAGTTCACCGTGGCCATCATGGAGCTGGCCGGTATCGAGGCGCGGATCGAGCCGATCGAGACATCGCGCCCGCCGGGCGGCGCCGACCGCCCTTTGAACGGCGTGCTCGCGCGACCGCGTGCCGACTCACTCGGGTTGCCCGCTATGCGCGAATGGCGCGACGCGCTGGGCGACTATCTGCGGCAGGCCGAGCTCGTCGGCGCCGGCTCGGCTCAGGGCGCCGCTTCGTAGACGAAGGGCAGCTCGGCCTCGACCTCCCGCAGGCGTGGAGCGTTCGCGTCGCGCTCGGACGGGACCAGCTCGATGTCGGCGGGCCACTCGATCCCGACGTCCGGGTCGTCGTAGGCGATCCCGCGCTCGGTGTCGTCGCTGTAGTACGACGAGCAGAGATAGAGCACGTCCGCCGAGTCGCTCAGCACGCAGAACCCGTGGGCGAAGCCGATCGGGCAGTAGAGGCTGTGGAGGTTCTCGTCATCGAGCCTGAACCCCTCCCACTCGCCGAACGTCGGTGAGCCGCGCCGCAGGTCCACCACCACGTCGAGGATCGCGCCGAGCCCGCAGCGGACGAGCTTCGCCATCCCGTCGCCGACCTGGAAGTGCATCCCCCTGACCACCCCGCGCCCGGACCGCGAGTGGTTGTGCTGCACGAACTCGTCTGGGATCCCGACCTCCGAGTAGGCGCTTCGCCGGTAGGTCTCGCTGAAGAATCCGCGCTCGTCCCGGAACACGGTCGGCCGGACGAGGACGGGTCCGTCGAGCCGGGTGTCGAGTCTGGAGAAGCCTGCCATGCGTGATCGCGCCAGCGAGCGGCTCGCCACAATACCCGCCGGATTGCCGGAGCCACTGCTCGACATCATCATCGTGACGTCCTCGGGCGCGCGCGAGCTCCTGCGCGACTGCCTGCACTCGCTGCGGCGCTACCCGCTGACCAGCGGCACGTTCCGCATCTATCTAACCGACAACGCGTCGGGCGACGGCACGGACGAGATGATCCGGAGCGAGTTCCCGGACGTCGAGCTCGTCGTCCTGCCGCGCGACCGGGGCTTCCCGTACGCCAACAACCACTGGCTGGTTCGAACCTCGGCGCCGCTGGCGCTGCTCCTGAACCCGGACACGGTGCTCACCGAGGGGGCGCTCGACCGGATGGTCGAGGTTATCCAGGAGCGCCCCCGCGTCGCCGCCGCGGGCTGCCGGCTTGTGCTTCGCGACGGAACCTTCGACCACGCCGCGAAGCGGTCGTTCCCGACCCCGCTCGCGGCGGTGGCGCACTTCACCGGCCTCGCGCGGAGGTTCGGCTCGAACCCGCGCCTCGCCCAGTACACGGCGCCCGACGTGCCGGAGGACGGCTCGGGCGAGGTCGACTCGGTGAACGGCGCCTTCATGCTCATGCGCCGCGAGGCGATCGAGGAGGTCGGGCTCCTCGACGAGAACTACCCGACGCCGGGGCTCGAGGACCTCGACTGGTGCTACCGGGCCAAGCAGAGGGGGTGGAGAGTCTGGTACGAGGGGACCGTCGCCATCACTCACGTCAAGGGCGGCGCGACCGTGGAGGCCAGGCGGAAGGGGCGGTACCGCAGCCTGCGCCACAACGTCGCCTTCCATCGCTCGCTGGGCCGCTTCTACCGCAACTGCTACTCGGGCGAGCGGCCCCTCGTCGACCTCGCCGCCTACCTAGCGGTCGGCATCAAGTTCATCGTCTCGGTGATCCGCAGCACGATCGCGCGCCGGGGCTTCCGCTAGCCGGTCGACGCGAACCAGTCGGCAGACCCAAAAGCGCCCGCGGTCGGAGGCGGGGCCGTTCCGGCCCCGCATCGGTTCAGGTTTCGCCTGCCGCTACGCCTGCGCGGGAGCCGCCTCGGCCTTCGCCATCTCAACGTGCGCCCTGCTGTCGCGGTTGCGGATCAGGATCAGCGTCGCCACGAAGCCGAGCGCCGCGATCGCCGCGCCGCCGAGGAACGCGCTCTGGAATCCCTCCGTGAGCGCGTTTGGCAGGGACGACGTGCCGCTCGCCATCAGGTGATCGGTTCGCGAGGTGGCGATCGTCGAAAGCACCGCCAGGCCGAGAGCCCCGCCGATCTGCTGCGACGTGTTGATGAGCCCGCTGGCCAGGCCCTGCTCTTGCCCCTCGACCCCGGAGACGGCCGCGATCGTGGAGGTGACGAAGCCGAATCCGAGGCCGATCGCCGCGAGCAGCGAGGGGCCGAGGATGTCCGTCGTGAAGCCGCCGCCGACGGACACTTGGCTGAACCACACGAGGCCGACCGCGACGAACAGCATGCCCGCCGCGAGGATCGGCTTGAAGCCGAACCGTGTCACGAGCTGACCGCCGAGACCGGCCGCGACGATGATCGTCACCGCCAACGGCAGGTAGGAGAGCCCGGCGTGGATCGGGCTGTAGCCGAGTACCTGCTGCATGTACAGCGAGATGAAGAAGAACATCGAGAACAGCGACGCGCCGAGCAGGAGCCCGACCACGTTGGCGCCGGTCAGCGTCCGCAGCCGGAAGATCCGGAAGGGAACCAGAGGCGCCTTGGAACGCAGCTCGATCGCCACGAAGGCTCCGATCAGCACCACCGAGAGCGCGAGCAGGCTGATGATCTTCGTCGAGCCCCAGCCGGCGCTTGAGGCGTCGAGGAACGCGTAGGCCAGGACAGAGAGCCCCGCCGTGACGCTGACGGCCCCGGCGGCGTCGAAGTGACGCGTCGCCGACTCGGAGCGGCTCTCAGGGATCAGGCCTGGGGTCAGGGCGAGCGCGATCAGCGCCACCGGGACGTTCACCCAGAGCACCCACTCCCATCCGAGGCCGTCGGTGAGGATGCCGCCGAGGAGCACCCCGGCCGCGCCCGCGGAGCCCGCGACCGCGCCCCAGGCGCCGAGGGCCTTGTTGCGCTCCGCCCCGTCCCTGAACAGGTTGGCGACGATGGAGAGCGCCGACGGCGAGATGATCGCCGCTCCGAGGCCCTGCGCCGCACGCGCCGCGATCAGCTGTCCTTGGTTGGCCGCGAATCCCGCCAGGAGCGACGCGACGGCGACGACCAGGAGGCCCGCCATGAACACGCGGCGCCGGCCAAGCAGGTCCGCCGCACGCCCACCGAGCAGCAGGAAGCCGCCGAAGGCGATGACGTATGCGTTGACCACCCAGGGGAGGTTCTGCTCGGAGAAGTCGAGACCCTTGCCGATGCTGGGCAGCGCGACGTTGACGATGGAGGCGTCGAGGACGACGACGAACTGCGCCACGCAGAGCAGGATCAGCGCTGTCCAACGGCGTTCTAGGTATTGCTGTGCGGTTGTCACTTCCCTGGCTCCTTTCGGTCGTCCATCTGTGCCTTCACCCCTACGACGAACACGAGACGCGTAAATCGACAGTCCAGTTCCGCTATGGTGTATTCGGAACCTGAGTTCCGGTTTCGGTTAGTATACGGAATTGCGATTCCGTTTGCAATCCGACCGTCGGAGCTTTACGAGAGAATCGCCGCAGACCGAGCGAGATCCAATGACACCCGTCACACAAAAGCGGTCACCGTCAGCCGCGATGCTGGCTGGCGTCGAGAGGACGCTGCGGGCCGATGCCCGCCGCAACCGGGAGGCCGTCATCGCGGCTGCCAAGAAGCTGTTCGCCGACCAGGGCCTCGACGCCCAGATGCCCGACGTCGCGAAGGCCGCAAAGGTTGGAGTGGGAACGGTCTACCGGCACTTCCCTACCAAGGACGAGCTGATCGCCGCCCTCGTCGCCGAGCGCTTCGAGCGACTCGCTCAGAAGGCGCGTGAGGGCCTCGAGGTGGAGAACCCGTGGGAGGGCATCTCGGACTTCATCCGCTTCTCCGCCCAGATCCAGGCCGATGACCGTGGGCTCTGCGAGGTGATGGGGTCCCGGCCGGAGGTCATGGACGCGGCGGCGCGTGCGGCTGGGTTGCCCGAGCTCTGCGACCGGCTCGTCAAGCGGGCTCAGCGCTCGGGCGAGCTGCGCAGGGACCTGGTCTGGGAGGACATCCCGATGATCGCCTGTGGGCTGGGGCGGATTGCGCAGGCCACCGAGGGGCCCGCGACGGGCCGCTGGCCGCGACTGGTCGAGATCATCCTCGACGGCCTACGGGCGCCCGGCAGCGGCAAGCTCCCGCGAGCGCGCGGTTGACAAAGATCGACGGGTCGATTTAACCGGCACCAGCCCGGCTAACTCGACAGTCGATGTCCGGCTCTCGCCGACGGTTGTCGGTTGAAGCGGGCTCCCGCTAGGCCAGCCCGTCCCGTCAAGGGCATGAGCTGCGCCGGGCTAGCCCACCTCACGACGGTTTTGGCACCTCAGGTATGCCATGGCGTCCCCAGAACGCCAAAACCTTTGTGCAGCGACGTTTGAGACACGGCGACGGTTGTGTTTTGACACGCCGTCTACCCAGTGGTAGAAGCCGCGTCCCACGTCGTTCGGGATCTGCAGGAGGCAAACGATGAGGTCCGCGAGGGGCGCGTCCGCGTTCCGTTTCGTCGCTCTGGTCGTCGCGATTGTCGGGCTCCTGGTCGCGGCTCCGGCGGACGCGAAGCCGGCCTTCCGCCAGAACCCGCCTCTTCGTTCACGGCATCGAGGGCTCGGGAGCCCAGTTCGAGTCGCAGGCGATGCGCTTTGCGAGCAACGACTATCCGAAGGACTGGATCGACGAGGTCGACTACAACTCGACGGGCGCGGTCGCGGACAAGAGCGAGGTCGACCAGCAGATCGACGACGCCATCGCCGCACTCAAGCAGCGGACGGGCAAGACGAACGTCGACGTGGTCGCGCACTCGCTCGGCACCTCGGTGATGTACGACTACCTCACCAACGGGCCCATGGCCGCGCAGCGGCGCGCGAACGTCGCTCACTACATCAACGTCGACGGCCAGAGCCAGAATCCCGGCGTGCCCGACGCTCGCCGTGTGGGCTGGAAGGGGCACACCCGGCCGGCACATGGACGGAGCGCAGAACGTCACGATCCCGAACCAGACGCACGTGCAGACGTGCACCTCGGCTGAGTCGTTCGTCGCCTACTACGGGTTCCTGACCGGGCGCAAGCCGGCGCACGACATCTGCCCGCAGACCGGGGCGATCCAGGTCGCGGGGAAGGCGCTCAACTTCCCCGAGAACAGAGGGCTGCTCGGGGCGACCGTCGAGGTCTGGCCGCTGCGAGCCAACGGACGCGGAGCACGACCGCGCCCGTGGACTCGATCGCGATCACCGATGGCTCGACCGGCGGCGGTGCGTGGGGGCCGGTGACGATCGAGTCGGGACGGCGATACGAGTTCGCGCTCGTGCGCCCGGGGCTTCCGACGATCCACATCTACTACGAGCCCTTCGTCAGAAGCGACTACACCCTACGGCTGCTCGCGTCGCCCGCGATCGAGACCTATGCGGGCAACCGCCCCGGCAGCATGAGCGCGGTGAACATCAGGTACAAGGAGCTCTGGGGCGACCAGGGCGCGCAGAACGACAAGCTGCTCATCGACGGCGTCAACGTCTGTACGGCGACCCTCTGCCCGATCAGCAAGCAGGTCAATGCGTTCTTTGCGTTCGACCGCAATCGCGACGGGCATACCGACCTGAGCTCGCCGGATCCCGTGCTGGGGAGCCTGCCGTTCATTCAGGGCGGAGACGTGTACACCGCGGCGAGTTCGCCACCCGGTGCCACGGTCACGTGGAAGCTGATCTCGCGCGGCGGTGGCCCGGTACGGACACTGAAGGTCCCGAACTGGGACTCGACGACCGACGGCGTCACGCTTCAGTGGAATGACTTCGAGAAGCTGACCTTCTGACCCGGCTGTCTTCGGGCGCCAGGGTTTGGGATCGCGGGCCGCCCGCGCCGCGATGGAGCAGGCGCGGTGGGGTGCAGCCGCCGCGTCATCATTGCGTCCCCATGCGGTTACCTCGCATGCCTGGGATTTCCGCCGGAGGCGCCGGACGTCGAAGGGCACGGATCGGCTTGACGATCGCAGCTGGGCTGGCCGTGTTGCTTGCGCTGGATGGTTGCGGTGGGGGATCGGAGGATCGGCCTCCCAGCGGCCCGCTCGCCGAGGCTCTCGCCGACCTCGACGGGGGCGGGGCGAACGGCTCACTTGGGGTGGGCTGGGCCGAGCCGCGACTCGTCGAGAAGGGCGGAGCCGGGTTGGTCGCCGCGGCCTTGGGGCCGAACGCCGGCAGCGTGATCGAGGCGGCTCCGCGGCTCCGGCGGCGGTTTGGCTTCGACCCCCTGTCGGCCGAGCGACTGATCTCTGTCGGCGGCTCCTACGCCTTCGGCCTCCGACTCGACGGGGTCGACGGTCGGCAACTCGGTCGAACCTTGCTAGGTGCAAGCGCTCGGAGGGGACAGGCTGGTTGGCTCGAGCTGGCCCGCATCGGCGGGTATGCGGAGGTTCCCGGCCCACTTCTTCACGCGGGTGTCACCGGACTCGGAGCGCGAGACGCCTTCGGCGCCGACCTCACGGTGCTCGCCATCTCGGCGCGGGCGCGCGCCTCCCTGCTCGGACGCGGCGATCGACTGATTGAGCAGCCGATCTATCGCGCTGCGGCCCACTGTCTGGGCGACCCGGTCGCGGCCCGCATGGTCCCGGACAACCTCTTGCTCTCCACCGATCTGGGCATCAATCTGGTCGCAGTTGGTGTCAAACGAAACGGGCGGGAGGTTCTATGCGTGGTCGGCGGTACCGCCGCGCGGGCGGACGAGGTTGCCGCTGCCCTCGAGGCCTCGCTCGCTCCAGGTGCCCGCGAGCCCCGCACCGGCGAGCCGATGGCCGACCTGGTCAGCAAGTTCGATGTCGCGACCGCCCCCTACGAGGGCGTCGAGGTGGTTCGGGCCGAGCTGACCTTGGCCGCGGGCCAGCAACCGGGTTTCCTCTTCGGCGCCATATCGCGGGGCAGCATCGTGGAGATGATCGGCGGCGACTGAACCCACCGACCCTGTTTCCATACGACGAAGGGGCGTCCCGCTAGGGAATCGACGAGATCGTCTCGCAGCGCACTGCCTGGTCGGACTCCGTGCCGCCGTTGCAGACATCGGTTCCCCCGCCGCCGTCGAGGGAGTCGGGGCCCACCTCGCCGAAGAGCTGGTCGTTGCCGTCTCCTGCGCACAGGCCGTCGCCTCCAGAGCCGCCCCGTAGGACGTCGGGGCCGGCGAAGCCGAGGATGCCGTCGGCGGCCTGCGTCCCGACCAGGCTGTCGGGGCCGCTTGTGCCCACCCGGTTGACCACCTTGCCCTGGCAGCTGACCCGCTCGTAGGCACCCTTGTCGCAGCGCCCGCCCAGGGAGCGCGGCACGCCGCGCTGGTCGGTGGCAGGGCAGGCCGCCCCGCCCGAGCCCGGGGTGGCCGGGTGGCCGCTGTTGATCGCGAGGCTGCTCGCCAGCAGCGCCTGGGTGAGCGTCCGTCCGCCGTTGTTCGCCAGCTGCGACAGCCCTGGGTCGCCGGCGGCCTGATCGCCGGTGGCCGCGGCCACGAAGCAGTCCGCGGTCGGGGGCAGCAGGTTGTAGCCCTGCGAGACCACGCCGCTCCCCCCCTCGCAGAACCAGTCGTTGTACTCGGGGTCGGTGGTGGGGTCGAGATTGCCGGTCAGGATCGTGTTCCTGAGGTTCACGGTGGCCGTTCCGAACCTCGCGAGGCCGCCGCCGTTGGCGACGTTTCGATTGATGGTCGTACTCCGCAGGTTCGTCGTGCCGTCGTCCGTCGCGATCCCCCCGCCATACGCCGGTGTCTCGTTGCCGCTCAGGGTCGAGTTCGTCACGGTCATAGTCCCCGGGCCGGTGAAGTAGACCCCGCCGCCGTCGCTCGCGGCGTCGTTTTCGGACACCGTGCTGCGGGTCATGGTGAACGGTCCAAGAAAAGCCCCGCCGTAGATCCCACCGCCCTGCCCCCCGGCTTTGTTTCGCCTCACGCTGCTGTCGGTCAGCGTGCCGCCGCCGGTAAAGCCGGCGATCCCGCCGCCGTCGGAGCTGGAGGTGTTGCCGCTCACGGTGCTGCGGGTAAGCGTGGCGGTGGACGCGGAGATCCCCCCGCCGAACACGCCGAAGGAAGCCCCGCCAACCGCCTTGTTGCCGCTCACGGTGCTGTCCGTGAGCTTGACGGTGCCGCCGAAGATCCCGCCGCCTTCCTCGTGGCCTGGCCCCACCGTCTCGTTGCCGCTCACGATGCTGCGGGTGAGCGTGACGGTTTCGCAGCAGATCCCGCCGCCGCCGGTGCCGGCGGTGTTGCCGCTCACGGTGCTGTCGGTGAGCGTGACGACGCCGACGCGGATCCCGCCGCCGCCGCCGCCGACCTCGTTGCCGCTCACCGTGCTGTCGATGAGCCTCAGCGTCGCCCCGAAGTCGGAACCTCCAATGCCACCACCCGTATTTGACGAGCCGTCGTGGACGGTCAGCCCCGAGATCGTCAGGGTCCCGGAGCTGATCTGCAGAACCCGATCGCCGGTGAGCGCGCCGTTGCCGTCGATCCCGCTCACATCGGCGCCGTCACCGGCGATCGTCAGGCTCCCCGCGACGTCGAGGTCGCCGCTGGCGTTGGCGTCCTCGACGCCGGCCCGCGAGAGGTCATAGTCGCCGCCGGCCAGCCTGATCGTGTCGGCGGCGGCCGGGTTGGCGTCGGTGCAGCCGCCGCTGTTGGCGTCCGCGTTGGCGGTGTCGACCGCCTCGCGCAGCGAGCACGGCGCCGCCCCGTTCAGCTGATCGAAGGTCGTCGTGACCGAGATCGTGCCGGCAATGGCAGGCGGCGAGAGCGCGAGCGCGAGCAGCATCACGGCGCTCACGCCCCACGCCGGCCGGTATCCCACTGCCTTCAACATCACATCCGTGCCGGGCGACCATCTCACGGATGAGGGTCTTGTCAAGGGGAGAGCTCGAGCGGCCGGATTGGACCCGGTTCGCTCCGCGCCCCGTTGGTCGGATTTGCCCGCTCCATTGACCGCCCGGTGTTGGCGAGGGGCAGAATCGAACTGCGAGGCGAGCCCGGAGGGCGAGCCGTGGGAGGCGGTCGTTCGACTCCGAGCCTGGATGGCGAGGGGCAGAATCGAACTGCCGGCACCACGATTTTCAGTCGTCCTCTGCGGCTTCCACCCTCTTCGGCTGCTTGGCATTTCGGCGCTGTCAAGCGGTTTCCGCAAGTTCGAGGGCCTCGGCATTTTCGGCTGTTTCCGGGTCTTCTGTTGCCCATGCGTTGCCCACCTTGACCGCCTCAGCGTCAGCTAGAGCCTGAAGCTGCTCGGCGATCCGGTGGGGGACGCGCGTCGCAATGACTGTTTCGGATGGCTCATTTGCGTGAGTGGCTGCCACTCATCCACGTTTACAAGGTAAACGCGACGCATCCGCTAGGGGCACGGCATCCCCCGTAATCGAAAGCAATCCCCTGCGAAAGAGCCGGCGACGAAGCGAGAACGGATCAGACGTCTAATCGAATGCCGTGACGACGCACGGATCGGCTCCCGCCACGCTCCCGCTTTCACGCGGAAGGAGGCGCCGGCTCAGCCAGGGCCGGGCGCTAGTCGTCAGGCGCGGGCTGGGGGGACTCCAGTGGTCTCGCGTGCGCGACGCGCTGTGGCTGCGGCCACCCCGCGATCCGAAGACGCTCAGGGACGCATCCACACTGATTGCCGCCACGAGGAGGCGCAGGTCGATAGATACGTCGAGCTCTTCGGCGAGTTCCTGAATGAGGAGCGGCGGCTGGCCGCCTCCGCTGCGGGCGTCGAGCTTGCGGCAAAGGCGGTGTGTGACAGTTTCCGCGAGAACCGGAAGCTAGCGGCGAGCCGCGCGAGCGGGAGCGGCAGCGAGGAGCGGCATCCCTCTTATTCGGCGAGCGACGCGCTCGTCACTACGCTGGGACTTGAGCCGCGAGCAGCGACCGGGCACGGCGAATCCCGACCATGTTCCCCTTGCGGTCGTAAAGCACGATTGCCTTCTGGATCGCCCGGGCGACCTCCTCCGCCTCGCCGGCCAGCCGCAGGACCTCGGCGTGTGCGATCAGCGCGTCAGCATGGTCCGTCAGCCAGTCCGTGCGGCCCGCGAGCTCCACCGCGTGCGCGCTGAGGCGCTTCGCCTCACCGATCCGGCCGGCCCGCGCCAGCAACCGGGCACGAACGCCCCGCCATACGACCTGCGCCGATAGATCGTCCTCGGATGCCGCATTCTCGGCCTCACGCGTGAAGGCCCATGCCTCCTCGGCACGGCCCTGCTGACACAGCACCTGTGCGAGCATCGCCGCGGTATCGGCGAGGAGCGCCTTCTCGCCCATCTCCACGAGGCGCTCGTATCCCGTCCGCAGCGTGGCCTCGGCGCTGGCCGCGTCGCCCGACGCAAGCGCCACGAACGCCTCGTCATGCGAGACCGCGGTATGAATCGAGATCCCGAGCTCCGACAGGATCGCCTTGCGGTCGGCGATCAACCGCCGCGTCGCCGCAATCTCGCCCTTCATCGCCCGGATTGCGGCGAGGTGACCCAGGACGAGGGCCTGCGCTCGGCGATGATCCCCGAGCTGCGACCGGATGCTCTCGCAGCGCTCAATCGCCGGATCGACGGGCAGGGGTCCCGCGTGGGCCGACGAGGCGAGCCAGCTCAGCGTCTCCGACCAGCCCCGCTCGTCTCCAGCCTGGCGCGCGTGCTCCGCCGCTCGTTCCCACGCCTGATCGGCGCTCGCCGAGCGACCCTCGATCCAGTGGACGAGAGCGCGCACCCGCCACAGGCGCCCCAGACCGAGGTCGTCGCCCGCGGTGGTGAACGTCGCGAGCAGCGGGTCGAACCGCTCCTGCACCTCGCGCGTGCCGTCCTCGGTGCTCACCTGCAGGCGGAGGAAAACCCGGGCGACAGTCGCATGGGCCAGAGCGAGCGCGTCATCCCGCCCGGCGGCAGCTTCGACGGCCGCATCGAGTACCTGTTCGGCCTCCGCCAGCCGGCCGGCCTCCATAAGCGCCGAGCCCAGCTCGGGCAGCAGCGACCCGCGGAATCGATCGTCATCGGGCAGCAGCGCAGTGGCGCGCTCGAGGAGGTTGATTGCCGCGGGCGTGTCGTCACGAGCGAGCGCGGCCCGGCCGGCAGCTCCCAGGTGATCGGCGCCACGAGCGGCAAGATCTCGATGTCGCTCCCGCGCGGCCGGCTCGAGCTCGAGACGGCACCGCAGCGCTTGCTCGAGGTGGTATCCGATGACCTCCTCGTGCTCCCCGAGCTCGTAGTCCGAACGCTGCTCGAGCCAGGTGGCATGGCGCTCGTGAAGATCCGCCCGCACCCGCTTCGGGACGAGGCTGTAAGTGGCGTCCCGGATCAGGATGTGATCGAACCGGTATCCGGCCTCATTCGCGAATTCGGAACGGCCCGGGCCGATCAGCCCGCGGTGGACGAGCGATCCAAGCGCGGCGTCCAGGCGATCATGATGACGCGCGGCCACCAGCTCCGCGAGCGCGCCGCGATGGAACGTGCGTCCCTCGACCGCCGCCGCCTCCAGCACCGCGCGCTCGCTTTCCGGAAGGCGGTCGATGCGCGAGGTCAGGACGGCCTGGATCGTCGGCGGGATGGCGTCAGCCGCGGCCCCGAGCTCCGCTCGCATCGCCGCCATCTGCTGGAGGAAGAACGGGTTGCCCTCCGCCGCGGCGAGCACGCGGTCGCGTTCGGTGCTTGTCAGCTCCGATCCCGCCGGGAGACCCTCGAAGAGGGCGTTGGCGTCGCGCTGCGAGAGCGGCTCCAGATCGATCCTGATCGCCGGGTTGCCCGCGGCCGCCCAGCTCGGATGCGCCTCGAAGAACTCCGGGCGCATCAGGCAGACGAGCAGCAGGGGAACCCGGGCCGACCCGCGCGCAATGTGGTCGATCAGCTCGAGCAGGCTCTGCTCCGCCCAATGGATGTCCTCGAAGACGACGACGAGGGGCCCGTCCTGTGCGATTCGCTCCATCAGCTTTCGCACCGCCCACTGGGCCTCCTCGACGGAAACCGTGCCGCGGACGAACCCAGCGGCACGCGAGATGCGCGCGGCGATCAGCTCGGCTCGCGCGCGCTGCGAGCCGGGGTCGATCAGGCTCGCGACGGCCTGCTCTGTCGGCGCCCCAGCGAGCGCCCGCGCGATCTCCGCCACCGGCCAGTAGGTGATTCCATCGCCGTACGGCAGGCATCGTCCGACGGCGCTCGTCGCCTCGCTCCGCACGTCCTCGAGCAGGGCGCCCACCAGGCGCGACTTGCCGATCCCGGCCGGACCGGCGACGAGGGCCATTCGCGGCTCCTGGGAGGTCGCCACCCGGTCGAACGTCTGGCGTAGGCGCTCCAGCTCGTGCTCCCGCCCGACGAATGGAGGGCTGGGTCGGGTAGGCCCGGCTGCTCGCTCGGAGCGCACGGACCGAAGCCGCGACGCCGAGACGGGAAGCGACTTTCCCTTGAGGGCGAGCGGATCGAGAGGCTGGAGTTCGGCCAGCTCGCCGAGCTGGCGCGCGGTGTCCTCTCCGATGAGCACCTCGCCCGGTGGAGCCGATGCCTCGAGGCGCTGCGCGACGTTCACGACGTCGCCGACCGTGGACAGATCGCCGCCGGGTGCGCTTCCCACGACGACCTCTCCGGTATTGAGCCCCGTGTGAATCTCCAGCCGAACGCCCCAGCGGCGTTCGAGCTCGTCATTCAGGTGGTCGAGCCTCTCGTGCATCTCCAGCGCGGCGCGCGCCGCGCGGGCGGCATCGTCCTCGTGCACCACCGGCACGCCGAACACGGCCATCACCGCGTCGCCCATGTATTGCTCGACCGTGCCGGCGTGGCGCTCGATGATCCGCCTCGTCTCGCCGAACCAGCGGCTCATCAGCTGCTGCAGCGACTCCGGATCGAGCCGCTCGCCGAGCGCCGTGAACCCGCTCACGTCCGAGAAGAGGACGGACACGACCTTGCGTGCGCTTGTCCGCCCGGGGCCGAGGCCAAGCCGGGCGCCGCAACGCCGGCAGAATGCTGCATCGCCTCCGTTCGACTCCCCGCACCGGGCACATGCCGGCATGGGGCAAGTCTAAGCCCGTACATGGCGGCCGAACCTTCCGTCTGGACGGGGCTGGATGCTTAGTCAGTCGCCCTCGATCCGGCGTCGGAACTGCTCGCGAGCGTATCTGCTCGCGCGCGAGGTGGAGCACCCGAGGAGCCGGCGGGCCGTTCCTGTGTTGGCGCCCGGCTCGAGAGCGCGACGGTGGAGCCGGCCGCTGTGGGTCAGGACGCCAGGCGTACTCGTTCGATGATCCGCGGGTGGTGGTGAGAAACGAATCGGGCCCCCCGATCTGAACCCGTGACCCTCGCCAATATCGCTCGTAGTACCACTTTGGTACCGACCGCTACGTCCAATGCGTCCAGATCGCCCACGGACGGGGACCATGGGGACGCGGGGGACGCTAAGAGACGCATCGACACCGATTGCTGCCCTGCTGGGGGCCGAAAGGTCGCCGGTTCAAATCCGGCCGCCCCGACTATCCGGAAGTCCGCTTGGGGAGCGGGCTTTCGGCATCTGGAGCACTACCAAGTGGGGCTGAGCAGGTCGCCGTAGTACCAACCTTGGCACCAAGCGACCCCCCGCGCCCTTGCGGCATGCGGCTCGTGCCCCGGGACGGGCCTCGCACGACGGGGGGAAGCGAGCGAGCCGAGTCTGCTCGATTGTTCGTGCGTCATAGCGAGAAACGAATCGGGCCACCTATCGGATTTCAGGGGGACGCATGGATCGCGCTTCTGCTTCCACGCGAAAGCAGAAGTGCCCAAACGTCGTAAGAACGCGCGACGCTATGCCGAAAGTGGCACTGGACCGTCGGGGGTAGTCTTCAACAGAATTCCGAGGAAGGACAACTCGATGAGCGACAACGCCGAGACTGCGATCCTCGCCGGAGGCTGCTCCTGGATCATGCAGCAACTGCTGCGCCACCCCAGCGGGGTCATCTCCACCCGCGCGGGGTGGACCGGCGGCGAGGGCGACAACCCGACCGAGGAGAGCCCTGGGGGTCATGCCGAGGCGGTCGAAGTCGTCTTCGATCCGGAGCGGATCTCCTACCGGGACCTACTCGAGTACTTCTTCCAGGTCCACCGAGCTGACCTCGGCGAACGTCTCGTCGGCTCCATCTACCGCTCGGAGATCTTCTATACGAGCGACGAGCAGCGCAGGGTGGCCGAGGAGACGATCCTCGACGTCGACGCCTCGGGCCACTGGCCCGGCAAGACCGTGACCAAGATCAGCGAGGCCGGTCGATTCTGGGAGGCCGAGGCCGAAGATCAGGACTACTTCCTGCGTTATCCGGACTATCCGGAAGGCTCCAAGCCCCCCTTCCCGCGGCGCAGCGTGGGAGCTGCCACCTCGCGAGTCGCGGCCTAGCTCAGCCTCCTCGTCACACCCGCTGAGCGCTCAGGATGGACCTGGGTCGCAATCCGACCGCGGAGTCACTTCTGTTTTGCGCGGATAGCAGCAGCGCCGCTTTCACGCGAAGCAGAAGTCCGTCCGGGCTGCCACGGGACACTTGGTGAGCATTGCGGAGCAGCGCACGCTCTACCCAGCCAGCACCCAGCCGCCATCCACGTGGACCACCTGACCGGTGACGTACCCGGCTCCGTCCGAAGCCAAGAACAGGACGGTCTCGGAGATCTCCTCCGGCTTACCGAAACGCTTCAGCGGGTTCATGGCGATTGCCTCGTCGATGTGCTCGGGCGAGACTCCCCACTCGGTCTCCCATTCGCCTGAGATTGGCCCGGGGGCAAGCGCATTCACGCGGATCTCCGGGGCCAGATCCCGGGCCAGGGTGGCGGTGAAGCCGCGGATCGCCCCCTTCGCGGTGGAGTAGGTGACCGGAACGAAGTTGATCGCGTTGTCGGCGTTTATCCCGTTCCCGTAGGTGCTCGAGAAGTTGACGATGACGCCGCCGCCACCTTCGAGCATCATCGGCCTCACTGCGTGACACATCCGCATTGCTCCGATCACATCAACCTGAAGGAGGGCGCTCGCGGCGGCTGTGTCCAGCTCGCTGAATCTCACCGTGTCCGCCTCGTCGAGGCGCCCGGCCGCGTTGACGAGGACGTCCAGCCGACCGTAGCGCTCCACGACGTCGGCGACGAATGCGTCCACCGAGCTCTGATCCGTGACGTCGAGGCGGCCGGAGTGAGCCCGCCCACCCCGGCCCTTCAATTCGGCCACGACTTCCGCAGCCTGCGAGCGAGAGGAGCGATAGCCGATCGCAACCGAGGCGCCCTCCGAACCAAAGGCTCTGGCAACGGCCCCACCAAGGGTGCCTCCGCCCCCGGTAACGACCGCCACCCTTCCCTCGAAGCGCCGCCCATCATTCCATTGAGCACCCATGCTTCTCCCTTGGTCGGTGGTCTGTGTGACCAAGCGATTAGATCAGAGGCCGAATGAGCCCGACGCGCAGGTTGTCCAAACCGCTCAGCGGCTCCACGGGAGCCGCTTCTGCTTTGCGCGAAAAGCAGAAGCGCTAGCCGCACTCTTCTCCGGCATGTTGCAGATTGCGGCATCTATCTCCTATCCCCCAAGCAGTTGACGACGTAGTGGCCCTTGTTGGGACCGAGCTTTCGTCGCAGGCGGCTGGCGTGCGAGTCCAACGTCCGGGTACGCCCCAGCAGACATAACCCGGGCAACCGGGGCCGCAGAAGGCGGAGCGGGCGGCCAGACTCGCCAGCCGCCCGCAATCCCTGAGCGTTCCTACGCTCCGCCATGCCCGGGTGGGAAGTTGCTAGTTCCGCCCGGGTGCCCGCCAGGCGGTGCAACCGGATACGGTCGAGGACTCAGAGCGACGGGGCTCGGACATCGGGTCTCGTTACATCAACGACCCAGAGGAGGGGGAGATGATCAGCAAGATACGGGGACGTATCAGCTCGGCCCATGTGATCGCGCTGGCCGCCCTGTTCGTGGCGCTCGGCGGGACGGCTTTCGCCGCGGCGACGATCGGCACCAACGACATCAAGAATGGAGCCGTCACGAAAAAGAAGATTCACAAAAACGCGGTCAACGGGAGCAGGGTGAAAAAGAACTCGCTGAGCGGCAAGGACATCGACGAAAAGTCGCTGGGCGCGGTGCCAACCGCTGGCCACGCTCTCAGCGCGGACACAGCGACGATCGCGGCTAAGGCGAGCAACGTGATGTCCGCCGTCGTCGGCAAGGGAGCCGAGGGCTGCACGCTCCTTCGAGCCACGCAGCCTGGCACGAGCGCCAACATCGCCACCGGCCACCCCGGCACTCCCAAGGCCAGTGGCTGCTCCGTCTCCTTTCCCAGGGACGTCACGCGGTGCACGTACGTCGCGGGTATCGGGGATCCGAGCACCGGCGAGGCACCGGCCGGATTCACGACCACGGCGTCGTCGGTCGGAAACCCCAGGGGGGTTTTCGTGAGGACGAGGAACAAGCAAGGCGACTTTGATATCCGCCCGTTCCATCTGCAGGTGGTCTGCTAGCGGAGGGGCGCTGGGAGCCGGGTCGAGAGGCCCGGCTCCCTCTCGGTATGCCTTTGCGTCGCTTGCTGCCCATCGACCGAAAGCCCAGACCTCACGCAGCAGGTCCTCCTTCGTGAAGACACGTGACAACTACGGCGGTCCTCGCGACCGCCGGACGGAGGTCGGAATCCATGCTGAAACAAGCTCGGAACAAGCTCAACTACCGAACGTGATGTCGACGGTAGCCGTCGTCGTCGCCCTCGCTGGAGGCAGCGCATGGGCGGCAGCGACGATCGGCGCCGGAGACATAAAGAAGAACGCCGTCCGGTCCAAGCGCATCAAGAACGGCGCCGTGACCAGGCGGAAGCTCGCCGACGGGGCGGTCAACTCGGCCAGGCTGGCGAGCGGTGCTGTGCGAGCGCCGGACCTGGGGAAGGTCATCGTGGTCAGCGACACCATCACGATCCCCAACCACGACAATGGCCAAAACGCCGCTTTCTGCCCGCAAGGGACCAGGAGGATCGGCGGCGGCGGGGCATCGGCCATCTTCGGCATGCCGATCGCCGGCAGCCGACCAGACGGCGACACCGCCTGGAGCGCGTTTGCCAGGAACGACACGGGCGCGTCCAGAGCCTGACGTCGTACGTGCTTTGCCTGGAGGGCTAGACCGAGCCAGCGGCCTGCGCGCATGCGGAGCGAATCCCGACCCCGGCTTGCCGGGACGCAACCGCGCGTGCTGAGCTACTCCATCGGCTGGCGGCCTTCATAAAGATGTCTCGGGCGGCGCAAAGATCACCAGGAGCTCGAGGTCCTCGACGATGTCGACGAACCGGTGCTCGGCAAGCTTGGTCACGAAGGCGATCGACCCGGGCTCGACCGCCTGTCGCTTCCCCTCGACTTCGAGCTCGGCACGCCCCGCGAGCACGTAGTAGATCTCGTCCTCGGCGTGCGGTGTCTGACGATCGATTTCCCCTGCGGAGAGGCAGTAGACGCCTACGCTGAACATCCCTGCGCGCAGGAACTCGCGCCACTGATCGCCTGCGGCGCGTGCCGCCTCGACGACCTGGTCGAGCTCAACGGCCACGTGGTGCGGCTCGGGCATGGGCGCATGGTATGTCGGCTAGTCCGGAACGATGGCGACGACGCGCGCCGCGCCGGCGTGTTGGGTCTGAGCGGTGGTTTTTACACCGCTCTCGCTTTAGACCATCTCAGAGCTTCTAATCGAAGCTCGATAAACCGTCGTGGTACCGATCGTCGCACCGGGGTGGATACCCAGGTCCAATCCACCTGTGCAGCAACCAAGAATGTCAGCTGGAGGACCTGCCCGAATAGCAATACTCGGGCGAATCCTTCAGGATCGCCGGATGGATGACCGATTCGCCGCCCGAATTACATCTCGGGGAAGACATCACCGACGTGCTCACGTCGCGCCGCAGAACCGCATCGCGGTCACCGCGAGCCCTTGTGCGCAGGTAACTAGATCATCGACCGGGACGTGCTCGTCGATGGTGTGCGCGACACTGACGCCGCCTGCCCGGAAGCCGCTCGGCCCGTAGGCGACGGACGGAATGCCCGCCAGCAGTGTGAACGCCGCGCCGTCGTACCACGAGTCGAGCCCGGACGCGCCGCCCGGAGCCCCGACATCGCGGGTCGCCTCGAGGGTGATGCCGACGATCGGCTCGCTCTCGGGGATCTCGAGAGGCATTACGCCGTTTGGCCACCACTCGATCGCCGGCGGGTGCTCGGCCAGCCAGTCGTCGTGCGCCGTCTCGCGAACGAGCCACTCCTCCACCTCTCGGCGGATCGCGGATCCCCAGCCGTCGGGGTCCGCCTGCTCGGGCAGGTAGAGGAC
>JBKPFQ010000115.1:0-4697 GCA_046728915.1 Actinomycetota bacterium | reverse complement strand
GGTTGGGGTTGGTGATCGGGGCCCGGCGCGGACGGCGCCGGCCTACTGCCCGGCGCCCCGCGGCCCGTGCGCCGGGGCCCAACACCCGGTCTCTTCGACCGAGCCGGGCGGTTTCGGTCGGATCCACGGTTCGCCGGTTACGAGCCCGCGTCGCGGGCGGCTCCCGTCCGCGGTTCCGGCGCATGTCGGCGGTTCGCAATCTGCTCGGCCCGCTCCCTCAGGTCGTCGAGATGCTCGCGGACGACGCGCTCCCATTGGGGCCGGACCCAGTAGCGGCCCGCGATCCTCCCGAGCACGAAGAAATCGATTCCCAGCTCGCCGGCGTAACGGAGCTCCGTTCCATCGCTCACCTCCTCGAGGGCGAATTCCTCGACCGCGTGGGGGACGGGACCGGTGAGGTGCCTGAAGGCGACGCGGGCCGGGGCCTCGAATTCGAGCGCCTCCACCGTGCGCGCGGTGTAGAAGTGCACCTTGGTGTGATGGGCGGCGACGACCAGGCGGTCGCCCCTCGCCACGACCTCGATTCCGGACCCGGCGGGCGCTCGGCCCAGGTAGGGGGCGGCGATGATCTCGAAGACGAGCTCGCGCGGTGCCGCGATCCTGATCGTGATGGGGCCGAGCTGATGCAGACTTCGCCCCCACCCCAGGTCGAGGTGCAGCCGCCCCATGGCGAGCAGGAGGAACATCCCCGCCGTGAGAGCGATCAAGAGCGCGCCGAGCGCGCCAACTGCGATCCAGAGCCCCGTCATCGCCCCTACTGCGGCCACGATCGCCCTGGGCTCGACGCCGGCATCAGCGTGTGGCGGCGAGGATCGCGTAGCCGAGCGCGCCCTGCGCGATCGCACGCCGAGCCGCCTGTACGAGCTCGATTGCCTCCCCGGTCGCGATCGGCGATCCCGCCGGACGGTCGAGTCCGAGAACCCGGGCTCCCCGAAGCCGGTCGAGAACGCGCTCGGCGAGCAACCCCGCATCCTCGTCGCGCGATTCGATCGCGGTCACACGTAGCCCGGCGTTCGTGAGCAGGGCCTCATAGCCGTCGCGCGAGAGCGCCTCGCCGATGCAGGCAACGGTCGCGAGCGCAACGTCGAGCTTCGCCGGCAGGCGCGGGCGGTCGACGACGACGTCGCACAGCGCGAGCCGTCCACTCGGGCGCAGCACCCGTCGGATCTCGGCCATCGCCCGCGGCTTGTCCTCGAATACACAGAGCGAGCACTCGCAGAGGACGGCGTCGAACTGGTCGTCCTCGAACGGCAGCGCCACGGCGTCGCCGACGATGAACCCGACGCGGTCGCAGAGCCCTGCTGCGTCGGCCGCCCGCTGCGCGTCGACGACCGCGCGCTCGCCGTACTCGACCCCCGCGACCAGGCAACCGTACTCCCGCGCCGCCAGCAGGGCCGAGGTGCCCGTGCCGGAGGCGACGTCGAGCAGACGCTCACCGGGTCGGACGCCGATCAGCTCGAGCGCGCGCCGCGTCGTCGTCTCGCCGCCCGGATGAAGCTCGCCATCTAACAGCCAACGAACAGCCGGGCTCGCGTAGGCGGCGGCGCATGCCTCTTTCAAGCTTGCCTCGACAGCTCCCTCCTCACCTGCTCGCGATAGCCGACCGAGTTGTACGCGCAGAACGGAATCAACCGGCCGTCGGGCGTGATCTCGGACACGCAGCACTTGCGGAGCTTGCCGATGTCCAGCGTGTAGGGGTCCTGGAAGTCCTGGACGACGACCATGAAGCCGCGCGCCGCGACGTCGCGAAGCTCGGCCGGGATCGCGGTCGCGCATGCCACGCACCGAAGGCGCTCGGCCACCGGCTCGCTTCCGCCAGCGGCCTTGGCGGACCACAGGCCCTCCAGGGCCGCGCGCACCTCGAGGTCGGGGATCGCCCGGTTCGTGACATAGTCGAGGTAGGACTCGACGTCGACGAGACGGGTCAGCGGCACTACGTCGCGGCCGTCGTAGAGCGCGAAGGTCGCCGAGCGGCACGACGGCGAGCAACACGGCACCGGGATGAAGTCGTCGGCGCGGAACCACTCCGGGAGCTGTTCGGCGAGCGCCGCGATGACGTCGGAGTTCGTGAGCTTGTCGAGGGGATCGGAATCGCGGCGGAAGCGTCCGGAGTGCGTAACCGGCTGGAAGAACACGCCCGTGACCGCCGGGTGCTCGATGCCGAAGCGGACGATCGCGCCGAGCTCGTGCTCGTTTATGCCGCGCTCGACCGCGGCGGCAAGCGAGACGCTGACGCCGACCTCGGCGCAGCGGTCGAGCGCTCGCAGCTTCTCGTCGGTCAGCGGCTTGCCGCGGATGGCAAGCTGCGTGGACTCTTCGAAGCCGTCGAACTGCAGGTAGACGTGGATACCGAGCTCCGCCAGTGCGGGCGCGAAGCGCGGGTCGCGAGCCAGGCGGATGCCGTTCGTGTTCAGCATCACGAGCGGGATCCCCCGGCGCTTGGCCGCGGCGAGCATGTCGAGGATCTCGGGGTGGATCGAGGGCTCGCCGCCGGAGAGCTGAACCGCCTCAGGCTCGCCCTCGGCGCGGACGAAGGAGTCGAGCATCGCCTCCACCTGCTCGAGAGTCAGTGAGAAGCCGTGTCCGTTCTGTCGCGTGCCCGACTCGGCGAAGCAGATCGGGCAGTCGAGGTTGCAGGCCGTGTTGACCTCGATGATCCCCAGGCAGGTGTGCTGGGCGTGCTCCGGGCAGAGGCCGCAGTCGCGCGGGCAGCCGTCGGCGACGTCGGTCTGTCGCTCTTGCGGGCTCTCGCCTGGCCTGTCGAACCGCTGGATCTCCACGTAGCGGTCCGCGTCGCCATAGACGACCGCCTCGAACACGCCGTGATCCGGACAGGTGCGGCTGAGGACTACCCGCCCATCGCGAACGAGGAGATTCGCATCGAGCACGGCGCGGCAGCGCGGGCAGATCGACAGGGTGTGGCCCAACGACCGGCTATCCGGGGTCGACTCACTTGCCACTCCCCGTGCTACTGCCTCTGGGCCTTGGATGCGGAGCGTCACACCCCTGTTCTACCCTGCGATCACCGCCAAGGGTTCACTGAGCTCGCTTCGGGGCATCGACAGTGCTCTGAGGTGCTCTCACTTTGGCTCAGATTGGTACCCGAACCGGTACCCGGCGTGAACGCACGCTGGGGCTCGGAGTGAGCCCGCGAACCGGCGAGGATTGTCATCGCGACGATCGCCTGAGCCGCTGGCTGCGGCGCGCTCGCGCCGGGCTCAGGCGGGGACGGTGGCGAGGCGCTCGTGAATGTAGCCAACCACCGCCGCACCCTCGCCGACCGCGGTCGCGCAGCGCTTGGTCGAGCCCGCGCGGACGTCGCCTGCCGCGTAGATGCCGGAAGCGCTCGTCTCCAGCAATCCGGCCGCGCCGGCGTCGTCGCCGGTGAGGATGAATCCGTGCTCGTCCCTGGCGACGGCATCGCCGACCCAGTCGGTGCACGGATCAGCTCCCAGGAAGCAGAACAGCGAGCCGAGCGCGAGACGCTCACCGTCCTTCAGCGTCACCGCCTCGAGCTCGCCGTCGGCGCCGTGCAGCTCGGCGACCTCGCTGCGATCGCGCACGGCGACGCCGTAGCGGTCGAGCTCGGCGATCAGGTAGTCAGACATCGTCTCGCGGAGGTCGGCACGCCGGTGCAGAAGGGTCACGAGGGCGCCGCCCCGGGCGAGCCAGACCGCCGCCTGGCCGGCGGAATTGCCGCCGCCGACAACTCCCACGCGGGTGCCCGCGCATGCGCGGGCCTCGGGTGGGCCGGCGGCGTAGAAGATGCTCAGGCCCTCGTAGTCCTCGAGGCCCGCGAGCGGAAGGCGCCGGTAGTCGGCGCCGGTGGCGATAACCACCGCGCGAGCGACGATCACGTGCCCGTCCTCGAGTTCGATTCGGTGCGCCGCGTCGCCGGGCTGGAGCGCGAGCGCCCGATAGGGCGTCGCGGTCCGGGCGCCGAACTTACGAGCCTGTGTGATCGCGCGGCTGGTCAGCTCGGAGCCGCTGATTCCGCCGGGAAAACCGAGGTAGTTCTCGATCCGGCGTGACGCTCCGGCCTGGCCGCCGAGCACGGTGCTCTCCACGACGAGGGTCTCGAGCCCCTCCGAGGCGCCGTAGACAGCCGCGCCGAGACCCGCGGGGCCCCCTCCGATCACCGCCAGGTCGACCTCCTCGCGAGGCCCGAGCTCGAGCCCGATCCCGAGCGCTCGCAAGAGCTGGCCGTTGCTCGGGTTGCGAAGTTCGGTCCCACCCGGCAGCCGCACCAGCGGCAGCTCGTCCGGCTCGAGATCGGCGATGATCGCCGCCGCGTCCGGGTCGTCTCGTTCCGTGTCGCGCCAGACGTGCGGGAGTCGACCGCGGCGCACGTAGTCGATCAGCCGGCGCGTCGGCGCCGAGGACCGCGGCCCGATGACCTCGAAGCCGACGCCCTCGCGTTGCTGGAGGATCTCACGCCGGCGGATGAACGTGTGCAAAAGCACGTCCGCGAGCGCCCCGTCCTCGAACAGCAGCGGCCGCAGGTCCTCACGGTCGACCGCGATGTAGCGCATCGGCTGCGTCACGACGCCGTCGACGTAGACGGTCTGCCCCGTGAGCAGGTTCATCTCGGCGAGGAAGCCTCCCGGACCCTGTCGGACGATCTCGTTTCCGGCCCCGTCGAGGATTGCCGCCTCGCCCTCAAGGACGACGATGAACGGGTAGCGAGCATCACCGAT
>JBKPFQ010000114.1:0-22624 GCA_046728915.1 Actinomycetota bacterium | reverse complement strand
GGTTGGAAGTGGTCGGAGTGCGTGAAGCCGGTCGTTGGCACGGACAGCTGCCAAGTCCGACATGTGGGCGTGGTTCAGTCCGGGAGACTCCACGTCGTGCACGAGGACGGCACCGAGGTCGACATCGGCCCTGGTGATGCTTACGTGATCGAGCCCGGTCATGACGGCTGGGTGGTCGGCGATGAGAGCTTCGTCGGCTTTGAGTTCGAGGCACGGTCGGCGGAGGAATACGCGCGCTCCTAGCCGATCCGATTCATGCCGCGCTCGCCGTGCAGGTGCAGCTCGGGACGTTTGGGCCACTACTGCCTTTAGGTATCCCGTTGGCGCAACAGCCGGCATGAGCGTTGGAGTTGCAATCGCGCTCGGCGCGGTGATCGGGTTGGCGCTCGGCTTCCTCGTCAGTGTGACCACTGACGTCCCTCTCGCCCCGGAGGTCGGGGCGGTGCTCGGCGGGCTCATCGGCTGGCTCTCACGCCGGAACCGCGCCTAGGAGCCCGCGTGACGGAGATCGTGAACCAATGCCTACGGGGCGGCGGTAACCCCCCGCTTTTCCTTCACCTCTTCAGCAGTGAACGCCCGCCCGCCGATCGCCCACTCGCCGCTCGGCGTCTCGGTGATCACCGTGTGGGTGGAGCCGCGCAGGCCCTCGCCCTCGATGTCGATCAGCGTCTCCGAGACCCGCTCCACGATCTCGCGCTTCTCGTCGTGGGTGAAGACGCCCTCAATCACCTTGATCTCCAAGAAAGGCATCGCATCCTCCTTTGATCGGTGGCTGCCTCGTCGATGATCCTAACTGCGACGACCAACCCGACAAGCCCCGGCCCGTCGTTGGCGTTTAGGGTCGGTTCCGTCATGCCTCGGGCGACGCTGACCCTCCTCGTCGCCCCCAGCTTTCCTACGGGCATGATTCGCACGGCCGCCGAGGTCCGCTCAACCGCGAACACGGCGTGGCCCTCCAGCCGGATATTGGATCGGTTGGTTGCTCCGGCGTCGACCTCGAACCGCTGCAGCTGGAGCGGGCTCGAGTACAGGCGACCGAACTGCTGGCTGGCGATCACCGCCGTACCGGCTGCCTTCGTGATCCGGACGTTCAATCCGAATACCTGACCGGGGGCGAACCGGCTCGGTCCCCAGACATAGAACGCCTCGCTGCCGGAGCTCCGGAACAGGTCAAGCGCCTCGGCACCGGCCGAGTCGATACCCGGCGGTCTTTGCGCCGCGCTAGGTCAAAAAATCGGCGTCAGAGAAAAGCTCCGGGCTTGCGTTTCCTCGCGCACGCCAGGCGGGGGCTAACTCCCTTGGTGGGGACAAATCTCACGTCCCATATCGCTCTGGTGGTGACAAATGCCACGGTCCCTATCCCCGCTGGTGGTGACAAATGCCACGGTCACGAACGGGTCTCCTCGGCCTACATTCCCGAGGCGACACCCGCAGGGAGCCCTCGGCGGCAGGACGCTGCGGGGGCTCCTGCTGGTTCAACGGCGCGGATGCCGCTGGGACCCGCCGATGTCGCGCCCCGAGCCCGAAACTTCTCCGGCCTCGCCGTGTCGTAATCCATGGCGATTAGCCGTCGCCGGTAACCCAGGCAGGAGCCCCGGTGGCAGTACGCAGCCCGGGGCTCTTGTCAATTGAGCGTCGGGTTCTCGCCCAGCCCACCGAACGCATTTTCAGCCGCCGCATCCTGGACCTGCTCGAGGCAGCTCAGCCCGTGGTGCGCGGTCGGCGCCGCTCCGTCTCAGGTGGGTTCACGGCGGGTAACGGCCATCCGTGGGCAAACGAGGAAAGGGAGAGCGACATGTTGGCCCTGATGCTCCCTATGGCAATAGGAACGGGCGTGGTGGTGATCGTCGTCGCGATTGCAATCGTGCTCATCGTTCTTTTCGTGACTTTGTCTATGCGCGGCCGCCAGAGGCGTAAGGCGAAGCTGCGTGATCAGAATCGCGTGGGCCCCTGATCGCCCGGGCTCGTCGGCTGGTGTGCCCGGCTCGTAGGTGGGAGGCGAAGGCTCCGACCAGCTTCGCGTAGGCGTCGAGGCAGTCCTCGACCATCTGCTCCTTGCGCTGCTGCTTGTCCTCGCTCATCAATTCCACCTCGGCCTTCGCGGCGGCGCTCCGCCTGATCTCCTCGGCGTGCTGGTCACTCAGGCGATAGGCGATCATCCACTCCGCGAACAGGCCAGTGTTGGGGTCGACGGCGTCGACGACCTCTACGCGCTCGAGACGCCCCTCATTGACAAGCTCCGCCGCTAGTTCACGCGGGTCGCGGGCGGGGCTGTAGCCAAGCGCCCCGGGATACACGAGAAGTGCACGGCGGATGAGCTCGGCCTCGAGTTCGGTGAGTTCGGTGACTTCCCTCATGCTGCCAGCCTTCCTCCAGCGCCTGGACTCGCGACACGCCAACCCATTCAGGTCTGCGCAACGCTTGTGCCAGACCTCAAGCGGTTCGTATCGGAACGCAATCTCGTCTCTTTTTTGAACCTCACCCTGACAGTGGAAGCACTTCGACTGCTTCTTTGCGAACGTCAGGTAGTAGTTGCTCGTGTCTGCCTTTTGGCGTTGTTGTGCATTGACTGCTCTGCTGCATAGCGCTTGCGCTTCTTTTCACGGCTCTTGTAGCTCATGCCTTTCCTTTGGGGTTGAGAGGGCTGCACCCGTGCGCGGGCGCACTGCGGCTTCCCTATCCGAGAAGTTCGTCCCAAACATGCGCGTACCGGCTGGATATACACCGGCGCTCTCCCGTCCCCGACCGCGACATTCCGGGGCATCCGTGCTCGGGCTGTCAAGCCTCCGAACCGTGATGCGTGTTCCCCGGTTCCGTCGCGGCAGCGGCTCGTCGTCTCGACAAAGGCTTCCTGTCAAGCCCGCATGGGATTCCAAACCCACCAACGGGGGCTGCTCGCGCTTCGTTCAGGTTGTGCTGCTGGCGCCGCGTGGCGCCTGAAGTCTTATGAGTCTCGGGGGCGCGGATGCGCCAGTAAGCGCCAGCGCCAACCGTCCTCTAGTGGGTCCCAGCGGGGTGTTTCGCGCCCGGCATCGGTGGTCCGTGCCTGCGCCGAAGATCACGCAGATCTACGAGGGCACGAACGAGATCCAGCGCCTCGTCATCGCCCGCACGCTCGGTTAGAGACCGGCGTCGAGCGTCCCGCTACTCGCAGTAGTGCCCGGACGCCGGCTCGGGGTCACGCCCCTCGAGGCCGGCGCAATCACGAAGTCGCGCCACGCGCTTGGTGAGGGACCGTTCCGCGGCGGCGGCGTCGCTCCCGGGCGGCGCCGGGAACAGGTTGTGGAGCTCGAACGGATCGGAGCGCAGGTCGTAGTTCTCCACCTCCTCCAGGGGTACGCACGGACCCCTCTCCCTTCGAGTCGCGCTGTGGTACTCGATATAGACCCTGCGCGCCGTCCGCACCCCCTCGTAGTCGCATGGGGTGAAGGGGCCCGCCCTCCCCGCGCGTGTCTCGAGCTCCAGCAGGATGCCTCGATGCGCGGGCCACCGCCGACCATGGCTCCGGATCGCCTTCAGCATCGAGCGCCCGTCGAGGATGCGGCAATCCCGCTTCGTCGAGCACGCCGTGGCTTGTGCGAGGCTCAGGATCGTCGGGGCCAGATCCACGTTCGCGACCGTGGTCGAGAGGTGTCGCGGCGCGCCGTGCCGCGGTCGCTCGCCTCTTGGCAGGCGCACGACCAGTGGCACGGAGAGCGACTCCTCGTAGGGATCGACCTTTCTGCCCGCGGCGCGGTGCTCACCCAGGAGCCAACCGTTGTCGGAGGTGAAGAGGAAGGCTGTCCGGCCCAGCTCGTGCTCGGATCTGAGCGCCCGGACCATCGACGCGATGCCGCGATCGACCGCGCGCAGCGACGCCAGGCGGCAGCGATACTTTCGCGCCAGCAACCGGATCTCCGGATCGGTGAGTCGCGGCTGGGCCCGAACGTAGCGAGGCTTGTCGCTGACGTCTGCTTCGTTGAACGACGGCGGCCTCGGCAACGGCTTGTGCTCGAACAGCCGGCGGTCGCGCGGATCCGGCGTCGCCGTGTCCGCGCACCGCTTCACCCAACCAGAGGGTGAGCCATGCGGGGCGAACTGGTCGATCGCCATGAACAGCGGCCGTCGCTGCGGCACGTACCGGTGGATGAGATCCACGGCTTCGCGATTCAGCACCCGGGTCAGGTAATCCTGGGGCGCGCGGCCATAGTGGTTTGCCTTACCGTTTTCTCGCAGGACGTAGTCGTAGTAGTCGACGGGTTCGAGAATCGTGTGCCATTCGTCCCACCCTGGAGGAACCTCGTTCGGATCTCCAACGAACCTGGCGTAGAGGTTCAGATACTTCCCGAGATGGGCCGTGCGATAGCCGGCACGCTGAAGCCAGACCGGAAGCGTGTTTCCCTTGTCCACCAGATCGCCGTACGGATTCGGGTTGTCCCACAGGACCCCGTTGTTGTGTCCGTACTGACCGGTTAGCAGGACGGCTCGCGATGGACAGCACAGGGGGCCGCTGGTCACGTAGTCGGTGAAGGTCGTGCCGTGACTGCGGATCAGCCGCGCCAGACCGGGCATCACCCGGGAACTGATCATGCCCGGCCCCTGGTCGTCGGTCTGGATGACGATGATGTTCGGCCTCGGCGACGCCTGGGCTTCGGCGGCCATCCACCCGGCCACCATCGCCGCGGCCAGCACACAGGCCGTCGCCGGCAGCGCCCGTCGCACCCTACGGCGCCGTTCGGGCACTCGGCTCAAGTCGTCACCTCCCCGGCTCGCTCCCGCAACACACTATCGCGCGTTGGGGCCGCGCTCAGCAGCGGGAGGCGCCTCCATGAGGCCCACACGAGGGTGAGCGTCCCCACCAGGGTGACGAAGATCCCGAGGCGAAGATCGGCGTCGAACTCAACCCGAGAGCGAGCTCGGCGTGAACACCATCCTCAGGACGACCGCCGCCGTAGCCGCCAGCGACAAGCCCAAGAGGCGCTTGCCGGACTCCGCCGGGATGGCCCCGCCCGGGGCGCCTGCGGCCTCCAGGTGGGCGCTCGACGCCGCGTACCACGGCGCCACGAAGAGCCCGAGAGCACCATCAGCGCACCCGCCACGGCGGTGATCTCCCCTCTTCGCAGGCGACTCAGATCGAGCCCCATCGGAGCGGTTGAGCGGTCCTCCATCCCCTCGCCTGTTCCCGGTCAGGCGGTCGCCATGCACCGGGTGCACCCGCCCTCAGGTCAGCCCGGATACGGTTCCCGCCCACCCAGAGACAGCTCGAGAGGAGAGACCACACAGATGGGACTACTTGACGGCAAGGCCGCGATCATCACCGGTTCCGCCCGCGGGATCGGCCGGGCGACGGCCGAGCGCTTCATCGGCGAGGGCGCGAAGGTGCTGATCAACGACATCGACGGCGACGTGGCCGAGCAGGCCGCGGGCGAGATCGAGGGCGAGACCGCGGTGTTCGCCGGCGACCTCACCAAGGCCGGTGTGCCCGACGAGGTGGTCGCCAAGGCAATCGACGCGTTCGGCCAGGTCGACATCGTCGTCAACAACGCCGGCTACACGTGGGACGGCGTGATCCACAAGATGAGCGACGAGCAGTTCCAGGCCATGCTCGACATCCACACGGTGGTCCCCTTCCGGGTGATCCGGGCGCTGGCCCCGCACTGGCGCGAGGCGGCGAAGGCGGAGCGGAACGAGGGCCGCGAAGTCTTCCGCAAGATCGTCAATGTCACGTCGATCTCCGGCACGATGGGCAACGCCGGCCAGGCCAACTACTCGGCGGCGAAGGCGGGGGTCACGGGACTCACCAAAACGATCGCCAAGGAGTGGGGCCAGTTCAAGGTGAACGTGAACGCCGTCGCGTTCGGCTTCGTGGAGACACGCCTGACGGCGGCGAAGGAGGAGGCCGGCTCCATCGAGCGCGAGGGCGAGAAGATCGAGCTAGGCATCCCCGAGCAGCAGCGCGCGATGGCGTCGATGATCATCCCTCTCGGCCGCCCCGCTCAGCCCAGTGAGGCCGCCGGCCCGGTGCTGTTCCTCGCATCCGACCTGGCGAATTACGTGCACGGCCAGATCCTCAACGTCACGGGCGGACAGTTCGGGGGCATGTACACCTAGGCGTCGGGCGGTCGGCGCTCCTCGGCGAGCGGCTCACCCGACTCGGCGGTGGCGCCCGCCGGCGGCCACGAGCCGAACCAGTTGTCACGGGCGCCGTCGATCGTGATCACGCAACCCGACATGAAGTCGCCCGCCGGGGACGCCAGGTAGGCGATCATCCACGCCATCTCCTCCGGCGTCCCGAGCCGCTGGAGCGGAACGGTGCGGGCCACGTTCTCGCTCACCTCCCGCGGGTACTTCGTGCGGATCACCTCGGTGTCGAACTGGCCCGCGGCCACGGCGCAGAGCTTGATATCGAAGCGGGCCCACTCGATCGCCAGCGTCCGCGTCATGTTCTCGACCGCTGCCCGAGCCGCTCCTGAGTGAACCATTCCCGGCATCCCCTGGTGCGGCGAGAGCGTGACGCTGACGACCTTTCCCGATCGCTGCGGGATGAACGCCCTGGTGGCGGCCGTGTGAGTCATCTGCCAGGTGCCCTGGACATTCAGCTCGATCACCGTGCGAAAGCCCTTCGGCGTGATCGCCTCGGCGGGGCTCATGAACTGGCCGCCCGCGTTGTTGACGAGGACGTCCACGCGACCGTGCCGCTCCATCACGCCGTCGAACAGCGCGTCGACGGCCTCGGCGTCGCGGATGTCCATCGCCTCGCAATCAGCGCTGCCGCCGGCCTCGCGGATCGTCGCCACGGTCTCCTCGATCGGCTCACGGCGGCGGCCGCAGCCGATCACTGTCGCGCCGAGCGCGGCAAGCTCGAGCGCCGTGGCTCGACCTAGCCCGGTGCCCGCCCCCGAGACCACGCACACCTGACCGCTCAACAGGTCCTCGCGAAAGATGTGCATAGCTTGTCAGTGAGGGGGCGCCAGCCCCCGAAACTGGCTGGTGTCGTTGGTGGTTTGTTGCTCCGCCATCCGGCGCGAGCTTAGTGCGTGGCGGGCCCCGCTACGCTGACCGGCCCATGAGGGTCCACGCGGAACCGAAGTGGCTGAGCGAGCCCCTGCCCGGCGGACAGGCTCGCGCGGCCGTGACCGTCGAGCCGCTCTCGGGCGGCGAGGTCCAGTGGGCGGTCGCGGCCATGGAACGGCCGGGCGGCCCGTTCGAGACGCTGAAGACCACCGGCCTGTTCACGCCCCGATCGAAGGGCTGGGTCTGGGTCCCCTGCCCCGCGTACCTGATCACCCACCCGACCGCGGGGCACATCCTCGTCGACACCAGCCTTCACCCGTCGATCGCGGCCAAGCCCGGTGAGAACTTCGGCCGTCTGGCCGCGTGGGCGGCCAAGCCCCGCGTCGAACCGGGTCGCGACCTGTCGGCGCAGCTCCGCGAGCGCGGCGCCGACCCCCGAACGATCCGGCTGATCGTAATGACGCACCTGCACATGGACCACGCCTCGGGGATCTCCGACTTCCCGTCCTCCACCTTCATCCTGAGCGACGCCGAGTGGCGGGCGGCGACGAGCGGCTCGAGGCCGATCCTGCGCGGCTACCGGCCCCAGCACTACGACTACGCCTTCGACTACAGGCTGATCGACTTCAACGGGCCGCGGATCGAGTCCTACTCGACCTTCGGACGCACATTCGACCTCCTCGGGGACGGGAGCATCCGGCTCGCGTTCACGCCGGGCCACACGCTCGGCCACATGTGCGTCGTGCTGAGGCTGCGCGATCGCGACTTCGTGATCGCGGGCGACGCCGTCTACACGATGCGCCAGCTCGAGGGCGGGCCGGGGCAGCCCCGTCCCCAGGATCCGCACCTCTGGCGACGTTCCCTCCAGGAGCTCCGCCTCTTTCACCGCGAGTACCCGCAGGCGGTGATCGCTGCGGGACACGACCCGAAGCAGTGGTCGGAGCTCGACTCGAAGTACGAGTAGTCTCGTCGGTAGTTACCGCGGTTGGTCCGCCGCGAGGTCGCCCTCGGGATTCTTGCTCCCGATCCCATCGCGCAGCGCCTTGATCACGCCGCGGCGGCCGTTCACCTCCAGGGCGTCGTACATCTCGCGAACGTGCTCGAAGACCTGCGTGGCGACCGCGATCTGCTGCTCGCGCGTCGGCGAGGGGACGATGTCGAAGACCAGCGGCTCGCCGTACTGAACGGTGACCTTGGGGAAGCGCAGCTTGCGCCATCTGCGGACGCCAAGCGATCCGTGGATCGCCACCGGGATGACCGGAACGCCCGACTGCAGCGCGATCCGCCCCACACCCGGACGGGGCTCGCGAAGGCCGCCGGTGCGAGACCGCCCACCCTCCGGGTACATCAGCATGCAGCCGCCGCGCCCGAGGATCGTGAACGCGGTCTTGAAGGCCTCCTCGTCGTGATAGCCGCGCCGGACCGGAAAGGCGCCGCCGTGGAAGAAGATCCACTTGATCACCGGATTCGTGAAGAGCTGCGACTTCGCCATGAACCGCACCTTCCGGCGCAGGAAGACCCCGGAGAAGAAGTGGTCCCACTGGCTGAAGTGGTTCGGGGCCAGGATGACCGGCCCGGTCCGGGGAACGTTTTCGAGTCCGATCGCCCGCAGCCGGTAGATCGCCAGGCACGGAGGGGTCAGGACGACCCGCGCGAGATCGTAGACCCAGTCCGGCTCGTGTGTCCTCGACCGTTCGTGGTAACGGTCGAAGTACTCCGCCGGGCGGGGATCCTTGTAGACCTGTGGCTTGATGTCGGCCATGGCGAGCTCGCCGGCATGCCGGCTAGTCGCTCCTACCCCGGCGGTTCGCCGCGGTTACGGGCTATTCGGACGCCGCCCAGCCCCTCGAGCGCTCCACCGCCCGCGCCCAGTCGGCGAGGAGGCCGTCGCGCTCATCGGCGCCCATGCGCGGCTCGTACCGCGCCGCCTCGCGCCACATCGAGTGCACCTGCTCGGTGTCCCAGATGCCGGTGGCGATGCCGGCCAGGTATGCCGCGCCGAGCGCCGTCGTCTCCGGGATCGCGGGGACGATCACGGGAGCTCCGAGCACGTCAGCCTGAAACTGCATCAGCCAGCCGTTCGCGACTCCCCCACCGTCCGCCTTCAGGAGCTCGAGCGGCTTGCCGGCAGCGGCCTCCTGCGCTCGCACGGCGTCGACCGTCTGGTAGGCGATCGCCTCGAGGGCCGCGCGCGCCAGGTGCGCTCGCCGGGTACCGCGGGTCAACCCGACGATCGTGCCGCGAGCGTACGGATCCCAATGAGGGGAGCCGAGCCCGGTGAGGGCGGGCACGAAGTACACGCCGTCGTTGCCCTCCACCGACCGGGCCAGCTCCTCCGTCTCCGGAGCCGAGTCGATGATCCCGAGGCCGTCGCGCAGCCACTGGACCGCCGCCCCGGTCACGAAGACCGCCGCCTCGAGCGCGTAGTCCGTCTGGTCGCCCAGACCCCAGGCCACGGTCGTCAGCAGGCCATCGCCCGGCTCGGGCGCATTCGGACCCGTGTTCAGCAGCACGAAGCTCCCGGTGCCGTAGGTGTTCTTGGCAAGACCGGGACGGGTGCATGCCTGGCCGAACAGCGCGGCCTGCTGGTCGCCGGCGACCCCGGCCACGGGGATCTCGCCGCCGAACTCCTCGGTCGTCCCGTACACCTCGGCCGAGGGTGCCGGCTCGGGCAGCGCGGCGGGATCGACGCCCATGAGGCCGCAGAGCTCCTCGTCCCACCCCAGCCTCCGGATGTCGAAGAGCATCGTGCGCGACGCGTTCGAGTAGTCCGTGATGTGGCGACCGGTGAGCTTGAAGACGAGCCACGAGTCGATCGTGCCGAACGCCGCATCCCGAGCGGCATCCACGTTTTGCAGCAGCCATTCGATCTTCGTGCCGGAGAAGTACGGATCGATCACGAGGCCGGTCCGCTCCCGCACCAGCGTCTCGTGACCGCCGTCCCGCAGCTCATCGCATCGTGCCGAGGTGCGGCGGTCCTGCCACACGAGCGCGTTGTGAACCGGCTCGCCGGAGTCGCGGTCCCACGCGACCACCGTCTCCCGCTGGTTCGTGATCCCGATGCCATCGAGGCTGGCCCCGTCGATCCCCGCCTCGGAGATCGCCCGCGACGCGACTTCGCGTGTCACCTCCCAGATCTCGGCGGCATCGTGCTCCACCCATCCGGGCCGCGGAAAGTGCTGCTCGAACTCAGAATACGCGCGACCGGCGATGCGACCCTCGCGGTCGAAGACCAGGCACATCGTGCCCGTGGTTCCCTGGTCGATGGCCAGAATCACGCCGGCCAGGCTACCTTCGGCTCCACCACACCCGCGCGAAGTCCGCCAGCTGGCGCGCGCGGTGGGAGAAGCCGCGCAGGGTGCGGCCGGTCGCGCGGTGCTCGAGGTCGAGCTCGATCTCCTGCACGCGGTAGCCGGCGCGGACCGCGTCGATGGTCATCCCCGGCTCCATGCCATACCCCGGCGCGAACGGGACGACGGCGCGCAGGACCTCGGCGCGCATCGCTCGCTGGCCCGAGAGGGCGGCGCCGGCGCGGTAGCCGCAGCGCTGCTCGATCGTCCACCGGGCGAATCGCAGCGCGATGCCGAAGCCGCCGCCAACGCGGCGAGCGAACGCCGCGACGGCCAGGTCGCACTGGCCGTCTGCCACCGCCGCGACGAGCCGGGGCAGGTCGCGTGCCGAGGCGCCGAGATCCGCGTCACAGAGCAGGAACACCGGCGGCTCCCCCAGCTCGGCAAGCGGGGCAATCGTGGCGGCCGCAGCCGTCATGCTTCCTCCCTTGCCATGCGGACGGCGGCGGCTGACGACCTCGGCGCCGCGAGACAGCGCCAGGTCGGAGGTCCCGTCCGTCGAGCCGTCGTCGGCCACGATGATCCGGGCGCCCGGGAATGCTCCGGTGAGCGCCTCGATCGTGGCGACGATCCGGTCGGCCTCGTCTCTGGCGGCGACGATGACCACCGCGCCGCCTGTTCCGTCCGCGGACAAGGCGGATATTCTGCCGCGCCATGCCAGAGATCGACATACCCGCGCACATCACGGGAACCGTCTGGAAGGTCGAGGTTGGCCCCGGCGACGAGATCGACGAGGGCGACACCGTGGTCATCCTCGAGTCGATGAAGATGGAGATGCCGGTCGAGGCGGAGGATCCCGGCACGGTCAAGGAGATCCGCGTCGAGGAGGGCCAGTCGGTGCAGGAGGGCGACGTCCTCGTCGTCCTCGAATAGCGGGATGGCCCCCGGTCCCGCCCCCAATGGCGAGCGGTCGGAGCTCGCCGGCGGAAAGGTCATCCTCGATCACCCCGCTCCGGCGGTCGCCCGCCTGACGATCTCCAACCCCGAGCGCAGGAACGCGCTCGACCACGACATCCTCAACGCCTTCGCCGAGACGATGCCGCGGCTCGACCGGGGTATCGAGATCCGCTGCGTCGTGATCACCGGCGCCGGCGACCTCTTCTCCGCCGGCTACGACATCGGCGGGATCCCGGAGGACACGTTCGCCACCGACGCCGAGGCGCTCGTGGCACACCCGTTTCATGCGGCGATGGAGGCCGTCAGCGCGCATACGTATCCGGTGCTAGCCGCCATCAACGGCCATTGCCTGGGCGGCGGCCTCGAGCTTGCGGTCCGATGCGACCTGCGCCTCTGCGCGGTGAGCGCAAAGCTCGGAATGCCTCCGGTGAAGCTCGGCCTGATCTACAGCCACACCGGGCTGCATAAGTTCATCGACGTCGTTGGCTACACGCGGACGAAGGAGTTGTTTCTGACGGGCCGCAACATCAGCGGCCCGCGGGCGATGGCGATCGGGCTCGTCAACGACACCGTCCCCGACGAGCGCCTCCCGGAGGAGGCCGTCGCTCTCGCGGCGGAGATCGCGTCCGGCGCCCCGCTCAGCGCCCGCGGCAACAAGCACGCGATCGAGACGCTCAACTCCCGCCCGCGCCTGACGGAGGAGCAGGAGCGCGAGCTGATCGAGCTCCGCCGCTCATGCTTTGCGTCCGAGGACTTCCGTGAGGGCATCAGGGCCTTCGCGGAGAAGCGAAAGCCCGAGTGGCGCGGGCGGTAGGGCGCCTCCGGCTCCGCTGCCCTAATCGCCCAGGTCCGCGCGCAGCCTCAGCACGCGGTTCACGGAGTCCTCGAACTCCTGGCGGCTCAGCGTCCCCTTACGCAGTCTCTCGCGAAGCGCGTGCCCGGCCTTCGAAGCCGCGCCCTCGCTCGTGAAGAGCAAGAGATCGGCGCCCGCCTTCGCCGCCGCCACTCCCACCTTGGCCGGGCCGCCCAGGTTGGCGGTCGAGGCCGTCTCGAGCGCGTCCGTGATCGACACTCCCCCAAAGCCCACGCGGCCGCGGAGCTCCCGCGTCGCGATCGACTTGGTCAAGGCGGCGGGCCGGTGGGAGAAGTGGGTGTAGATGGCCATGCTCAGCATCACGAGCTTGCCGTGCCTGACGGTGTACGGCCCGTAGGGCTCCTCGTCGATGTGGCGCAGCTTCGCGCGCGACAGCCTGATCTTCTGGACGGCGACGTCCGTGTTCTCCCTCGCGGCGCCGAGCCCCGGGAAATGCTTGCCGGTGGCCGCGACTCCCTTCCTCTGCATCGCTGCGGCGAACGGGACCGCCGTGTGGCTCACCCGCCCGGGCTTGCTGCCGAAGCTTCGGTGCTCGGAGCTGATCGCGCTCACCGGCCTGCCCACGTCCAGGACCGGGGCCAGGTTCACGTTGACGCCGACGCTCTTCAAGTTGCGAGCGGTCTTCGCCCCCTGGCGGCGGCTGTAGCGCTTTCCGCGGCGGCCCATCTCCTCCGCGGAGGCGTTCGGCGGCCCCGAGAGCCGCTTCACCAGGCCGCCCTCCTGGTCGATCATGACCAGCAGGGGACTGCGCAGAGCCCGCGGGCGCTCGATCGCCTGCAGCTTCCGGATCAGCCGGCGGGCGTGGTGCTTGCCCCCGAGGTTCTCGTCGAACAGGATCACCCCGGCGAGCTTCCCCTGGCCGATCATGCGCTTCACCTTGTCCGGGACGCCCCGCCCGGAGAACCCGGTGATCAGCCGCTGTCCCGCGAGCTCGGCGACCGAGAACTTGTCGGCCCCGGACTCGTGCTTGGCGGTACCGTCGGCGAGCGCGACCCAGATCGCCGCGCCGATCCCCGCGAGGACGAGGATCGCGGTGATTCGGCGTCTCCAGAACGTGAGCTTCCCCGGCAAGCCGGGCCATCCTACGCGCCCGCGCCGTCCGAGGTGGCGCCTAGCCTTCGCGCGTTCGATGCCGCCGCTGATCACCTTCGAGGAGGCCATGGAGCTCGCCGCGATCTCCACGCAGGAGGAGATCTCGAGCCTGGTCGAGAGGGCCTGGCGGGTGCGCACCGAGCGCTTCGGCGACGCCACCGACATGTGCTCGCTCGTGAACGCGAAGTCCGGCGGCTGCGCGGAGGACTGCGGTTTCTGCGCCCAGTCGCGCTACGCGGAGGCCGACACGCCGATGCACGCGATGATGGAGCCGCAGCAGATCCTGGAGCACGCCAAGGCCGCCGAGGCGGCGGGGGCGCACCGCTTCTGCATGGTCACCCAGGGGCAGGGGCTGTCCCGCCGGGACTTCGAGATGATCCTGGAGGGCGCGCGCCTCGTCGCCGGCAACACGAACCTCAAGCGCTGCGTGTCGATCGGCCACATGTCCCCCGACCGCGCCAGGCGGCTCGCCGAGGCGGGGGTCCAGCGGGTCCACCACAACGTGGAGACCGCCCGCTCGCACTACCCCGAGGTCTCCACGACCGTTCGGTACGAGGGACGGATCCGCACGATCGACGCCGTGAAGGACGCAGGTCTCGAGAGCTGCGTCGGCGGGATCCTCAATCTCGGCGAAACCCCCCGGCAGCGAGTCGAGATGGCCTTCGAGCTGGCCGAGATCGACCCGACGTCCGTGCCGATCAACCTCCTGAATCCGCGAGCCGGGACGAAGTTCGGCGACCGGCCGCTGATGGACCCATGGGAGGTCGTCAAGTGGGTCGCGATCTTCCGCCTGATCCTGCCCGATGCCCTCTTCCGGCTCTGCGGCGGGCGGGTCGAAAACCTCGATGAGCTCCAGCCGCTCGCGGTCAAGGCCGGGCTCAACGGGGTGATGATGGGCAACTTCCTCACCACCCTCGGGGCCGAGCCGGCTGACGACCGCGCGATGTTCGAGGACCTGGGGCTGAACGTCGCCCGCCAACCCGACAACGGCGCCAATCCCCGCCCCGACAACCGGGCAGGCTGGCTCGAAGGCGAGACCCCTCGAACCCCCGTCGACGATCTGATCGACACCCAGGCCGAGGCGCCGTTCTGGGATCCCTCGACGCAGCTTCGGGTGGTGAAGAAGAATCGCAAGCCCCCTCCCTATCCGGACCGGCCCGCCACGGCTCAGCCGGCCGGTTGGGGCGACTGAGCGCCGCCGCCGTGAGCGACGTCGGCAATCGCCTCCAGGATCTTCGCGCGGCAGGCCTGTACCGCCGTCTCCGGCTGATCGAAGGTCCCCAGGGCCCGCGGGTCACGCTCGATGGCTCCGAGGTCCTGCTCCTGTGCTCGAACAACTACCTCGGGCTGGCCGACCATCCCCGCGTGCGCCAGGCGGCGGCCGACGCCGCCGAGCGCCTCGGCGCCGGCGCCGGGGCATCGCGGCTCATCTCGGGGAACATGTCGCTGCACGAGCGCCTCGAGAGGCGGCTCGCCGAGTTCGCCGGCTACCCGGCTGCACTCCTCTTCGGCTCGGGCTATTTGGCCAATCTCGGGACCGTGGCCGCGCTCACGGGCCGCGGACAGGTGGTCCTGTCCGACGAGCTCAACCATGCCAGTCTGATCGACGGCTGCCGGATCTCGCGAGCCGAGCGGTTCGTCTATCGCCACGCCGATCTGGAACACCTCTCCTGGGGGCTCCGCAAGGCGAACGGGCGCGCCTCGCTCATCGTGACCGACGCGATCTTCTCGATGGACGGCGACGTCGCCCCGATCGCCGACATGCTCGAGCTGGCGCGCCGGCACGGCTGTCGCCTCCTGGTCGACGAGGCGCACGCCATCGGCTCGCTCGGACCGGGTGGCCGGGGCGCGGTGGCCGAAGCCGGCCTCACCGGGGAGGTCGACGTGGTGGTGGGAACGCTCGGCAAGACGCTCGGCAGCTATGGCGCCTACGTCTGCGGCAGCGACGAGATCGTCGATCTCCTGGTGAACGTCGCGAGGCCGTTCATCTTCTCCACGGCACTTCCGCCACCCGCGGTGGGAGCCGCGATGGCGGCGATCGCGCTGCTGGACAGCCAGCCCGGGATGGTCGAGCACCTTCGTCGAAACGGCGCGGTCCTGCGCCGGGCGCTGGGCGAGCGGGGCCTGAACGTGGGATCGTCGCGGACGCAGATCGTGCCGGTCGTCGTCGGCGATGCCGAGACCGCGATGGCCCTGTGCGAGCGAGCGCTCGAGGGCCGCGTCTTCGCCCAGGCGATCCGGCCGCCGACGGTGCCCCCCGGCACCTCCAGGCTCCGCCTGTCGGTCATGGCCAACCATCCGGCGAACGACCTGCACGCAGCGGCCGGGGTGATCGCGAGTGCGGCGGCGGAGCTTGGGATCGGGCGGCCCGGACCGCCACTGGCCGATCCGGCCTCGACGCAGCTTCGCGAAGCTGCTTAGCCCTCGCCGGGTTGCGCGGCGTCTTCGTCACCGGGACCGGCACCGAGGTCGGCAAGACGGTCGTGGCCGCCGTCATCGCGCGCACGCACGCGAAGTCCGGCGATCGCGTCGCCGTCTTCAAGCCCGCCGTCAGCGGGCTCGAGGAGGGCGGCGAACCCGATGACGCCCTCCTTCGCCGCGCCGCGGGCTCATCTCAGTCGGACGACGAAATCGCCCCCTACCGCTACGGGCCGCCTGTCTCCCCTCACCTGGGAGCCGAGCTGGCGGGAGAGCGCATCGACCCGGCGCGCCTCCTGACGACGGCCCGTGCAGCGGCAGAGCGCGCCGACCTCGTGGTGTGCGAGGGAGTCGGTGGCCTGCTCGTGCCACTCACCCTCGGATATCTGGTCCGCGATCTGGCCCGCGACCTGGCGCTGCCGCTCGTCGTTGCCGCACCGCCCGGATTGGGCACCATCAACCACACGCTGTTGACGGTCGAATCCGCGCGAGCGGTCGGACTGGAGGTGGCAGTCGTCGTGATGACACCTTGGCCAACCGATGCCGCTCGGATCGAGGCCTCGAATCGCGATGCGATCGAGCGACTCGGGAGGGTCCGGGTGAAGACGCTGCCGAGGATCGATCTCGCCCGTCCCGACAGCTGGCCGGAGTTGCGGTCGCCGGCAGCGGCTAGCTGACGCTGTGCTCGCCCGTGGCGAGCTCGGCCGCGGGCGTCACTCCGCCCGCCGGAGCCTCCGCGGCCTCTGCCCGCCCCGAGCGCTGCGAGCGGATCAGCGTGATCGCGAGGATCACGCCGGCGACGGTCACGGCCGTCGCCACCCGCATCGACGACGCGAACGCGTTGATGAAGGCGTCGCGCCCGGCCGAGGCGATCTGGGCGGCCTGCTCGTGGCTGACGCCGTTGGGAACCGTGGAGACCCCGCCGCCCAGGCCGTGGGCGATGTCGCTGCGCTGCCCGGCCGTGAGCCCCGAGCCGGCCAGCGACTTGTCGAGGTCCGAGCGCGCCGCGGCCTGGAAGACCGCGCCGATCACGGCGACGCCGAGCGTGCCGCCGATCATCCGGTTCATCGAGAGGATCCCGGAGGCGATGCCCGCCTTAACGTTCGCGACCGCGTTCATGGCCGCCGTGGACATCGGCGACATCACGAGCGCCATGCCGACGCCCATGAGGATGAACGACGGGAGGAGGTCGCCGTAGGTCGTCGACGGGTCGATCTGGGTAAGCCAGAACATCGCCGCGGACACGAGCGTGAGGCCCGCCGCGATCGGGATCCGGGGTCCGATCCTGTCGGTCAGCCGCCCGGCGATCGGGGCGATCGCGACGATCATCAGGGTGGCGGGCAGGAACCGGATGCCGGCCTGAAGCGGCGAGTAGCCCAGCATGTTCTGCATGTACAGGGCGAGGAAGAAGAACTGCGCGAGCATCGCGAAGGTCACGATCAGCGCGATCAGGTTCGAGCCCACGAAGTTGCGGCTGCCGAATAGCGGGAACTCGACCATCGGCGCCGCGACCCGCAGCTCGACGAGGACGAACACGCCCAGCATCACGACCGAGCCGGCGAGCAGGGACAGGACCGGGACCGAGCCCCAGCCCCACGAGTTGCCCTCGATCAGGGCCAGCACGAGGGCGGTGAGCGCCACCGTCAGGGTCGCGACGCCCGCGTAGTCGACCTTGCGACCCACGGTGTCGTCGCGTGACTCGCGGACGGCGAACAGCGTCGCGACGACGGCGCCGATGCCGACGGGAAGGTTGATGAAGAAGATCGCTCGCCACGAGACGGCCTCGGTCAGGAACCCGCCGAGGACCGGGCCGATCGCAAGTGCGAGCGCCGAGACGCCGGCCCAGGTGCCGATCGCCTTGCCGCGCTCGGCGGGCGGAAACGCGTTGGTGACGATCGAGAGCGTCGCGGGCATCATCAGGGCGCCGCCGATCCCCTGCACGACGCGGCTCGCGACCAGCGAGGTCGTGTCCGGCGCGAATCCCGCGGTGGCCGACGAGATCGAGAACAGCGTCACGCCGATCAGGAAGGTGAGGCGCCGTCCGAAGATGTCGCCGAGCCGACCGCCGGTCGCCAGGAAAACCGCGAAGGCGAGCGTGTAGCCGTTGATGATCCACTCGAGGCTCGAAAGGCTCGAGCCGAGGTCGCGCTCGATGGACGGCAGCGCGACGTTCACGACCGTGTTGTCGAGCATGATCATGAACAGCGCGAAGCACATCGCGCCGAGCGTCCACCACTTGCGGTTGGAGTCGGTGATCAGGCGTGCCTGGTGGCGGGTCACGAGCCGTTGACCCCCTCGAGATCCGCGGCCGCGGCCCGGATCTCCTCGTTGTCGAGCATGGCCTCGAGGGCGGCGTCGAGCTTGCGGCGCTGAGCCGGGGTGAGGCTGGCGGCAAAGGCCTCCATGTCCGCAAGGCGGGCGGCGACGATCTCGCCCGCGAGCCGCCTGCCCTTATCGGTGATGGTGAGGCGCCGGATCCGCCGGTCCTCGGGATCCTCGACGCGCCTCACCAGACGGCTGCGAACGAGCTCGTCGACCGCCCGGCTGACCGACGGGAGCGACAACTGGAGTCGCTCGGCGATGTCGCGGCCCGCGTAGGGCTCCTCACCCTCGGGACCGGCGAGCATCAAGAGCGTCTTGCACTGGGTGAGGGTGAGGCCGCTCTCCTCCATCTTCCGCAGGTGCTCCCCGCCGGAGAAGATGAAGATGTGGCGCAGGAGGGCACCGAGTCGCGCCGCTGTCCGCCGCAGCTCAGACGAGCGCTCTGCTGTTGCGGTGCTGTTCACACGTCAATAGTTGCATACGCGAAACCATTTCGCTAGTGGAATATTTGCCCATGTGATGCACATCACACTCTGACTTAGGCTTCCGTGGTGCCCGCGCGCCGGCTCTTCGGCCCCTTCTTCATCCTCGCCGGGATCATGCATTTCGTCATCCCGCGCTCCTACGCCGCCATTGTCCCGCCGCAACTGCCCGCTCCGCGGGCGATCGTGTACGCGAGCGGCGTTGCCGAGATCGCCGGCGGCGCGGGCGTGCTGCACCCACGCACACGTCGCGCGGCGTCGGCGTGGAGCGTGGCCACTCTGCTCGCGGTCTTCCCGGCCAATGTCCACATGGCCCTGCACCCCGACCGCTATCGCGTGCCCGGAGGGCGGGTGGCGCTCTGGCTGAGGCTGCCCGTGCAGGCGATCTTCGTCGCCTGGGCGATCGCCGCCGGGCGCTCGTAATCGCGCAACGGGTACGACGCCGCCGCCGCTAGCGGATCCGGAAGCGGCGGACCTTCTTTCGCGCCGTGTTGTTGCTCGTGTCGGTCGCGCGGATCACCGCCATGTAGCGGCCCGGCCGGGCCCGGAAGTGCTTGGAGCGCCCGGCGAAGGTCACGTCGTTGTAGCCCACGTGCGCGCGCCACTTGTGCCAGCCGGCGAAGTGGTCGCGCTCTCCGTTGCGCATCGCGTAGTAGTCCGCCTCCACCTTCGAGGTCTCGTCGACGCCGAAGTGCAGCGTGGTGCCGTGACGGCCGAAGCGCCGGCTGCGCAGCTTCACCTCGCTCATGTGCGGGGGCGTGAGGTCGAAGTTGACCTGCGGGACCGGATCGACCTCCCGGTTCGGGTCGCCGGGCGTCGACGAGACGAGCACCGTCCCGCGAACGCCGGGGTGGAGCTTGCACTGGAATCTGTAGGTGCCCGGCGTGTTGAAGCTCAGCCGGAACGAGTCGCCCAGCGGATGGTTGGGGGTGTTGATGTGGGGATCGGAGTCGAGGCCGGCGGCGTTCGGCGAGGTGCCCGTCACGGAGTGCATCGTGTCCGGGCCGACCCAGTACCACGTCACGTGCTCGCCGAGATCCAGGTTGATCTGCGGCAGCGACCACTGGTAATGGCCGATCGCCACCCGCCGGTTCGCCGCTTGAGCAATGCCCGAGTAGAGCAGCAGTCCGGCGCCGATGACGGCGACGATCCCCGCTCGCACCGACCGGCGATGGATCAGCTCACGATGTACCACCCGTTCATCCCCATGTGCAGGTGGCTGAACACGTGGCAGTGGTAGAACCAGCGCCCCGGGTTGTCCTCGACGAATTCGAGCGTGTACGAGTCGCCGGGTCCCAGCGTCCTGTTGTCGATCACCGTGCCGTCCGCGTCGGTCCAGCGATGGCCGTGGATGTGGAAGGTGTGGAAGTCGTTGTCGAGCGCGATGACGTGGAACGCGACTCGCTGGCCGACCCGAGCCCGCAGCGTTGGCGTGTTGCCCGCATAGGCGCGACCGTTGAAGCACCCGAACAGCTTGTTCAGGCTTGTGGCGATCGGCTGGAGCGAGTGCATGAACAGGAAGAACTCGACGTTCGGCCACGGTCTGGACGGGTCCCGGATGATCAGCGGGCCGAACAGCCCCTTGTAGAGGGGCACCGGGTCCATGGGCCCGTGGTCGTGGTAGATCCAGATCCCCTCGGTGCCGGGGCGGGCGTCCCAGATGTAGGTGAACGTGCGGCCCGGCTGGACGAACCCGCCCGGGTCCGTGTACTTGCCCTTGTAGGCGCCGTCCATCTCCTCGCTGTAGAAGACGCCGTGCGGGTGGATCGTGACGGGCACGGGGAGCTGGTTCTGGAAGTGGACCGCGATCGTCTCCCCCACGTTCGCCTCGATCAGCGGGCCGGGGATCTTGCCGTTCTTGAGCGGCCGGCCGAAGTTGGGCGTGTACGCGCGATAGGTGTATGCCGTGAAGCGGGTCTTGCCCTTGACGGGCTTATCCATCATCTCGTCCCGCTTCGTGGGGACGATCCCCCACTTCTTCCTCTCCTCGGCGCGGATCCAGTACTGGCGCTGGGCGCGCGCCGCGAGGCTCGTGGTGTCCGAGACGAATTGAGTCTCCGCGGGCCCCTGTGCCGCCGCGACCTTGGGCGGGACCTGAACTCCGCTCGCGAGCTTGGGGAGGTCCGCGGGCTGATCCAGGAACAGCTTGTGGCCCGCGAGCGTGCAGACGAAGGCCGCGCCGCCGCCGGCCAGGAACTGGCGTCGATCGAACGGCCCGAAGTCCATGTGCTACTCGCGGGTGGGCCGGCTCACCGGTGCACTCGCACGGTCATGCGCATCACGTCGGGATGGACCGTGCAATAGAACTTGTACTTCCCGACCTTCTTGAACTTCTTCGTGAAGCTGTAGTCGGGGTTGTTGGTGGTCTGCGACCGGAAGTCGCTCTTTCGGACCCCCTTCGGGGCCTTCCGGAGGGTCACGTCGTGGTTGTTGAAGACCTGCGTCCAGGCCCACCGGACCTTGCCGCGCTTCTTCACCCGGACCCCGTCCGGTGAGTAGAAGTTGTCCTTGACCTTGACGATCTTGGGCGTCGCCGCCTTCGCGAGCGATCCCGGCGCCCCGGCTGCTGCCACGAGCCCCAGGGCAAGCGCCGCGAGCGCGGCCGCCAGCAGCGCCGGAACGAGCCGCCTCACTGCGACTTCTTGCACTTGCCGAGGTCCCTAGTGTCGATCGGGGTGATTCCCTTGAACTCGGGATGGGAGTGGCGAACCCAATGGTCCTGCTGCGAGCAGGGCGGATCGCTGAGCACGTAGTTGGCCAGCTCGCCGACCTGGCCCTTGGTGACCCCTCCGTCGCCCTGGTTCGTGCCGGTCCCGGCGCTCCCGGGCGGCGGACATGTCGGATACAGGAACGACTTCGGATGCTCCGCGTCCGGGGTCACGTCGAATGTGGAGGACAAGTTCCCTGCGAAGCAGTTCCCCTTCCCGGAGCCATCGTTGTAGAAGTCGAAGCGGTTCTGGTCGGTGCCGCCCCGTCCCATCTTGTTGCCGACGAACTGGTTGTTCTCGTTGAGAGCCTTGTCGTTGAACGGGTCGGAGAAGGTCGCCGCGCCCCAGAAGAAGTTCCCGAAGATCCGGTTGTCCCGAACCTCCCAGCCGTCGGACCCGAACAGGATCACCCCGACGCCCGTCGGGTAGTTGATCGTGCGGTCGCCGATCTGTCCGAGCCCGCCCGAGACGGTCGTCACGGGCGACTTCGGCAGGAAGTAGTTGAAGTTGTTCCAGAAGATGTCGTTGTTGCGGATCTTCCCGGTCGCGTTGGGCTGGAACAGCTCCGAGTCGAGCGTGTTCGGGACCACGCCCGCGCCGTTGTTGAAGAACATCGAGTTGTGGATGTCCACGTACTTCGAGTTCGTCCCCGAGTAGCCCAGGACGTTCATATACGCCTTGTCGTTGCCGATCTCGGTCCAGTCCGGCTTCTTCTGCGGAGGCGTCTCGCCGATGTAGATCGCCGAGTCGCCGTGGCCCCAGCCCTTCGAGTTGGTGATCCGCCCGCCGGTGCAGTGCTTGGCGAACAAGCCGTAGGAGCCGTTGAACGAGGCAAGGTCCTTGTTCATGACGAACCCGTGGCAGTGATTGCCGGGGTCGGCGTGGATGTAGATCCCGTTCGAGGGATAGTCCCTGGCCCAGAGCCGCTTGACCTTCAGGTCGTCGACGTTCAGACCGTCGATCCCGTTCTGCGCCGGCTCCGGACGCTTGCCCCGGATGTGAGCGTTGTCCCCGTCGAGCACGGCCTTGCGGGGGCTCTTCGAGCTGCCCTGGATCAGCAGGCCGTCGTACTTATGCCCGTGGACCTGCACGCCCTCGTGGTAGGTGCCCGGCTTGACGCGCACGACCGACTTCTTGCCCTTGTCGACATGGTTCACGGCCGACTGGATCGTGCGGTAGCGGCAGCCGTGCTTGCACACGGTGAAGACGTCCTTGCCCTTGGCCATGGCAGGCGCCGCCCACACGGCTCCTCCCAGCATCAGCAACGCCGTCGCGATCCCCAACCTGACCTTCATGCCGCTCCTTTCCGCTCGCCCCGGCGCGTCTCGTGCAGCACCTCCGTGCGCATCCTTGCGGGGCCTTCGGCCGGGCAGCTTAGTGAAGCGGGACGGCGTTCGACTTCTGGCAGCTCACCGGTCTTCCGCCGCCGGCAGTTCTATGGTCGAGCTCGATGCCACAGGTTGCCGACCTCGATCGCCGTCATCTCTG
>JBKPFQ010000113.1:0-5116 GCA_046728915.1 Actinomycetota bacterium | reverse complement strand
CTCGGTGGGCATGCCGCAGAGGGAGTCGCGAAAACCGCTCCGCCCAGCGCTTATCGGTGAACCCAATCGCGGCCGGTCGCACCTCGCAGCCTCGGTCGCGCAGAACGTCGGCGATGGCCTCTGCCACGAGCTTCGTCTGCTGCGTGTACGTGTAATAGACGAGCAGCACTCGGGGTCTGCTCGGGGTCTGCTGGAGTGGAGGCTGGCTCAACCCACGCCACCTATCGGCGCGACGAACGGGCTAGATTCGCCGGCGCCGGCCCACCCGCCCAGGTGTGACGGCCGCCGCCACGACCGCGGTCTTCGCAACCGGCGAAGGGCCAGGTGAAACCGCCTTGGCCACTACCGCGGTCTTCGCCACCGGGTGGCCGATGACGCCAACTCTTCCGACACGTGCTGCTCTAAGTGGCATTTCAGTCTCCTTCGGTCGCAGGTGCTTCATCGGCCTCGATCGAGGCGATGATCGCCTGAATGGGAATCCGTCCGTTCGCGATCAATTGACCACCCGAACGGCGCGCCGCTGATGCAAACGGCGCCGCCCACAGGTTCTCCCAGATGAGCACTCCGGCAACGCTTCCCGGATCCATGGCAGCGGTGAGGTGGTCGACATCATCGGCGGCCAACAGCTCCGCCAGCTCGGCCTCGACCGCTTGCAGCGGACCGAGGTCTTCGATATCGGAGAGCTCCATCGCCTCGACGGAACCATCCTCGTTCTTGGTGAGGATCAGGATGTCGATCAGACGGATCGTCCCGGAGTCGACCAACGCGAGCAGCTCTTTGGCCATCTCGCCCGTGAAATTGCTCGCTCCCGCCGGAAACTCGACGATCATGTAGTCGACGGGCCCGAGTTCATCGAGAGAAGCATCGGTCCTCATCGGTCCCTCTTCGTTCGCGCGACCCAGCTCTGTCGTTGCCATGTCAGGTTCCTCCGTTTCTGTGGTCGTCAAAGACCCGTGCTCGCCAAGCAGCTAGGCGAGACGGCAATCGTGGAAGCTACGGGCGTGGCGGATGTCGTGAAGCGGCCGGCGACGAGGGTGCGGCGCTCTGCGCGCGTAGCGACCTCGATCGTGGCGCCGGCGGACGCGAACTCGAGAACGACCGGATTCTCGCCCAGTCGCTTGATTTCACCACCGGGCGTCTCCCCCGAGAGGCGGTCGACTGGTATCAGCTCATTGCTAAGCATGAGGGTGCCTTGCTCCAGACGAGGACGTCGCGCACCCAGCGGCCGGAACCGCGCTTCCATTTCGCACTTAGACCGTCGACAGCGCCACTTGACACTCGAATCGCTCCCGCGAATTGGCCGCGCTGCCGTTTCAGCCAACGTCTGCGTCCGAGGACGAGTGCGGCGAACGCCCCAACGACGATCAAATCGACGCCGAGAACGACAAGCAACGCGATCAACATGGCCCACCCTTTCCCGCTCTCGACCTACGCCGGGACCAGACGATTCGGGACCAGATAGGCAACGACCAGCGCCGCCGGGAAGAAGACTAGGCTGAAGATGAAGTAGCCGACGAAGCTGTGACCCTTACGGGCAGCAACGCGGGCCGGCCAAAGAGCGATCGCGACCCAGACGACGATGAACACCATCGAGCCGAGCCACCAGAGAATTGAAGCAGCAAGCATTTCGACCTCCATCTGTCAAGGCAAGTGCGATCTTCTTCTCGCGCCATCGACGCTCGGCGCAGCACTCCGATCAACTCGGGTGATTGCTTTAGGCGTTGCGACGACGGTGCTGGCTTGCAACGTGCGGTCGGCTTCACGCCGCCGCTTTCCTCTCCTATATGCCGAGAATCTCCTTTTTCTTCGCCGCGTACTCTTCTTCGCTGAGGATCCCCTGCTCCTTGAGTTGGTTCAGCTGTTCGAGCTCGGCCATGTACGCGGGTTCCGCCGGCGCGGCGGGAGCAGCCGGTGCGGCCGTCACAGGTGACTCTGCGACTGGCTGGGACGGCGGAGCCGCGCCGGCCTGCCGGCTGGCTGTGCGCCGTGCGGTGCGGCGGGCGATTCTACGCATTGCGGGCATTTCTCGATCCTCCCTCGCTTGTGGTGCGGATGACTTGATGCGGTGCTTCCATGCACGTCGACTCGCGGCGCCTGGTTCAGCTCCTCGACGCGGATGAGGCCGACCGCGGCAGCGCCGAGCGGGCCCTACTCCTGACTTGAAAGAAAGACATCGCCCGGCGAGATTCGTCAGCTCCTAACGTCTGCGCTTCTGGACTGACTAGGCGCGTGTCAGCCACAACGCCGACCAATTGCTAGAGCCGGAAGACCTTGCTCGCCGAGCGGATGAGGCGAGACGAGAACAAGACGATGCTACCACGAAGTCGCGTATCGCTTCTGGTTGTCGGTCGATGTTTGTCTCGCAGCCGGCGTGTGAACGGTCGCGATTCGCGCTCAGCCGCGGTGGTCAGCGAGGCCAGGCATAGACGCGCGCGGCTCGTCTTTCGCTTGCGGGATCGGGCGGTGCGATGGGCATCGTCGTGGGTTCGGTCGTCGACGGCGTCACCCGAGTCCAAGATCTCGGCATTCAGGTCGGAACGGGCCTCACGATCAGTCTCGGCTTCGTGTGGCGGTGTTCATCTCGAACGTCCCGCAGGCGATCGCGCCGTCGGCCGATATCGCGAGAAGCGGCTGGGGCTCGGGGACCGCTTGGCCAGCACTGGTTTCTCGCCGTCCTCGCCTGCGGAGTCGCCGCGGCTCTCGGCTTCCTAGCGACCGACGTCAGCGGGACGGTGCAAGGCGATCAGGCGGCGGCCTCGCTACGGGAGGGATCCTCGCAATGCTGACGAACTCCCTGACGCCTTTGTCTTTCGAGCGCGGGGCGCGCTTGCCAGCGCGGCCACGGCCCTTGTCTTCTGCCGCTCGGTGCTGAACAGCTGACTACCGGCCTCGAGCGGAGCTTGAAGCCGTCGCAGCCGCAGGTAGGAAGGGTCGCGCACCAGAACGAGACGCACGATCGTACGATCTAGTCGCCAGACCGGGCAGCCGGGGTTCTGGACACCTCAGCTCGAGAACTAGACTCCAAAGCAATCGGAGCGCGAATGAGCTATCGCGAGACGGAGCATCTGCGGGTTCTAATCGCGAACGAGCGAAAGGATCGCCTTGCGCTCGTCGCGCCAATCGTCGCCGCACTCGGTCACGAAGTAATCGCGCGCGAGGTTGAGGTAGAAGACGTAGGACCTGTGACAGCTCGGGAGCGACCCGACGTTGCATTCGTCGGGCTCGGCGAAAGCTCCGAGCACGCACTCAGCCTGATCGAGAAGATCGTCCACGAGGCCGCCTGCCCGGTGATCCTGCTCATACACGCTCGCGACCCCGAGTTCGTAAAGGAGGCGTCCAAGCGGGGCATCTTCGCCTTCATCACGGACGCCGACGCCAAGGACTGGCAAAGTTCGATCGACATCGTGTTGCGCCGCTTCGCCGAGTATCACGACCTCGAAGGCGCGTTCGGTCGCCGAGCTGTGATCGAGCGGGCCAAGGGAATCCTGATGGAACGCCACTCGGTCGACGAACAATCCGCCTTCGCGATGCTCCACAAGAGCTCGCGGGAGAACAACCGCAAACTCATCGACGTCGCTACGGCAGTCGTCGACGGCCATCTCCTGCTTCCAAAGCTGACGACACCCGTGGCCTGATTGGCGAGACCGAACCCTGTTCGATCAGCCAATGTGATAAGGACTCGTCCGGGCTTTCGAACCCCGCAGGCTCCTTATCAGTTTTGCAAACAGACAACACTGCGCAGCTACGAGACGGGTACATCAGCTCGGCCACGCCCGGGGGCACGGGCGGGCACCGCGACTCCCGACCCCGCGGCGCGATCCCGGCGCCAGTAGGCGGGTCCCCCTGTGCAATCTCGTGCGTCGGAGGGCTCACGCGGCGCCTCCATTGCGCAGCCTCCACTGGAGCACGCGCCAAGGTAACTGCCCACTCTGGCCACCTGAGCCGCCGGGACCATAGACTCGGGCGATGACCTCGACCGCCGAGACTCGGACGGCCGCGCCGGGCCTGCCCCCCGCGAAGAACATGGTCTGGGTGCCGGGTGGCGAGTTCCAGATGGGCTCCGAGGATTTCTACCCCGAGGAGCGGCCGGTCCACCGCGTCGCCGTCGAGGGTTTCTGAATGGACGAATCACCCGTGACCGCCGCCGAGTTCCGGCGGTTCGTCCGCGAGACCCACTACATCACGGTCGCCGAGCGCCCACTCGACCCTGCTGACTACCCGGACGGTGACCCCGACCTGCTCGTGCCAGGTTCGCTCGTCTTCTGCAGTACAGCCGGCCCCGTCGACCTGGACGACGTGGGCAACTGGTGGCGATACGTGCCCGGCACCTACTGGAAGCGGCCGCAGGGGCCGGGCAGCACAATCAACGGCCGCGACCGGCATCCTGTCGTCCACGTCGCCTACGAAGACGCGCAGGCCTACGCGGCGTGGGCCGGCAAGGAGCTCCCGACCGAGGCTGAATGGGAGTTCGCGGCGCGCGGCGGGCTGGAGGGCGGCGTGTTTGCATGGGGCGACGAACACTTCCCAGACGGCAAAGCGATGGCGAACTCGTGGCAGGGCGAGTTCCCGTGGCAGAACCTCAAGCTCGACGGCTTCGAGGGCACTTCCCCGGTCGGCTCGTTCCCACCGAACGGCTACGGCCTTCACGACATGACCGGCAACGTCTGGGAATGGACGTGCGACTTCTTCACGCCGCGCCATCCTGACCAGACCGAGAGGCCCTGTTGCGTGCCACGCATCCCGCACGTCGCGTCACCTGAGGAGAGCGACCTGCAGGAACAGCACCGCGAGCAGATCCCGCGCCGGGTGATCAAGGGCGGCTCGCACCTCTGCGCGCCGAATTACTGCCTCCGCTACCGACCCGCGGCTCGCCAAGGGGAGGCCGTCGAAACATCGACTTCGCACATCGGTTTCCGCTGCATCGTCCACACCGGCTGACCCGGCACGAGAGGCTTACGCGACCAGCCCGTACCCGCAGCCCAGCACACGACACCTGCGGCGTTGCCCAGGTGAGCAACTAGCCGCGGACACAAAACGGACACATCAGAAACGACACGCGCGACGCCTTGCGACGCATCGCCCACCACGAGAACAGACCGATTTGCAGGAGAATGTG
>JBKPFQ010000112.1:0-9570 GCA_046728915.1 Actinomycetota bacterium | reverse complement strand
GGTCTGCGCGGCGGTGAACGCCTACATCGACAACCCCGACATCGACCTCGCGGGTCTGATGGAGCACGTCAAGGGGCCGGACTTCCCGGGCGGCGCCCTGATCATGCGCGGTGAGGGAATCCGCGACGCCTACGCGTCCGGCCGCGGGTCGATCAAGGTCCGCGCCAAGGCCCACATCGAGCCGATCAAGGGAGGGAAGGAGGCGATCATCGTCTCCGAGCTCCCGTTCATGGTCAAGAAGGGGGGCGACGGCGGCTTGATCCAGAAGATCGCCGACCTCGTCCGCGAGAAGAAGGTCACCGGGATCTCCGATCTGCGCGACGAGTCGGACCGGTCCGGAATGCGGCTGGTGATCGAGATCAAGCGCGGTGAGGTCGCCAAGGCGGTCCTCAACCAGCTCTACAAGCGGACCCAGATGCAGACCAGCTTCGGGGTCAACGTGGTTGCGTTGGTCGACGGCGTGCCGCGCACGCTGGGCCTGCGGGAGCTGATCCATCACTACGTCGCCCACCAGCGCGAGGTCGTCACCCGGCGCACGCAGCACGAGCTGCGTCAGGCCGAGGCCCGCGCTCACATCCTCGAGGGGCTCCTGGTCGCGCTCGACAACCTGGACGAGGTCATCGCCCTGATCCGCGGCTCGGAGGATCCCGAGGCCGCTCGCACGGGCCTGATCGATCGCTTCGAGCTCACCGAGGAGCAGGCTCAGGCGATCCTCGACATGCGCCTGCAGCGCCTGACCGCGCTGGAGTCCGACAAGGTCCGCTCCGAGCACGCCGAGCTGGTCAAGAAGATCGGGGAGCTTCGCGCGATCCTCGGCGACGAGTCCCGCATCGACGGCTTGATCAAGGACGAGCTCACCGAGGTCGCCGATCGCTACGGCGACGAGCGCCGCAGCGAGATCACCTTCGCCGAGGGCGACGTCGACATCGAGGACATGATCGCCGACCAGCAGATGGTGATCTCGATCACCCATTCCGGCTACGTCAAGCGCCTGCCGCTCGCGACCTATCGCCAGCAGCGGCGCGGCGGGGTCGGCGTCATGGGGATGGACCTCAAGGAGGGCGACTACATCGAGCACCTCCACATCTGCTCGACCCACGACTGGATGCTCTTCTTCACCAACCGCGGGAAGGTCTACCGGCTGAAGGTCTACGAGCTGCCCGAGGGAGCACGGACATCCAAGGGCAAGGCGCTCGTCAACGTCCTGCCCCTCCGCGAGGGCGAGCGGGTGATGGCCGTGAAGCCGACGCGCGACTTCTCCGAGGGCAAGTACCTCGTCTTCGCCACCGCGAAGGGCTTGGTCAAGAAGACCGAGTTCGCGGACTACAACACGCCCATTCGCGCGGACGGCATCATCGCGATCAAGATCCGCGACGGCGACGAGCTGGTTCAGGTGCGGCTGACCTACGGCAAGGACGACCTGCTGCTCGTCTCGAAGTCGGGGCACGCCTCCCGCTTCAACGAGAAGGCCGTCCGGCCGATGGGCCGCGACACGTCCGGCGTCAAGGGCATGAACGTCGCCGGCAAGGTGAACGGCGAGGCGAATCGCGTCCTGACGATGGACGTGGCGCGCGACGACGCCGAGCTGTTCGTCGTCACCGAGAATGGATACGGCAAGCGCACCTCCGTCGCGGAGTACCCGGTGAAAGGGCGCGGGACGAAGGGCGTGCTGACCGCCAAGCTGACCGAGAAGAAGGGCGGCCTCGCTGGAGCCCTCATCGTCCGCGAACACCAGGACCTCCTCTTCATCTCCGAGAACGGCATGGTCCAGCGCACCAACGCCGGCGGCATCTCGCAGATGGGCCGGGCCACGCAGGGTGTGCGCGTCATGAACCTGCGGGACGACGACCGGGTCAGCGCCGTCGCGCTCGTGGTCGAGTCGAGCGCCTCGGTCGCCGACGAGGCATCAGCGGTCGAGGAGGCGGGAGAGCTCAAGGTCAAGGCGACCAGGGGCACCGCATCGGAGGACGGCGCCGGGTAGATACGCTGCCGCGCGGTGAGGGAGCTGCGCGACCGAAACGCCCTGGTCACGGGCGCGGGGGGAGGACTGGGCGCCTACATCGCCCGCGCGCTGGCCGACGAGGGAGTAAACCTCGCGTTGACCGATCTGCCGGAGGCCTCCGTGGACGGGCTGTCCGCCGAGCTGCGCACCCGCGGCATCGAGGTGAAGCACGCTCCGGCCGATGTGACCGATCGTGACGAGCGCCGCCGGCTGGTCGCGTGGTGTGAGGAAGCGCTCGGGCCAATCGACATCCTGGTGAACAACGCCGGCGTGGAGTTCGGTGGCGACTTCCTCGCCACCGACGAGGATGCGCTCGAGACGACGGTCGCGGTCAACCTGCTCGCCGTGATGGACCTCACCAGGCTCGTCCTGCCCGGGATGCTCGAGCGCGGTCGAGGCCACGTCGTGAACGTGGCCTCGCTGGCCGGCAAGGTGCCGGGCCCCCAGCTCGCCTCCTACTCGGCGACCAAGCACGGCGTCGTCGGCTTTACGGCCTCGATGCGCGCGGAGATGGCTGCCGAGCCGATCGGCTTCTCGGCGATCTGCCCGGGGTTCGTCAGCCGTGTCGGCATGTACGGGCGGCTGGAGCCGTATCTGGAGGGAGCCTCGAACCCGGCCGGCACGATCCCACCGGAGCGCGTGGGCGAGGCCGTGGTGCGCGCGGTCCGCGAGAACCTCGGCGAGGTCGTCCTCAGCGGCCGCGCCACCAAGCTGATCGCTTTTCTTCATGCCGTCGCGCCCGGGATTGCGGTCCGGCTGACCCGTCTCCGGTCGGTCCGGGAGTTTCGCGAGCGGGCGACGAGGGCGCAGGAGCGCATGGAGGCCTCGGACCCACCGACGGGCGGCTAGCGAATCAACCGCCGCGTCTGATTCAATCGTCGTACCGGAGAAAGGAGGTGGTCCTAACTTGATTGGAATGTTTCGAGGGACGCCGGAGGTGCAGGGCCGCTAGGTGGCGGCCGGCCGGTGCTCGGCACCGGCGAAGGCAGGTCAGGCGGCGCAGCCGCCGCGTCTGATCAGTGCGGGCCGCCCAGTGGAATCCACCCCGGGCACCGGCGAGAACGAGGAGGTGAGGAGCACGTCCCGCCCCGCCATGGATCCTCGACTCGCTTCCCCACCGCACCTTGAGCGAAGGGCCGCCTCCGGGCGGCCCTTCGTCGCTTTCTAAGCCGCGACGAGGTAGGGCTCCCAGGCGAGCGGGATCCTGGGGCTGGCGAGCTGGATGAATACGGTCGGCCCGGGGGGCCGCGGATTGGAGCGCGGATGCATGCTCGCCTCGCGGGGGGTCAGGTTGCCCTTCTTCCGGTTGCACGGGGCACACGAGGCGACGATGTTCTCCCACACCGATTCGCCTCCACGGCTCCGCGGGATCACGTGGTCGACGGTGAGTCCGGGAGCCTGCCTACCGCAGTACTGGCAGGTCCACGCGTCGCGCGCGAGCACCGCCTTGCGGGTGATCTTGCGGCGGTGGACGTCGCGGGGGATCCGCACGTAGCGAATCAGCCTGATCACGCACGGCCGATCGAAGGTCAGCCGCTCCGAATGAAGCGCGCCCTCGCCTCGCTCGATGATCTCCGCCCGCGACTTGAGCACGAGGACAGTGGCCCGCCGGACGTTGCAGACGTTGATCGGCTCATAGCTCGCGTTGAGGACCAGCACCCGGCTGCCGATCCCGCCGCGAATGTGATGGCCGTTCAGGTGGCCGTTTCCGTTGGCGTGGGCCGCCATGGCAACCCCCTGGGGCCCCGAAGCCCTGGCGCTTCGAAGCCCTACGTGAGGGTCGGCGGCGGTGTCCATAGCGCCACGATTGTAGACACAGGGCCAGTCCGGTCCCCGTGCCTGAGGAGTTTGACGGGCGGCGACTTTGTCGGCGCAGCAGCATGTGATGTACAGGCGCGAAGCCGCCGCAATTGATTGTCAGGCGCCGGGGATGCCGTTCCCGACGATCGGGTAGCTCCCCAGGATCCGGACGGATTCCGCCTTGCCGCGGAGCGCTTCGATCGCCTCCGCCACCGCCGGCTCGCCCTCGCCGCCCTCGATGTCGCAGAAGAACATATAGCGCCCGAGCCCCTGGCGCAGCGGCCGCGACTCGATTCTCGTGAGGTTGACGTCGCGGGCAGAAAACTCGGTCAGGGCTTCGACCAGTGCTCCCGGGTGATCCGCGCCGAGCTCCGAGAACACGAGGGTCGTCCGCCACGGCCCTCCGCCGCTCGGCCTGGTGCCCGCGGGAGCGATCCAAACGAACCTGGTCACGTTGTCGGGGTTGTCCTCGACCCCCTCGCCCAGCACCACGCAACCGTAGATCCTGGCCGCCGACGCGGCGCCCAGCGCGGCCCAGGGCTCGCTGGTCCGGGCGACCGACCGCACGGCGTCGGCCGTGCTGGCCGCCGCGCGGACGCTCGCGCGCGGCAGGTGCTGGCGGATGAAGCGCGCGCATTGGGCGCTCGCCTGTGGATGCGAGAGGACGACCGAGATCCCATCGAGCGCGAGCTCCGTGCGAGCGATCAGGCTGTGGCGAATGACGTGATCGTGCTCGCCGGCGATGGTCACGCCCTCGGTCTCGAACGCCAGGGTGTCGAGCGTCGAGCGCACGGCGCCCTCGATCGAGTTCTCGAACGGAACGAGGGCCCGATCTGCCTCGCCTTCGGCGACCGCGCGGATGGCGGCGTAGACGCTCGGCCTCGGCAGCGGGTCGATCGCCGTCTCGCCCACCGCCGCGAGGAGGGCGTCCTCCGAGAAGGTGCCGGCCGGACCCAGAAACGCGACGCGCAATCCCATTGGGCGCGGAAGGTTACGACGCCCTTCCCAGCACTGGACCGCTAGCGGAACGTGACCTGGTAGGTGAAGCGGTTGTTGGTGGTGATCTGCTCACCGGGAACCGGCGTGGCGGTCACCTCGAGCGTCAGCTGGGTGTTCGTGGCCGGCCGCGGTCGAATCGGCAGCTTGGCCGTCTGGATCGCGCCGGGGGCGATCAAGGCGATGCTCGTGGTCCCGTCGATCGTCTTCGGGCCGCCGGTGAGCCGGAAGCTCACGCCGACGTTCCTCTCGTTCGCGCTTCCCTCGTTGGAGACCTGCACCTGGAGCTCCTTGCCAGTCTCCGTGATCGTCGCCGGCGTGTCGGTGCTGAGGATGACGTCGCCCGGCTGGACGGTCGTCTGGACCAGGCCCAGTCCATGCGAGCCGCTGCTGGTCTTCTCGGTGGAGATCGACGACAGGGCGGAGGCGACCTGTAGCGGATCGAGCCAGCGGGTCGGATCGGTCATGAAGACGCTCGCGGGCGCCTTCTCGTCGATGCCCTGGTCCGAGAGCTCCGTGTCGATCTGATCCTGTGCCTGCTTGTAGAGCACGTCGCTCGCGAGGAAGTACTGCATGTAGTCGGCGATCGAGCTGAGCGCCTTGTCGCGGGCCGGGCTGGGGTTGCCGAGCGCCGCCGACATCTGGGTCGAGATCCCGGTCAGGGCCTGGGCGCGCAGGTTGTAGGAGAGCTCGAGCTCGTTTTGAGCGTCGTCGAGCTCCCCAGGGGTGTCGAGCTCGTCCACCCGGCTCGCCAGGTTCTCGGCGGTTCCCCGGTCGGCGGCGATCTCCGCCTGGAAGTCAAGCGCGCTCAGGTTGCCCGGATCGCTGAGCTTGCTGAAGAACTCGCCCGAGAGCTGGTTCGTCTGCGTCGCGATCGCGTTCAGGTCGGACGCGTAGTTCTCGAAGCTGCGTGTCTTGCGGGCGTTGAGGCAGCCCCTGATGCCGAGGATGATCAGGATCAGGACGAGGACGATCACGCCGATGCCGATCGCGCGGCGCACGAGGATCTGCCGCTGGCGGTCGGGGCCGCGGCGCGATGGCGGGCGGGTGCCGCCGGGAGGTGGTGCCAGTTCTTCCTCGTCGAGGAATGCCAAAGCTCAGCCCCTTGGGGGTGCCTTCAAGGCGGAACAGTATGACCCCTGGCCGTCGGCGGCACGGCGAGGTTCGCCCTGCATCGCACGAACGATTGCGGCCAGGGGAGGTTCCAGCTCACGCACGGCGAACCCCTAACTTGGAATGGTGGGCGAGCTGGTGATGGATCGCTTCCGGCTCATGGAGAGAGTCGGGTCGGGCGGCATGGGGACCGTCTACCGCGCCTTCGACGAGCGACTTCAGCGACACGTCGCGGTCAAGGAGATCACGAGCTCCGACCCCGGCCGGGTCGCCCGCGAGGCGCAGGCCGCAGCCCGCCTCAACCACCCCGGAATCGTCACGCTGTACGAGCTGGGATCCGACGACGGGCGGGCACTGCTCGTCAGCGAGCTGGTCGAGGGAGCGACGCTGGCCGAGCTCGCCCGCTGGGGCGACCTCTCGGACCGCGAGGTCGCGGAATTCGGCGCCGACGTGTGCGAGGCGCTGGCTCATGCCCACGAGCGCGGGGTCATCCATCGCGACGTCAAGCCGCAGAACGTGATCGTTCGCGTCGACGACGGTGCGGGACGCAGAGCGAAGCTCATGGACTTCGGCATCGCCTCGCTCGTCGGATCGCCCACCCTCACCGCGACGGGCGAGGTCGTGGGGACGCTCGCATACATGGCACCCGAACAGGCCGAGGGGCGGGGCGCGGGTGAGGCGTCGGACGTGTACTCGCTCGCCCTGACCCTGTACGAATGCTGGACGGGCCACAACCCCGTGGCGCGCGAGACCCCCGCCGAGACGGCGCGCGAGATCGGCGGCCGCATGCCACCGCTTCGCGACTACCGCCCCGACCTGCCCTCCCACCTCGCTGAGTGCCTCGACGCCTGCCTGGAGGCGGATCCCGGGCTCCGACCGCCGCTCGAGGAGCTCGACCACCACCTCGATGCGTCGATCCCCCGGCTCGATGGCCAGAGCGCGGTGCCGGAGCACCTCGATGAGCCCGCGGAGGAGCGTGGCGGCGAGCACCCGGCGGTGCTGCGAGTCGCCCAGCTTGCGGCATTGGTGGCGTGGGGGGTGGCGGTGATGCTCCTCGCGGTCGCCGCCGATCGCCCCGGCCTCGCCCTCGTCGTGGGCGCGTTGAGCGCCCCGGCGATCCTCGTTGCGTCGTGGCTGCCCTGGGCGGGCATACCGCTCCTCGCCCCGCTGCTGGGCGCCGTCTCGGCCGGCGGCGCCTACCCGGCGATCGCCGGCGCCCGAGGGACGCTCGGGGAGCGATTCGTCCTGGGGGCGCTGGGCTGGTGCTGGATGCTCTGCGGAGCCGCGGCCTTCGGCCTGGGGTCCTCGGCGGGCCTGGTCGACGAGCCGCCGCACGACTGGATGCGGTCAACCGGCGAGGCCGCGAGTTCCCTGCTCGCCCCGCTCGTGTCGCCGCAGGCCCTACTCGGGGCCGCGATCTTCGCCGTCGCGGGTGCGCTGCTCGCCCTGATCCTCCGCGCGCGTCACCTCGCCGTGGGCCTGCTCGGGGCGTTGCTATGGGCCGCCGGCCTGGACGCGGCTCTTCGCCTCGTCGGAGACGGCGGGACGGTGGGCGTGCCGGTGGTGGCGGTCGCGGCGGCTGCGATCGCCGTGATCGTCGAGTTTCGGCGTCGCGGGGCGCGGCCGGCCAGCCGACGCGCGCCCATCCCAAGCACCCAGCCGGCGATGGGCAGCGCCCCCGCGCCGGGGCCTTGAGCGGGCTCTCGCGCGGGTGACAGGCGGACCCCGGGCGCCTATGCACCACTAGGATTGTCACCGCGCGCACAGGGCAATCGCCTTCCCTGAACCTGTGCGTGCGCGCGTGCGGAACCCGGAAGGGAGCTTGGCATCAGCGTTCTGAGAAACCTGGAACAGCGGATCGAGAACCTCGTCGAGGGCGTGTTCAGCCGCGCCTTCTCGTCGCAGGTGCAGCCCGTCGAGCTCGCGCGCAAGCTGGCCAAGGAGATGGACGCTCACCGGACGGCCTCCGTCGCCCGCACGTACGTGCCGAACCAGTACACCGTGTGGCTCTCGGCCGAGGACCACAGGCGCCTGGAGGGCTATGAGCGCTCCCTGGAGCAGGAGCTCTCGGGCTATCTCCTCGAGCACGCCCGGCGAAAGGACTACGCGCTGCTGACGCGCCCGGAGGTCAAGCTCGAGACCGACGATCGCCTACGACTCGGGGAGTTCGGAATTCAGACCCGCCTCGTAAAGCCTCCCGCTCGCCAGGGGGAGGAGCCCTCGCAGGGCGAACACGGCCACACCATGGTCTACTCGGTGCCTCCCAAGCAGACCCGCCGCGAGCGGCGCCGCCCGGAGGGGCGATTCGTGGAGACGAAGGCGATCGTCACGATGGACGACCGCCGCTACGTGCTCGACGGCCCGACGGCCGTCCTGGGCCGCTCACGTGAGGCGGATTGCGTGTTCTCGGACCCCAACGTCTCCCGCCAGCACGCCGAGCTCCGCCGTGGGTCGACGGGTGATTGGCAGATCATCGACCTCGGCTCCACCAACGGGATCAAGGTCAACGACCGTCGGGTGGACTCGAGCAGACTCTCCCCGGGCGACGAGGTCACGCTCGGCACCACGAGGTTCGTCTTCGACATCGAGCAGTAGCCACTAATCGTCGATGGACACCGAACCGATCGCGGTCGCGCTCAAGTTCGGCTTCCTCGCCGTTCTGTACCTCTTCCTGCTCTGGGTGGCGAGGAGCGCGTTCCGGGAGCTGCGGCGGACCACGGCGCCCGCCCCGGAGGCCACCGGGATCCATCCGACCGTTGGTCCCGGCGGCCGGGCGGCGGCGACCGACGCCTGGCTCGTCGCCGCCAAGGGCGGTGGGCTGGAGCCGGGTGAGCGCTTCGACCTGTTCGGGGGCATCTCTATCGGGAGGTCGTCGGACGCGGATGTACGCATCGAGGACCGTTTCGCCTCGGGGGTGCATGCCCGCGTGTACTCCCGCGGGGCCAACTACTACGTTGAGGACATGAACTCGACCAACGGAACGTTCCTGAACGGCGGGCGGCTGAACGGAGAGGCGCAGCTGCACGACCTGGACGAGGTCAGAATCGGGAACACGGAGTTCCGCTTCGAGGTCGACGTCCCCGGCGGCTGACCCGCGCATTCATGCTGAAGGTCGTCGAACAGGCATACCGAACGGACACCGGGCGGCAGCGGGACGCGAACGAGGACACCTATTTCGCCAAATCGCCCGTGTTCGCGGTAGCGGACGGCATGGGCGGGGCGCAGGCGGGTGAGGTCGCGTCCCGGCTGGCGGCGGAGTCGTTCGACGCCGTCAAGCGCGGCGACGAGTCGCCCGAGACCTACCTGAGGGCGATCGCCAAGACGGCCAACGCCCGCATCCACCGCCTGGCCGAGTCCGATACCTCCAGGTCGGGGATGGGCACCACCTTCACGGCCGCGCTGCTGGAGGGCGAGGAGGTCGGGTTCGCGCACGTCGGCGACAGCCGCGCCTACCTATTCCGGGACGGCCAGCTCAAGCTCCTGACGTCGGACCATTCGCTGGTGGAGGAGCTTCGCCGGCAGGGCAGGCTCACCGACGAGCAGGCGGAGGATCATCCGCAGCGGTCGATCATCACCCGCGCGGGCGGGGCCGCGCGCGACGTCGCGGGGGACACCCTGACCGACCGGGGGCGGCCCGGCGCCGGGTTCCTGCTGTGCTC
>JBKPFQ010000111.1:0-33020 GCA_046728915.1 Actinomycetota bacterium | reverse complement strand
CCGACGGCTCGTCGAGCAGCAGCACCTGGGGGTCCGGCATCAGCGCCCTCGCCATCGCCAGCATCTGGCGCTCGCCCCCGCTCATCGTGCCCGCGACCTGCGAGCGGCGTTCGCCGAGCCGCGGAAAGAGCTCGTACATGCGCCCCATCGCCTCCCGGGTTCTCGACCGGTCCAGTGACCCCATCTCGAGGTTCTCATCCACTGTGAGGCTCGGAAAGACGTTGTCGAGCTGCGGGACATAGCTCAATCCCAGACGAGTGATCTCGTGGGGCCTGCGTCCGCTGATGTCATCCCCCCGGAAGACGACCCTTCCCTGCCGGGGATGCAACAGCCCGAAGATGGTCTTTACGAGGGTGGACTTCCCGGCACCGTTCGGACCTATCACCGTGACGATGTCGCCGTCGTCAACGTGCATCGAGACGCCGTTCAGGATGTCCACCTCCGGGACATATCCGGCGACGACGTCCTCCGCCGCGAGGACCCTTCCGTTCGCGCCCGCCCCCTTCACCGCGGCGCCTCCTCGGCCACGGTCCCGGAGCCGAGATAGGCGTCGATCACAGCTTGATCCGAGCGGACCTCATGCGGCTCTCCATCGGCGATCACGCGCCCCTGCGCCATCACGATCACCCGGTCGGAGTGGTTCATCACGACCTCCATGTCGTGCTCGATGAACAGGAAGCTGACCCCCTGCTCCCCCCGCAAGCGCTGCATGTGGTCGAGCAGCCGGCGGCCCAGCGTCGGGTTGATCCCCGCCATCGGCTCGTCCAGGAGCAGCAGCCGCGGACGCGTCATCAGCGCCCGCGCGAGCTCGAGCAGCTTCCGCTGACCACCTGAGAGCGTCCCGGCGTACTCGTTCGCGAGCTTCGCGAGGTCGAAGACCTCGAGCAGCTCCATCGCCTGGTGGTGAACCTCCCGTTCGCGCCGCCGGACGGCGCCTGGGCGCACGATGACGTTCAGCAGCCGCTCGCCGGGCTGGTCGGGTGCCGCGAGCGTCATGTTGTCGATCACGGGCATTCGCGCCAGCGCCTTCGTGATCTGGAAGGTCCTGACCATCCCCAGGCGGGCGATCGAATGAGGCGCCAGGCCGAGCACCCTGTTGCCGCTGAACTCGGCGCGCCCGCCGTCGGCACGGTAGAAGCCCGTGATCACGTTGAAGAACGTGGTCTTCCCGGCGCCGTTGGGTCCGATCAAGGCGGTGATGGAGCCCTCGCGGACGCCCAGCGTGGCGCCGTTGACGGCACGGATGCCGCCGAATCCCTTTACGACCTCCTCCGCCTCCAGGATGGGTCGTCCGTTGACAGCCGCGGCCGGCCGGCCGGTGTCACTCACCGAGGACCATCTCCTCCCGCTTGCCGAACATCCCCTGCGGGCGGAACGCCATCAGCAGGATGAGGACCAGGCCGACGATGAAGAACCGGAGCGCGGCGATCTGGGTTTCGGAGATCGGAAGCTCGACGAACCGTGTTCCCTCCAAGACCACCCAGAAGATCACGCCTCCGGCCAGAACCCCCCAGTAGCTCGCCAGCCCGCCGAGCACGAGTACGCCGTAGGCGAAGAACGTGACGAGCGGCTCGTAGTCGTCCGGGTGGACGGTGGCGAGGTTCAGCGCCAGGAACCATCCGGCGACGGCACCGATCGCCGCCGCGATCGCCAGCGACTGGAGTTTGTACACGAGCGTGTGCTTGCCCAGCGCCTCCGCGGCGTCCTCGTCCTCTCGAATCGCGCGAAGGACGCGTCCCCATGGCGATCTCTGGACGAAGTTGAGCCCGAGCGCGACCAGGACCACCGTCAGCCATACCACGATCAGCAGCGGCGCGAGGGATTCGGGATCGGTCCAGCCGACGCTCTCGAGCCATCCCTCGATCGTCGATGAGAGGTTCGTCCAAGCGTCGTTGTAGCAGGCCCCGGCGCCGCCCTCGGCGCAGAAGAGGCCCTGATTGCCTCCCGTCAGGCCGCGCGCGTTCTGCGCGATGATGCGGACGATCTCGGCAAGGGCGATGGTCGCGATCGCGAAGTAGTCGGCCCGGAGTCGAAGCGATGGAAGACCGATGAGAAGCCCGAACCCGATCGCGATCAGCATCGCCAGGGGCAGCGACGCCCAGAACGAGAACCCGGCTTTCAGGACGAGGATCGCCATCGAGTACGCCCCGACGGCCATGAACCCGGCGGCGCCGAAGTTCGTCATGCCGGTGTAGCCCACGTTCAGCTGCAGCCCCAGCGCGACCAGGACGTAGGTGCCGGCGAAGACCCCGACGCCGACCCAGAAGCCGGTGTCGGTGAAGAAATCCAGCGTCACCGCGAGCGGCAACATCCCGGATGGGTCGGGCATGGGCATCTAGACCACCCTCGCCTTGCCAAAGATCCCCTGCGGTCGCACGATCAACGCCACGAGCAGGATCACGAACCCAACCGCGATCTTCCAGCGCGAGTCGATGAACATCGTCGACCACTCGGTCGCCAGCCCCAGCAGCATGCCGCCCGCGAGGGCGCCGTAGGCGTCCCCGATTCCGCCGAGGATGACCGCCGCGAAGATCGGCAGCAGGAGCTCGAAGCCGAACTCGGGGCTGAGCGACGTGACGGCGCCGGCGAGCACTCCGGCCAGTCCCGCCAGGGCGCCGGCGAATATCCACGTGTAGAGGATCACCCTCCGGGTGTCGACGCCCGCGGTCTCCGCCAGGTCGAGGTCGTCGGCCAGCGCCCGCATCCGCTTACCGAGCAGCGTCTGCCGGAGCATCAGCCCCACCGCGATCAGCACCGCGAAGCCCACGCCGATCACGATGAGCTGCGTCCGCCCGATCCGCAGGCCGAGAAAGCTCACCGACGCCGTGGTGTTGACGTCGAGCAGCTTGATGTCGGTCCCCCAGAAGTACTGGATGGCCGAGCGGATGACGAGTGCCAGGCCGATCGACATGAGAAGGAGCTGGAGGAGGCCGGCGCGCCGCGCGCGCATCGGACCCCACATGATCAGCTCGAAGAAGACGGCGAGGACGGCGGTCGCGATCATGGCCACCACGACCCCCACGGCGAGCGGCAGTCCCCAGGTGACGTTCACCAGGTACGCCATGTATGCGCCGAACGTCAGGAAGTCGCCGTGGGCGAAGTTGACCAGCTTGAGGATCCCGTACACGAGCGTGAGGCCGACGGCGCCGAGTGCGTAGATGGCGCCGAGGGAAAGCCCCGTGAGCCCGGTCTGGGCGACGTCGTGCAGCCCCTTTGCGATCACCATGACGATCACCGCCGCCACGATCAGCGCGGCGGCGGCAAGTGCCGGCCGGCGGTCGGCCGCTTCTCTGAGCCGACGCCACAAACTCCCCTCCGCACCGATGGTGAGAGATCGAGCTTCCATGTCCTGTTCGCAATCGTATGCCCCCGGGGAGGTCGGGCGCTCCCTTGCGCGATGTCGGAAGGTCTACCCTGAGGTGGATGAACGCCGTTCGATCCCACGCGGTCGATGAAGCGGTTGCTCCGGCGGCGATCGAGGATGCCGCGCTCGTCGTCGCCCGTGAGGTCCGCGAGACGCCCATGCTTTCAGCGGGGGAGCTCTCGCGCAGGGTGGGCGCGCCGGTCATCCTGAAGGCGGAGTGCCTCCAGCTCACGGGCTCGTTCAAGGTCCGCGGGGCCTTTCACAAGATGAGCCGGCTGAGCCCGTCGGCACTGGGCTCGGGAGTGGTGGCGGCAAGTGCCGGCAATCACGCTCAGGCCGTGGCCCTCGCTGCCGATCGGGTCGGCACTCGCGCCGACATCTTCATGCCCGCCGACGCGCCTCTCGCGAAGGTCGCTGCGGTCAGGAGCTACGGAGGCGATGTCCGGCTGGTGGACGGCTCCTATGACGAGGCAGCCGAAGCCGCGAGAGAGTTCGCCGAGCGCGAAGGTGGAACGCTGGTCCATCCGTTCGACGACCCCGAGATCGTCGCCGGGCAGGGCACGGTTGGCCTCGAGATCGCAAGTCAGGCGCGCCGGACGAGGCTCGTCGTGGTCCCGCTCGGTGGCGGCGGCCTCGCGTCCGGTGTCGCGATCGCCATCAAGTCCCGGATCCCCGAAGCCAGGGTGATCGGCGTTCAGGCGGAGGCCTGCTCGCCTTACGTCGAGTCCGTCGCCGCGCACGAGCCCATCGGCACCCGGGCGAACAGCACGATCTGCGACGGGATCGCCGTCAAGCGCCCCGGCTCGCTGACGCTCCCGCTCGTGGAGCGGTATCTCGACGGGATCGCGACCGTCTCAGACGACGAGGTCGCGCAGGCGATGGTCCTGCTGCTCGAGCGCTCGAAGCTCGTTGTGGAGGGAGCTGGAGCGGTGGGAGTAGCCGCGCTTCTCGCCGGGAAGGTCGAGCCGTCCTCGGACGGCGAGACGTGCGTGGTGCTGTCGGGGGGAAACGTCGACGCCTCGCGCCTCGCCGAGTGCATCCGCCTGGGGGAGACGGCTGCGGTGCGGCGCGTGGTGATCTGGACGGTCGTTCCCGACAGGCCCGGTGCCCTCGCGGCGCTGCTTCGCGTGGTGGCCGAGCACGGCGCGAACGTCGTCGACGTCACGCACATCCGCGAGGGAGTGGAGCTCCACGTCCGGGAAACGGCGATCCAGCTCGTCCTGCAGACCTCGGGCAAAGAGCACTCCAACCGCATCCTCGACGCCATCCGCGCCGAGGGGTTCTCCGCGCGCCCCGAGCGCTAGGGCCTTCGCTCATCGTTCCCGGCGAGCCCTGGGTGGGTCAGGCAACCGCCCGGTGCGCGAGCCGGTGAAGCAACGGCGTGCTCTGGTCGGCGGGAGTGACCTCGCCGCCTTCACGCTCGATCCGCACCCGCAGGAGCTCGGCCACGCCGGCGCTGGGGCGGAACGGATCCGCCACGATTTCTCCGGTGCGGAGCGCGATCGCGGCCCAAGCCTCGTCGCCGACCTCGGCGACCAGGAATTCATCGTCGGGAAGGACGGTTGAGTCCCGGCCCGCCAGGCGCTCGAGCACCCTCCTGTCCCCCTGAACCGCGCGCCTGATCGTGATCGTCTCGTCGCTCATGGCACAAGTCTCGCGCGCGGCAGCCATAAGGTCAAATAAGAGTTCGCTAGGATATCGATAAGCGCGCGTTATGTTGGAACTGAAGCATCTTCGGGTGTTCAAGGAGGTCGCGGAACGCGGCTCGTTCTCGGCCGCAGCGGAGGCGCTGAACTACACGCAGCCGGCGGTCTCGCAGCAGATCGCGGCGCTCGAACGGGCGACCGGCGCGAAGCTCGTCGATCGCCTAGCACGGGGCACCCGTCTCACCGATGCCGGTCGCGCGCTTCTGCCGCACGCCGAGGCGGTGCTCGCGCGGTTGGCCGAGGCGGAGGCCGAGCTCGACTCGATCGGCGCGATGCGCGCCGGAAGGGTTCGCCTGGCCTCGTTTCCCACCGGTGGCTCGTCGCTGATCCCCCCTGCGACGGCGGCGTTCCACGATCGCTATCCGGGAGTCGAGCTGGTCCTCTCGGTCGCGGAGCCCACCGATGGACTGGAGCAGCTGATGAAGGGTCAGGTCGACATCGCGTTGCTGATCGAATCGGGATTCGAGCCCGAGCCGCGTGGCGAGCATGTCGAGCGCATCCACCTTCTCGACGACCCGATGTTCCTGGCGCTGCCGCGCGATCACCCCCTGGCGGGCAGGCGCAGGGTGGAGCTGTCCGACCTTGCCGAGGAGACGTGGATGCACGGCAGCCACGACGCATGCGCATGCCCCGACGGGACGATCTTCCTGCGCGCGTGCCACACGGCCGGATTCGAGCCGCGGGTCGCGCTCCAAAACGACGACTACGCGGCGATCCAGGGCTTCATCGCCGCGGGCGTCGGCGTCGCCCTCATCCCCCAGCTCGCGCTGGAGAGCGTGCGCGACGACATCGTGATCCGCGAGCTCGCTGAGCCCAGGTCCGTTCGGCACGTGGTCGCCGCCACGCATGGGAACGGCCACCGCTCCGCGGCGACCGAGGCGATGCTCGAGATCCTGCGGGAGGTGAGCGCGGGCTACCTCGAGGAGCGCCGGCCGCCGCTGGCGGCGGTCGGATAGCTCGCCAGGAAGCCCTTCGCAAGCTGCGGAGCAGGGGCCTCGAGTACCGGATGGGCGAACGCGGCTCAGCTGGGCACAGCTAGTGCCGGACGACCAGCATGACGAAGGTCAGCCGGCTCTTGCCGACACTTCCCGTGACTCGCCAGCATCCCGAAGTCGGGAAGATCACCCCGCTCGCCTGAAAGCCAGATCGACCGTAGCCGGTCGGCACATCCGAACGAAGCGCCGGAGCGGGTCCATCGAGCCTCCGCCCCGAGATCCTGAGACGGCCGCTGACACCGTGTCGCCACCACGGAAATTTGCTCGCGATGGAACCGTCACTGCGCACTTCGCTGCCGAAGCTCAGCGGACTGTTGATCCCCTTGGCCGGCAAGGTGATCGAAAGAGCTTCGTTCCGTAATTGCCACGCGCCGTGCGTGCCTCGGGAACGGTCACCCGGCACCCATGAACAACAGTGGATTGCGGCTGAGAATCGGACGCTTCGCCACCGCCGCTGCAGCCGCTGGCGATGGCTACAACGACGAGTCCCGCCAACGGCATGGTCCAGCGAACGGCTCGCGCAACCATCTTGAATGGCTAGGGCGTCGAAGCACCGCCTCGCAGCTTCAACGCGCGCGGCGCTAACCCGTCGTGCTCTCCGCCACCGGCGAGGGCGTTCCCTCCCGCCACGAGTAGGCATACGAGGGGTCGTCCAGGTCGCGCGCGAACGCGGTCAGGTGGAGGGGGCGGAAGGTGTCCCACATGACCGCGAGCTCCTCGGTTCGCCGCTGCCCCAGGGACTTCTCGACCAGGCCCGGCTGCGGCCCGTGCGGAAGCCCCGACGGGTGCACGGTGATCGAGCCGACCTCGATCCCCTTGCGGCTGCCGAACTCGCCTGAGGCGTAGTAGATGATCTCCTCGGACTGGACGTTGGAGTGGTGGTAGGGGAGGGGGACCGCCAGCGGGTCGTAATCGAGCTCGCGGGGACAGAACGAGCAGATCACGAAGCTCGGTCCCTGGAATGTCTGATGCGTCGGCGGGGGCAGGTGAAGCCGTCCGGTCCGCGGCTCGAAGTCGTGGATGTTGAACGTGTACGGGTACACGTAGCCGTCCCAGCCCACGACGTCCAAGGGGTGATAGTCCAGCCGGTAGCGCTGGAGCCCGCCCCTGACTCGGACCACGACCTCGAACTCCCCGGTTTCGCGGTGCGTGACGAGCTCGCTGGGTGGGTGGAAGTCCCGCTGCGAGTACGGCGCCGACTCCAGCAGCTGCCCGTAGCGGTTCCGGTACCGGTTCGGCGTCTCGATCTCGCCCGGGGTGTGGAAGACGAGCCAGAGCTGCGGGGTCGAGTCGAACTCGAACCGGTAGGTCGTCCCGCGCGGGATCACGATGTAGTCGTGCTCCTGGTAGGGCAGCGACCCGAAGAGCGTCTCGAGCATCCCGCTCCCCTCGTGGACGAAGATCAGCTCGTCGCCCTCGCCGTTTCGGTAGAAGGCGTCGGCCTCGGAGTCGGGCCTGCATAGCGAGACCTCGAGGTCCTGGTTCCACATCAGGCAGCGTCGCCCCGTGATCGGATCGCCGCCGGGCTCGGTGCCGCCGGTGACCAGGTGCCGGTGAACGTGGGCATCCGGCACCCACTCGGCGTGCTCAAGCTTCGTGAACTCGGCGGCTTCGGTGATGCGGCACGGCGAGTTCAGGTGGTAGAGGATCGACTCGTTCCCCGAGAACCCCTCGAAACCGAGCACCTCCTCCACGAGGAGCCTGCCGTTGTCGCGGAACTGGATGTGGCGCTTCTTGGGGATGTCCCCCAGGTGGTGATATCTCATCTCAGAGGTTCCCCCGCTTCTCCTGCTCTCTCTCGATCGCCTCGAAGAGGGCCTTGAAGTTCCCCTCGCCGAATCCCCGCGCGCCGTGCCGCTCGATGACCTCGAAGAACAGCGTCGGCCGGTCGCCGAGCGTGCGCGTGAATATCTGCAGCAGATACCCCTCGTCGTCGCGATCGGCGAGGATGCCGAGCCGGCGCAGGTCGGCCAGATCCTCGTCGATCTCGCCGATCCTCTCCGGCAGCTCCTGGTAGTAGCTCTCGGGCGTGGTCAGGAACTCCACGCCCCGCGACTGAAGCTCGGAGACGGTGCGAACGATGTCGTCGGTTGCGAGAGCCACGTGCTGGACGCCGGCTCCCCCGTAGTACTCCAGGTATTCCTCGATCTGCGACTTTCGCTTCCCCTCGGCCGGCTCGTTGATCGGGAACTTGATCCGGCCACTGCCGTCGGCCATCACCTTCGACATCAGCGCCGAGTACTCCGTGGAGATGTCCCGGTCGGTGAAGTGGATCATCTCCCTCATGCCGAAGACGCGCTCGTAGTAGCCCACCCACTCGTCCAGGCGCCCGAGCTCGACGTTGCCGACCACGTGGTCGACGCCCGTGAACCGCCCGGCGTCCGGGTCGTGGTCCTCCGCGGCTAGGTAGCCGGGGAGGAAGACGCCGTCGTAGTCCTCCCGGTCGACGAACGTGTGGAGGGTCTCGCCGTACGTGGCGACCGTCGCCATCCGCACGGTCCCCCTCTCGTCGCTCGCCTCCCACGGCTCCGCGACACCGCGCGCCCCGTGGCGGATCGCGACGCGATATGCCTGCTCCGCGTCCGGGACCCGGAGGGCGATGACCTTCACGCCATCGCCGTGCTCGGCGACGTGCCGCGCGACCTCGCCGGTGCCGTGGAGTGGCGCCGTCAGCACGAAGCGCACCCCACCCTGCTCCAGGACGTGGGATGAGCGGTCCCGGATGCCGCTTTCGAGACCGGCGCTCGCGACCCGCCTGAAGCCGAGCGCCCTGGTGAAGAAGTAGGCGGCCTGGACGCCGTTGCCGACATACATCTCGAGGTGGTCGATGCCGAGCAGCGGCATCTCGTCGCCGGCTCGCTCGGCCTCCGTCGGGACGGTCTTGGTCTCCATGCTCTCCTCCTTCGGACGATGCCGGTCGCCGACTTGCCAGGCTCCGAACTGGAGTTTATGATTACCGGCCTGCGAGGTCCGCTCAAGAGCAAAACGTTGCGTCTGAGGGAGGTTATCGCACCAAATGGACCGTATTGACGGGCAGATCGTTGCGCTCTTGAGGGAGAACGCCCGGCGCTCGTTCCAGGACATCGGCCGCCGGGTCTCGCTCTCGGCGCCGGCCGTGAAGCGGCGCGTCGACCGGCTCGAGCGCGAGGGCGTGATCCGCGGCTACGCGGCTACGGTCGACCCCGCCGCCTTCGGCTGGCACAGCCACGCGTTCGTGGAGCTGTTCTGCGAGGGCCGCATGTCGGGCGCCGAGGTGCGCGAGGCCGTCGCCGTGCACCCGGAGGTCGAGGGGGCCTACACCATCGCTGGGGCTCCGAGCGCGATCATCCACGTGCGCGCCGCCGACACCCAGCACCTCGAGGAGGCGCTGGAACGGATCCGCGAGATGCCGGGGGTCCTGCGTACGCAGACCCAGGTCGTCCTCTCGACGCTGTTCGAGCGACCGATAGCCAACGGCAAGGGCCCGACCTCGACCGGGTCAGCATGATCGACCACGTCAACAACCTGAAGCTCCAGCATCTGGTCGAGCTCTCGAAGCTCGGCGATCGCTGCGCCGAGATCGAGGCCGAGATCGCGCGCTGGCTCGACCGCAACGACGTCGTCTTCGACGGGCGCACCATCCCCTTCGTGCTCATGCCCCACTTCGTCTCGCCGCGCCAGGTCGCGCGCGTGCGCGGCGCGGTGGAATGCCTGTGCCGGGTGCTCGATCGCTTCTGCGACGCCTATCCGGACGACGAGCGGCTTCGTACAGAGCTCGCGCTGCCGCCGTTCGAGGACGCGCTCGTGCGTGTCGATCCCGGATTCCGGCGCCCCCTGCGCATCTGCCGCCTCGATGCCTTCCTCTCCGGATACGAGGTCAAGTTCCTCGAGTTCAATGCCGACTCGCCCGCGGGCATCGGATATACGGACGTGCTGTACGAGGGCCTGCGGCGCTCGATCGAGCTGCCGCGGGTCGAGACCGAGTTCGACACCGCCTACGCCCCGATGCTGCCCCTGCTGGTCGAGACGCTGCTCGACGCCTATCGCGAGCGGCGCGCAAGCCGACCGGACCTCCCCGAGCGCCCGCGACTGGCGCTCGTGGACAGGCCGGGAAGTCCCTCCGTGCCGGAGTTCCGGATCGTCTGCGCGGCGGCCCGCGCGGCAGGGATCGAGGCCGTCATCGGCACGACGGAGGAGCTCGACTACGACGGGTCGGCCCTGCGCGTGCGGGGCGAGCCGGTGCACCTGGTCTACCGTCGCGTCCTCATCGATGACCTGCGCGAGGGCGACCTCACCGCGGCCGCGCGGGACGGCAGCATCTGCCTGGTCAACCCCCCACGGGCCCGGGTCGCGAACAACAAGAAGCTGTTCGCGCTGCTCGACGATCCGCGCTTCGCGCACCTGGTGCGAAAGGAGGAGGCCGGGCTGATCGCCGAGACGATCCCGTGGACCCGGATCCTGCGCCCCGGGCGGGTCACGTACGGACAGTGGGTGGTCGACCTCCTCGACGTCGTCTCCGACAATCGCCAGCGACTGGTCCTGAAGCCCGCCTCGGAATACGGGGGTCACGGCGTATCGCTCGGGATCGAGACCGACCAGGCGGAGTGGGACCGGATCATCGGCGAGCACGGCGAGCGCGGGGACTACATCGTCCAGGAGTACGTGCCGGTGCCCGAGGAGATGTTCCCGACCGTCGAGGACGGTCACGTCCAGATGCGGCTGAAGCGCTTCAACATCAACCCGTTCGGGATCGGCGGCCGCTACGGGGGGATGATCACCCGGATATCCGACCGGGCGGTGATCAACGTCTCGGCGGGCGGCGGGCTCCTTCCCAGCGTGGTCGGCCGCCACAAGCGAAGGCTGCTCGCGGAGGAGGGCGCCTCGGAGGGCGACGCGGTCGAGGAGGTGTCGGATGGCGCTACCGCGTGACCCGCTGCCTCGGGGTTACGACGTGGACGAGAACGCGATCCGGTTCTCGAACTACTTCCACGTCCTGCGCGAGCTGGTGCATCGTTCGGCGGGATGGCTGCCCCTGGTCGCCGACTTCGACCTCAAGTACCGGCTCGGCGACCACCTGCACGACGACGCGCGGGCGATCTCGCGGGTGAAGCGGCGGATGTACGAGCTGCGTCACCCGAGCGACTATCCGGGTGCACCCGGGCAGGAGCTGACGGCCTTGCTCGAGCGCCTCGCGGGGGCGGCGACCCCCGAGGAGTACCTGGCGGTCGCCTACGGTGAGGCGAAGCCCAGCCTCGAGGCGGCGATGCGCGTCCACCTGGAGACCCTCGACCCGGTCTCCGACGAGCCCTCCCTGCGGCTGCTGACCAAGCTGGTCCAAAGGCAGGCGCGTCACAGGGACGAGATCCCGCGGCGGGAGCACGTGACCAGCGCCGGGAGCGACGACCTCGGCTCGCTGCCGGTCGAGCTCAAGGCGGAGCCGCGGGAGCTGAGCGTGATGGCGTCCCTAGACGAGCCCGCACGCGACCCGTTCGTCGAGGTGACACAGGAAGGCGATCCGTTCCTGTCCCGCGAGCTCTACGTCAACGACCCCGAGCTGAACCACGTCCCGGTCGAGCCCGAGGAACAGCGGCACTTCTTCCATGGACTGATGGACGCGGAGCTCTGTGCCGCTGAGCTGATGGCCCGCAACTCGCACGAGCATCCCGAGATGCCGTGGGACTTCCACGTCGACATGGCGCGCCAGACCTGGGACGAGCTGCGCCACGCGAGGCTCCACTACGTCCTGATGCCGACCGAGCTCGGCTGCGAATGGGGCGACTACCCCGTCGGCTTCTCCTACTTCAAGTCGGTCTACGCCCGCGACCTGCTGGGACGGCTGGCGCTCTTCAATTCCACAAGCGAGCAGAAGGCGATGTGGCGCCACTCGCGGCGGCGGAAGGTACTGGTCGAGCGGGGTCAGGAGAAGGTCGCCCGCGTCTTCGACTACCTCCTGGCCGACGAGGTTCCGCACGTCCACAACGGGACGCGGTGGGGGACCTACCTATGCGGTGGCGACGAGGCGGCCTACCGAGCCAAGGTTCGGGAGCTGCGCGAGGGCCTGGACGAGACCGGCGCGCCGCGCGAGGCGCCTCAGGCCGCCTGACCCGTCAGGGCGCGGCGATCGACGACTCGAGGTCTCCCAGTCCCGGGGCGGCCAGCGCGACGAGGTCGCCGGGCTCGAGCCAGCGCTCGCCGCGACCGTCCCCGAAATCCTGTGGGCCGAGCTCGAGCAGGCAACCGCCGGCCAGGGTTCCCGACCCCAGCACGTCGCCCGCCCGAAGCCGAGTGTTGCGTGCCGCATGGGCGATGAGATCCGGCCATGAGAAGTGCTGCTCGCCCGCGTCGCAGCGTGAGAACTCACGTCCGTTCACGGTCACGGTTGCATCGAGCTCGAGGCGACCGTCCCGGTAGGGCAGCTCGTCCGGCGTGGTCAGCCACGGTCCGAGCGTGGTCGCGAAGTCCTTCGCCTTGTGCGGGCCGAGTCCCACGGTGACCTCGTTCGCCTGCACGTCGCGCGCGGACCAGTCGTTCATGAGGGTGAAGCCGGCGATCCCGCCATCGCCGTCGACGATCGCCGCGATCTCGAGCTCGAAGTCCAGGGCCTCGGTCCCTGCCGGGCGCACCACGGTCTCGCCGGGACCCTGGATGGATGCAGGGTTCGAGAAGTAGAAGGCGGGCGCCTCGTACCAGTAGGGGGGAATCTCCGCGCCGCGCCGCCGCCATCCGGCCGCGACGTGACGCTCGAAGGCGTAGAAGTCCCGCACGCTCGGTGGCTCGGGGACCGGCGCGAGCACTTGAACGTCGGCGAGCAGGTGCCGCTCGCCCGTGCGCTCGCGGCGGCCCTCGCCCGCCAGCCACGCGAGCATCGTCGGCGCGCTGAGCGCGTGGACGACCTCGTCCTCCAACTCCCCCACGCGGACCGCACCCGCCGGCTCGCGGACCGTGGCCAACCTCATGGAGGCAGGTTCGCACAGGCCGGTCGCCGGATACGGTGCAGGCGTGGCCACGAACCTGGACCAACTTCGGGGGCTACTGGGAGAGATCAGCGACCTCGGCCGTACGCGGGCGCTGCTCGCCTGGGATGAACGTACCCAGATGCCGCCGGCGGGCGCCGGCCCGAGGGCCGAGCAGCTCGCGACAATTGCCCGGGTTCGGCATGAACGCCTGATCTCGGATGAGCTCGGCGAGCTTCTCGACGGTGCGGCGGCCGAGGTGGAGGCGCTTCCGTACGACTCGAACGAGGCGAGCCTGGTTCGCGTGGCGCGGCGTCAATGGGAGAAGGCTCGGCGAGTCCCGATCGAGCTCCGATCCGAGATGACGCGCGTGGCGTCGCTCGCCGAGCGCGCCTGGGTGGCGTGCAAGGACCGCTCGGACTTCGAGGGCTTCCTGCCCTACCTGGAGCGCAACGTCGAGCTCAGGCGGCGCTACGCGGAGTGCTTCGACGGATTCCCGGGGTTCGAGCACCCCTACGACCCCCTCCTGGACGACTTCGAGCCTGGAATGACCACGCTGGAGATCAGCGCCGTCCTGGCAAGCCTTCGCGATGGGATCCGGCCGCTCGTCGCCGAGGTCTCCCGCCATCGCGAGGCTGTCGACGACTCGTGTCTGTACGGCGAGTTTCCGATCGACGCGCAGAAGCGGCTGGCGAGGGAGGTCGTCGCCGGGCTTCCGCTGGGCGACCGGGCCTGGCGGCTCGATCCGACCGTGCACCCGTTCGCGAGCGCCATCTCGCCTTGCGACATCCGGCTCACAACCCGGTTCGAGCGCGACTACATCGGGGCCGCCCTCTGGTCCGTGATCCACGAGGCCGGCCACGGCATGTACGAGAACGGGATCCCGAGGGAACTCTGGCGTTCGACCCTCGCGAGCCCCTCCTCCCTCGGGTTTCACGAATCGCAGAGCCGCCTGTGGGAGAATTGGGTAGGTCGAAGCCGGCCCTACCTCGCCCACCTGCATCCCAGGCTCCGCGAGCTGTTCCCGGACCAGTTCGGCGCCGTGGACGTCAACTCGCTCTACCGGGCTGCGAACAAGATCGAGCCGTCGCTGATCCGGATGGAGGCCGACCAGGTCACCTACAACCTCCACATCGCACTACGGTTCGAGCTCGAGCTGGAGCTCTTCGCGGGGACGCTCGAACCGGCCGATCTGCGCGACGCGTGGAACGCCCGGACCGCCGACTATCTCGGCATCGAGGTGCCGGACGACGCCCACGGCGTCCTCCAGGACGTCCACTGGGCCGCGGGGTCGTTCGGCTACTTCCCGACGTACTCGCTCGGCAACGTGATCGCGGGCCAGCTATGGGACCGGATCACCTCGGAGCTGCCCGACCTCGACGAGAATCTCGCGGGCGGGGACTTCACGGACCTTCGGGACTGGTTGCGGGAGAACCTGCACCGGCACGGCAACAAGTTCATGCCGGGCGAGCTGATCGAGCGAATCGTCGGCGGGCCGATCGACGTCCACCCGTACCTGGCCCAGCTTCGAGAGCGGGCTGGGGAGATCTACGGCATCGCGGTCTGAACGGGGCGCGGTGCCGTCGGGCGGGGTTCCTAACCTCACGCAATGGCCGCTGCCGGCTCCCATTTCGTCTGCCAGGAGTGCGGGCACTCAGCGCTCGCCTGGACCGGCCGCTGCCCGGGCTGCGGCGAGTGGAACACGCTGGTCGAGGCCAAGCGCTCCGCCCGGCCCGGCGCTGGCGGGCGCGGACGCGTGGCGCCCGGCGGCGCGGGCCCGGCTCCGAAGCCGGTGCCGCTCCGCGAGGTGCAGGCCCCCAGGGCCGATCGGCTCCTGACCGGGATCGCCGAGCTCGACCGCGTGCTCGGTGGCGGCCTCGTACCGGGCTCGGTCGTGCTGCTCGGCGGCTCGCCCGGGATCGGCAAGTCGACGCTCACCGGGATGGCGCTCGGCAACCTCGCCGCGCGAGGCGGCAAGGTCGTCTATGTGTCGGGCGAGGAGTCCGCCGCCCAGGTGCGGCTGCGCGCTGAGCGGCTCGGGGATAACTCCCTATCGGTCCCCGTGCTCGCCGAGACCTCCGTCGAGTCCGTGCTCGCGGCGCTCGAGGCCGAACGACCGGCGGTATGCGTGATCGATTCCGTGCAGACGCTCCACTCCGAGGGGATGACCGGGGCGCCCGGGTCCGTCGGTCAGGTTCGCGAGGCGGCATCGGCGATCACCGAGGTTGGCAAGCGCATCGGGACCGCGGTGGTGCTCGTCGGGCACGTGACGAAGGACGGAAGCGTCGCCGGGCCTCGGGTCCTCGAGCACCTCGTCGACTGCGTCCTGCTGTTCGAGGGGGAGCGGGAGCGCAGCTTCCGGACTCTGCGCGCATTGAAGAACCGCTTCGGCGCCACGAGCGAGGTCGGGGTGTTCGAGATGCGCTCCGGTGGCCTCGTGGAGGTCGCGGATCCGTCGGCGCGGTTCGTCGGCGAGGCCTCGGATGCGCCCGGGTCATGCGTCCTGTGTGCGATGGAGGGGACGCGCCCGCTCCTCGTGGAGGTGCAGGCGCTGGTCGCACCCACCGAGATCGTTCCGCCCCGCCGCGTGGCGACCGGCATCGACCGCAATCGCCTGGCGATGGCGATCGCGGTCCTCGCCCGTCACGGCGGCCCGTCGCTCGGGTCGGCGGATGTGTTCGTGAACATCGCGGGGGGAGTGCGAGTGGACGAGCCCGGAGCGGACCTGGCGGTGGCGCTGGCTCTCGCGTCCGCGCACCGCGGGCAGTCGCTCGCCGCTCCCGACGGTCGCCCGCTCGCATGCTTCGGCGAGGTTGGCCTCACCGGCGAGCTCCGCTTCGTCGCCCACGCCGAGCGGAGGGTGGCCGAGGCGCTCAAGTTCGGGGTCGGTCCGGTGGTCGGCCCGGAGGCGGGGGAGCGCATCGAGGGACTCGCCGCGCACCGGACCCTGCGGTCCGCGTTGCGGGCGACGGTGGCCGCTGCCGCGCGCTCCGGGCGGGCCAAGGCCGCTTGAGCCGGCCACCGCTCGCTTGACAAGGCGCAATCCGATCTCTCCACACGGAATTCGCCGGTCCGCGCGTATTTAGGGGTATTTGCCATCATGAATCCACGATGGCGTCGAGTGTTGGTGACGAGCTACACGAACTCGAGGCTCGTCTCGACCCCCGGCTGCTCCAGTCACTCGACATGGTGGCGCCGGGCACGCCTCTGCGAGAGGGGATCGACAACATCATCCACGCCCGCACCGGCGGGCTGATCCTCATCGCCGAGCCCGACGAGGCCTCGTTCCTGTTCAGCGGCGGGATCAGGCTCGACATCGACTACACGCCGGGGCTGCTCTACCAGGTGGCGAAGATGGACGGGGCGATCGTTCTCGACCCGCAGGCGACCAAGATCCACTGGGCGAACGTCCAGCTGATGCCCGATCCGACGATCCTCTCGATGGAGACCGGGACCCGGCACCGGACCGCCGAGCGCGTGTCCAAGCAGACGAAGGCGCTCATGATCGCCATCTCGCAGCGACGGGACGTGGTCTCGCTCTACGTGGAGGGGATGAAGTACATCCTCCAGGAGATCCCGCAGGTCCTCTCCAAGGCGAACCAGGGCCTCGCGACGCTCGAGAAGTATCGAGCCCGGCTCGACCAGGTGTCGGCGCGGCTCACCGGGGTCGAGCTGCTTGGCGGGTGCACGCTTCACGACGTGCTCTCGACCCTGCAGCGCGCGGAGCTCGTGACACGGATGGGCGCGGAGGTCGAGCGCTACATCATTGAGCTCGGGACCGAGGGTCGCCTGATCGAGATGCAGCTCGAGGAGACTGTGGTCGGCGTGATGGCCGAGCGGGTCTCGCTCGTTCGCGACTACAGCGTGGTCGACTCGGAAGAGCAGGTGGACCGCATCCTTCAGGAGCTTGCGGCGCTGCCCCATCAGGAGCTGCTCGACTTCGGACGCCTCGCCGAGCTCCTCGGCTACGACCGGAAGACCAGCACAATCGACGTCACCGTCTCACCACGCGGTTACCGGGCGCTTTCCCGCATCCCCAGGCTCCCCCGGCTGGTGGCCCAGAAGGTTGTTCATCGCTTCGGCGATCTGGACGCGATCGTCAACGCCACCGAGGACGAGCTCGCGTCGGTCGATGACGTTGGGCCGGCCCGGGCGCGGGAGATTCGAGAGGGCCTTCGCAGCTTGCAAGAGGTCGACATCGTCGACCGTTATCCATGAACCACGCGGCCGATCTACGGCCGTCCCTATCTAAGGAGGACGACATTCCAGAGCTAGCTACTGCGGATGACGCACTGGACATCGAGGACCAGCTCGGCCCCGTCGAGTGCACGTTCGGGGAGGGCGACAACGTCGTCTACCCGCACCACGGGGCCGGGGTCGTATTGAAGAAGGAGAGCAAGGATCTCCTCGGCGAGAAGCGGGACTACCTGACCATCAAGATCCTGCACAACGACATGACGGTCATGGTGCCCTGTGAGAACGCCCACCGAGCGGGACTGCGACGGGTGATCGCGGGTGAAGAGGTCGAGAAGGTGATCGAGGTGCTGACCGGCGACGTTTCGGACATGCCCAAGAACTGGAACCGCCGCTTCAAGTACAACCGCGAGAAGATCAAGACGGGGAACGTCTTCGAGCTGGCCGAGGTTGTCCGCAACCTCGCCATTCGCGAGTGGGAGAAGGGCCTCTCCACGGGGGAGAAGCAGATGTACACCCGGGCGAAGAAGATCCTCGCGTCCGAGTTCATGTACGCGCTCGGCAAGGACGAGGACGGCGCCGAGGCCTACCTCGACGAGCTGCTGGAGGAGCGCTTCGGCGCCAAGGCGTCTGCCTGACCGTCCAGCGGCATCAGCGGTCATCGCGGCCGCCGGCTCCGGCGAGAGGCTGGGGGCCGGCGGCCCGAAGGCCTTCGTATCACTGGGGGGGCGGCCGCTCCTCGACTGGTCCTTGGACGCCTTCGCCCGGGCGGAGAGCGTCGGCGCGGTCATCGTCGCGGTGCCACCCGGCTGCGAGGAGCGAGTCGGCGGGGAGCCCGTGGCGGTCGCCGGCGGCGCGAGCCGATCCGAATCGGTCGCGGCCGGCCTGAAGCGGGTCGAGACCGAGATCGTCGCCGTCCACGACGCGGCCCGGCCGCTCCTGACGCCGGAGCTGATCGACGAGCTCGTCGCGAAGCTGCTCGACCGCCCCGACGCGGCTGGCGTGATCGCCGCGGTGCCCCTGACCGACACCGTCAAGCGTGCCCGCGAGCCGCGCCCGGCGAAGGGGGACTTTCCCCGGGGCGGCCCCACGGTCGCCCAGACGGTCAGCCGCGATCACCTGTGGGCGACTCAGACGCCGCAGGTCTTCCGAACGGCGGCGCTGCGCGATGCGCTCGACGCCGACCCGCAGCGGATCGCGGCCGCCACCGACGACGCGATGCTCGTCGAGAAGGCGGGTGGCAAGGTCCTGATCCACCCGTCGCCCGCCGAGAACCTGAAGGTCACAACGGCGCTCGACCTGGAGGTCGCGGAGATGCTGCTCTCGAAGCGGAGGAACCGCCCCTAGTCGTCGTTCTGAATCGTGCCGACGCCCGTCCCGTCGGCGATCTTCATCCGGACCGGCTTGGTGAGCTTTGCCGAGAACGTCTCGTTTGGCTCTGGCGTCGTATCGCCCTTCACCGCGACAGCGACGTTCTGGCCCGTGGTTCCGGCGGGGAACGTAACCAGTTGCGTCTTCGCGACGTAGTCACTGCCCGCCGTGGCGGTGCCGTTCGCGGTCGCGAACTGCACCGTGGTGGCCTTCGAGCTCGCCTTGCTGAGCTGCAGGTGGAACGTGAAGTTCTTCGTCCCGGAGTTGCCCTCGGTCGCAGAGACGTTGTTGATGGTTACCGCTGGCAGCAGGTTCGCCACCGCGGCCTTCGCGTTCACTCGCCCGTGCCCCGCGGCGGTGGCTCCGAACGACCCCACGGGCAGCGCGGTGCTCTTCTGCGCGGTCTTGATCTGGCTGACCGTCGCGGACGGGAAGCCGTCGATCTGGAGCGCGGCGACGGCCGCCGCGTGCGGGGCTGCCGCCGAGGTGCCGAAGAACCGCCACACGCCACCGGTGAATGAGCCGAAGAACGTGTTCTGCGTCCCGTCGGTCGCCGCCACGTCGGGCTTGGCGAGGGTCAGGGGCGACGGCAGCGGACTCGCGGGCGTGGTCCCGTTGACGTTTCCGTAGTAGAGCTTCAGCGGCCCCCGCGAGGAGAAAGTCTCGATCGCGTTCGCGTTGTTGAACGGGATCGCCGCCGTGCTCATGGCGTTGTTCGCGCCGTTGTGGCCGAAGATCGTCGGCCCGACGACATCGCCTCCGGTCGAGACGTTGTGCTCGACCCCGGTGATGCCCCCGGCGCCCAAGAGCACGTACTTCAGGCGTGGATTGGCGGTGCCCTCGAACTTGTTGATCACGATCCGCACCGTCTGGCTCGAGCCGCTGCCGTTGCCCCAGGCCAGGAACTCGAATGGCTTCTCGGTGTCGCCCGGGTTGATGTTTTCGCTTGCCGCGACGACCTGATTGGCCGAGTTGACGACGTAGACGTCGAGGTCGGTGTTGACGCCGAACCACGGCTCGGCCCACTGGAGGTCCAGCCTGAATCCGCCCCCAGGGGCGACCGTGATGCCGGCGCCGTTGTCGACGCCTGCCCCGGGGGTGAAGTCCATGCAATGGGTCGCGTAGCTGGGCACACCCGCCGGGCAGGTGGTGGTCCGGAAGCTGGGCGCTTCCCAAGACGCGACGTTGTTTCCGCCGACGATCACGTTGCTGTTCGCCGCCGAGGAGAAGTAGGTCGCTCCCTGAGCGGTGACCTGGTTGACCGCGACGCTGACGGGGCCATTTTGGAAGAACGGCTCGTCGAAGTACGTCACGTCGTCGACGATCACCTTCGCGCCCGCGTTCCTCAGCGCCTTGATGTTGTTGGCGAAGCCGGTCTCGCTGCCGAACGCGGTCGCGAATGCCAGCGTCGCCCCGGGCGCCAGGTCGTGGACGATCTGGGCCATCGCGCGGCCCTCGTCGTCGCCGACGACGGAGTCGTCAACCTTCTGAACCGCCACCGTATGGCCGCACGGATTGCCGGGCCCCGGCAGATCGCCGGTGGCCACGTCGCCGCTGGCATGGGTCGGGGCGCCTGTGTCGCGGTCGAACGAATCGGAGAGAACGCCCACCTTGACGCCGTTGCCGCTGACGCCGAAGCTGTTGCGAGCGGCGCTGGCCTGGAGTTGCGTATCTCCCTCGGACGTCCGGGAGCCGGTGCACGTGGCGGACGTGCCCGCTCCGCCGTCGGGGCTGATGCCCGAGGTCATCGGCGTCAGCTCCTCGGTCACCGCCTGGACTCCGCGCACGGCAGCCACGTCCCGGAGGTCGCTCGCCGCCACTGCGGCCGTCACGGTGCGATATCGAGGGCTCACCTCGAGGATCCTGGCGCCGGACGCCTGTAGCGCGCGCCGCAGCCGATCCGAAGTGTCCCGCGCCCGGACGTCGACCACGAAGTCACTTCCCGCCCGCAGCAGGCTCCCGGCACCTCGCGTCGGCAGGCTGATGCGGTCGGCCTGCTGCGCCGCTGAGGCGGATCTCAGGTCGCCCGTGGCCAGCGCGGCGAGCCGGGTCGAGAGACCGTTGTCCTGCGCGGTCCCGGGGAGGCTCTTCAGCGTCGCTGGGCGCGCCCCGGCCACCGCGGGGGCGGCGATCGCGAGTCCCACCAACACACCGACCATGACCAGCGTCGAGCGGCGAACAAACCCCATATGTGAACCTCCCTGTTCCAGCCGCACGACCGGGCGCGACCACGTCGATTGGTCGATGCTATCCGGGCTTCGCCCTGGTGTCTACCCCTCGATTGAGCGGCCACGCGTCGCGCCCCCGCCCGCACCAGGGAGGGGGATGATGAGGGCCGCCGTCAATGCACCGTGCCGAAGGTCTTGTTGCCGAGGTAGCGGCGGCCGCACTTCGGGCACTTGCGGAGGAAGATCTGCCCACCCTGGCCGCAGTGCTTGCAGGTCCGTTTCGCCGGCGGGACGATGTGCTTCGTCACGCCTGCGATCGTAGAGCGTGGCCCGTTGACATCCGCTTATCATCCGGTCTCGGCGGGACGGGCAAAACGGAGCGGACCCTAGGAGACCTGGATGGAATCCTGGACGCGGAGCGTCATCCGTAATCGCAAGAAGATCATCGCGGCGTGGCTCGTGCTGCTCGTCGTGGGGGGATGGGGCGCCGCGAACGTCGGGAAGTTGCTGACCAACCGCTTCAGCGTGCCCGGCTCCGACGCCGAGCGTGGGCTCGACCTGCTGAAGGATCGCTTCGACGAGCGCGGGGACGGCGCGTTCACCCTCGTGTTCCAGGCCGACAGGCCGGTGGCCAATACGCCCGCCTTCCGCCGTCAGGCGGAGGCGGCCGCGGTCAAGGCCGCGACCGCGATCGATGGCGCGCACGCGGGGCCCGTGCTGCGCGCCTCGCCGACGATCGCCTATGTCCAGATCCAGACGCCGCTCGAGAACGCCGACGCGGCGGACGAGACGCCGGACGTGCGCGCGGCGATTCCCGAGATTCCGGGGGTCACCACATATCTGTCGGGTTTTCCGGCGATCAACCACGACACGCAGAGCATCTACAACGACGATCTCGCGCGTGGCGAGTCCATCGCGATCCCGATCGCACTGATCGTCCTGGCATTCATGTTCGGGACCCTCGTCGCGATCGGGGTCCCGTTCGCGTTCGCCGCCGTGACGATCCCGTCGACTCTCGGCGCAGTCTGGATCATCGCCCACTTCATGGACATGGCGATCTACGTCACCAACATCGTCACGCTGATCGGCTTCGCGATCGCGATCGACTACTCGATGCTCGTCGTCTTCCGCTACCGGGAGGAGCTCTCACACACCGAGTCAGCCGAGGATGCCCTGGTGACGACGATGAGGACGGCCGGACGCGCCACCCTGTTCTCCGGCGGGACGGTCGCGATCGGCCTGGCGCTGCTCGTCTTCATGCCGTTGCCCTTCATGCAGTCCATGGGCGTCGGCGGACTGCTCGTACCGCTCTTCTCCATCGCTGCGTCGGCGACCTTCCTGCCCGCCCTGCTCGCCGTCCTCGGCCGTAAGGTCAACCGGCTGCGCGTCGTCCCGCGGCGAGTCCTGGAGGCGCGGGCGGAGGGCCGGCCCGGATTCTGGACCCGGCTGTCGAGGTCGATCATGCGCCACCCGATCCCCTATCTGGTCGTCGCCGCCGGCGTGATGATCGCGCTTGCCATCCCCGCCTTCGGACTGCATCTGACGGGAGGCGACAACCGGGGCGTGCCGCTGACGACCGAGGCGACCAGGGGATTGGCGGTGCTCGACCAGACCCTCGGGCCGGGAGCCCTCGCCCCCAATCAGGTCGCGATCGACACGCACGAGCGTGGCGGCGCCACCGCGCCGGCCACACTCGCGGCCGAGCGGCGGCTGGTGGCCGAGTTGCGGGCGGATCCGCAGGTCGACCCCAAGACGATCCAGGCGCCCGTGCTGCTCGGCAGCGGACCGGCGGGTCTGGCGGCCGCGAAGAGGAACCACCTGATCGACCAGGACAACCAGGTCGTTCAGATCCGCGTTGCCGGACGCGGCGATGCGGGCACCACCGAGGCGATGGACCTGGTCCACCGCATCCGGGATACCTACATCCCCGACGCCCGGTTCGCCCGCGGGACGACCGTTCTGCTCACCGGCGCGCCCGCGTTCGGCGTGGACTTCATCGACCGCGCATACGGCGCGTTCCCGTGGCTCATCCTGGCCGTCCTGGCGCTCTCATACCTGCTCCTGCTGCGAGCGTTCCGCTCGATCTTCCTGCCGATCAAGGCGGTGGTGATGAACGTCCTGTCGGTCAGCGCAACCTACGGCGTCCTCGTGCTCGTGTTCGAGCACGGGGTTCACTCGGTGATCGGCCTTCAGGGCTCCCCGCAGGTCGAGGCCTGGATCCCGATCTTCCTGTTCGCGATGCTGTTCGGACTGTCGATGGACTACGAGGTGTTCCTGCTGTCGCGGATGCGGGAGGAATGGGACGCCCACCACGACAACGACCATGCGGTGGCGCACGGGCTCGAGATGACCGGCCGGATCATCACCGCGGCCGCGATCGTCATGATCGCGGCGTTTTCGGGGTTCACCGCCGGCTCATTCGTGGGCCTGCAGCAGTTCGGGCTGGGTCTCTCGGTCGCGATCTTCCTGGACGCGACGGTGGTGCGGGCGATACTCGTGCCGGCGGTGATGGAGCTTCTCGGCCACTGGAACTGGTACCTGCCGGATCGAGTCCGGAGAGCGCTGCGCCTCGCACCCTCCAAGCCGGTGCCCGAGACGGGAGGCGGCGACTAGCGCTCGTCCAGGGACGCCGGGTCGACCTGCGCCACCCTCATGTCCACCCGCCGGCCGCGGAAGGGGACGCCCTCGGCTTCCAGCAGGCGGCGCTGGCGCCCGCCCTTGGCGAGGGATCCGTCGGCCCGCACGATCCGGTGCCAGGGCACGTCGGGCCGGTGGTAGGCGGACATCACCATGCCTGCGAAGCGCGGGGCCTCGGGACAGAGATCCCCATAGGTCGTCACGAAGCCCTCGGGGACCGACCGCGCCCGGCGCAGCACCCGGCGCGCTCGCGGCGAGGCAGTCAGCGAGTCAGCAGCACCCATACGAGCGAGATGGCGAAGCCGATCTGACCGAAGGCCAGAGCGGTGCCGAAGTTCGCCGCTCCGAGGGCGGCCGCAATCGCGCTCGCGGCCGCGAACGCTCCCAGAAGGACGACCAGGTCGCGGGCCGTTCTATGCACTATCGGTCTTGTATGTGGCGCTGCCGACTCGTCTCGAGCGGCCGATGGGCAATCCCGCGGCCTCCCTGGCCTCGTCGTGGAGGTGCGCCCGACGGCGGCGCATGTAGAGGTGCCGCTGGATGAACAGCGTCCCGATCCCCGCGAGCGCGATCGCGGAGAGGTTCAGGCTGAGCTGCTCAATGGCGCCCACCCACTCGTGCCAATCCCCGAGCGCGGCCGCCAGGCCGATATTGGCCGCGGCCGGGATCGTCGTGACCGAGATGAGGACGCCGATCAGGGCTCCTGACTTCGTCGACGTGAGGGAGAGCACCCCAGCCACGCCGGCGAGGTAGGCGACGATGAAGCTCCACTGGTCGGGGGCTGCGATGAACTGGGTGAAGGGATGGTCTCGGTCACTGAAGCCATCCGGTACGAGTCCGATCGCGTTGAAGAACAGGGCGGCGAGGAACGTGGCGGTGATTCCCACGGGGAACCCGACGATCAGCGCCTTGAACGAGCGCTTGAACAGGTCCTTCCGCTTCTCGACCGCAGCCACACAGATCCCGGCGATCGGGCCGAACTCGGGCCCCACGATCATGGCCCCGATGATCAGGATGATCTGGTCGGTGAGGATGCCCACCATCGCGATGAGCATCGCGAGCACCATGAAGGCGAGGAAGCTCGCGGAGAGCTCCACGTTCTCCGAGGTCCGCGATTCGACCTCCTCCCACACGACGGCGTCGGATGGCAGCCCTGCAGCGGCCTTCTCCGCCTCGATGGCGAACTCCGAGATCTGGGAGTCGATCATCTCCATCGAGATCGACCCCTCCTTGTCGATGTCCAGCTCGCGCAGGTCCGACACGATCACGCTCGCGTCCTCGCGGGCCACGTCGCAAAGGATCACGTCGCCCTCGGGCCGGTGGGCGACGCGCTCGAGGTAGACGACGTTGCAGACGGAGGGCGCGCTCTTGAGCAGATCGAGCGCGTGCTCGGCCTGGTAGCTAGGAACGACGATCCGCAGGTGGACCATCAGTGGTGTCTCCCGTGGGTACGTGACCGATTGGGCGAGGGCCGGTGGCTGCCAGGCAAGGACGCAGGGCGCAGCCTTTGCTGGCGGCAAAGGCAAGCCCGAGGACGCCGCATGGCGGTCATCCGGGACCGCGCAATTGGGTACGTACTCGCGGGAGGCACCACTCTGGTTAGCGTACCGTCGCGATGCTCACGGACTACCACGTGCACCTGCGCCCCGATGACCCGGGAACGCGTCCCGACGAGTACTTCACGGCCGAGAACGTCGAGCGCTACCTCACCGCCGCCGGCGAGGCTGGGATCGACGAGCTCGGCGTCTCCGAGCACGTGCACCGCTTCCGCGCGGCGCTCGAGGTCTGGGATCACCCATTCTGGCTCGAGAGCGCTTGCGACGACCTGGGCGCTTACAGCGAGTTCGTCCGGACGACCCCGCTGCGACTCGGCTTGGAGATGGACTACGTCGCCGGCCGCGAGGATCGCATCGCGAACCTGCTCGACGTGCACGAGTTCGACTACGTGATCGGCTCAGTTCACTTCGTCCGCGACAAGGCCGTCGACTACGACGTCTGGGACATCTGGGAGTCGATGGGCGATGCCGATCGGGTCTGGGAGCTCTACTTCCGCACCCTCGCCGAGGCGGCGCGCTCCGGGCTCTTCGATGTTCTCGCCCACCCCGACCTCGTGAAGGTGTGGGGAGCGGGCCGTCCGTCGCCACGGCGCGACCCGCGGTTCTACTACGAGCCGGCGGTGGAGGCGATCGAGGAGAGCGGGATAGCGGTCGAGGTATCGACCGCGGGGCTGCGGAAGCCCGTCAGGGAGATCTATCCGGCGCCGGCGTTCGCGGAGATGTGCGTCGAGGCCGGCGCCGCCTTCAGCCTCTCCTCCGACGCTCACGTGCCCGAGCACATCGGCTACGAGTACGGGCGCGCGGTGGAGGAGATGCGGGGCTGGGGAGTGGGGGAGATCGCGGTCTTCGAGGGGCGCGAGCGGCGTCTGGAGCCGCTGGGGGCGGGAAATGCCGCCGTGGACGGGGACCGCGCCCGATGAGCGCGCGCGTGGGAATCGGCTACGACGTCCACCCCTTTGCAGCCGGCCGCAAGCTCGTCCTGGGCGGCGTCGACATCCCACACGACCGCGGCCTGGGCGGTCATTCGGACGCCGATGTCCTGACCCACGCCGTGATCGACGCGATCCTCGGCGCCGGTGGCCTTGGCGACCTCGGAACGCTCTTTCCCCCCGACGAGGAGCAGTGGCGGGATGCCCATTCGATCGACCTGCTGGCGGTTGCGCTCGGCAATCTCAGCGGCCGCGTCTTGAACGTCGACGCGACATTGATCTGCGAGGAGCCGCGGATCGCTCCACATCGGGCCGAGATGGAGCGGACGCTGGCGGAGTCGCTGTCGGCGAGGGTCAGCGTGAAGGCGACGACGAACGAGGGCCTCGGCTGGATCGGGCGCGGCGAGGGGATCGCCTGCGTTGCCGTCGCGATGGTGGAGCTCGACTAGCGCGCGGATCGTGGTTGAGGCCGAGTTGAGCGGGCACATAGAGTTACGGACGTGGTCCGTTCGCTTGCCTCAAAGCTGCCCGCAAACATCGTGACCGGCCCGATCGACCAGGTCACCCGCCGGATCAAGCTCGGCCCGCTCGGGGCCCTGAGAGAGGTCCCGTTCAACGTCAAGGTGCTGGCCGACGCGGGCGTGATCCGACCGGTTCGCCCCGACAAGCTCGCCGCGATGGCCGTGCTCCTGTCGCGCTGGGGCGCCTCCCCGGCGGCGGGGATCGCGGGGGCGGCGATCAACCACCCCGACGAGCCGATGATCGAGGACGAGGCCGGGACGCTCGCCTTCGCGGAGGTGCACGCCCGGTCGAACGCCATCGCGCGCGGGCTCGCGGACGGTGGTGTGGGCGAAGGCGACGGCGTGGCGATCATGTGCCGCAACCACCGTGGCTTCATCGAGGCCACGCTCGCCATCTCGAAGCTGGGCGCGAACGGGCTGTATATGAACACAGCCTTCTCGGGGCCGCAGCTGGCCGACGTGATCGAGCGGGAGAAGCCCGAGGCACTGGTCTACGACGAGGAGTTCAGCGAGTTCCTGGGGAAGGCGAGCGCCGCCGGCAAGGAGATCGGCCTCTCCCGGTACGTCGCGTGGAGCGAGGAGAAGAAGGAGCACGAGGACACGACGCTCGCGGAGCTGATCGAGTCCCACAGCGACGAGGACCTCGATCCCCCCGACGAGTCAAGCCGCTTCGTCATCCTCACGTCCGGAACCACGGGGACGCCGAAGGGGGCCCAGCGCGCCCAGCCCGACACGCTCAGCCCGCTCGCGGCACTGTTCTCGAGGATCCCGCTTCGCGCGCGGGAGCGGACGATGATCGCCGCCCCGTTGTTTCACTCCTGGGGCTTCGCGCACTTCGTCCTCGGGCTCGCCCTCAGCTCGACCTATGTGCTGCGGCGCAAGTTCGATCCCGAGGAGACGCTGAAGGCCACAAAGGAGAGCGGCGCGACGGCGCTCGTCGTCGTGCCGGTGATGATGCAGCGGATCATGGAGCTCCCCAATGAGACCCTCGAGAAGTACGACCTTCCGAATCTGCGCGTCACCGCCGCCAGCGGCTCGGCTCTGCCGGGCGAGCTCGCGACCAAGTGGATGGACTACTTCGGGGACAACGTCTACAACCTCTACGGCTCGACGGAGGTCGCCTGGGCGACGATCGCCACTCCCGAGGACCTGCGCGAGGCTCCCGGCACCGCCGGTCGCCCGCCCCGGGGCACGATTGTCCGGATCGTCGACGAGGACGGCAACGACGTCGAACGGGGGGAGACCGGCCGGGTGTTCGTGGGCAACGAGATGGCGTTCGAGGGGTACACAGGCGGCGGTGGCAAGGACGAGCTGGGCGGCCTGCTCTCGTCCGGAGACGTGGGTCACTTCGACGAGGACGGGCGCCTCTTCATCGACGGCCGGGACGACGAGATGATCGTCTCGGGCGGCGAGAACGTCTTCCCGCGCGAGGTGGAGGACCTGCTCTCCGATCACGACCGGGTGAAGGAGGTGGCCGTGATCGGCGTGGACGACGAGCAGTTCGGCCAGCGGTTGAAGGCGTTCGTCGTCCCCGACGACGGGGCCAGCCTGAACGAGGACGAGATCAAGGACTACGTCAAGTCGAACCTCGCCCGCTATAAGGTCCCGCGCGAGGTCGAGTTCCTGGACTCGCTGCCGCGCAACGCGACCGGCAAGGTCCTTAAGCGGGAGCTGGCCTGAGGACCGTTCTCCGTCCCCAGGCCCTCCTGGTCAGGCCGCCTCGACGCACGCGGCTGCGGGTGCGCGGCGCCGCAACACCATCGCCCCCACGCCGAGTAGCGCCGCGGCCAGTGAGACCACGGCCGCCGCGTGGAAGCCGTCGAGCACGCCCGCCGGCGACCCCGCCGGCCCGGCGCTCGCGTCGTTCACCGCGGTCGCGACCGCGAGGACGAGCGCTCCACCGAACTGGAACGAGGTGTTGACGAGGCCACCGGCCAGACCCTGCTCGTCCGGCGCCACACCGTTCGTCGCCGCCACGTTCAGCGGGCCGTAGGCGAGGCCGAAGCCGAGTCCGGTGAAGAGGAACGTCGGGAGCATGGCGACGGCATAGGTCGAGTCCAGGCCGATCGGCAGGAAGAGGGCATAGCCCGCCGCGGTTGACGCAAGCCCGAGAGCGATCAATCGGGTCGCGCCGAAGCGCTCGATCAGCGGCGCGATCCGAGGCGCGAGGATTGCAACGAGCAGCCCGGCGGGGAAGATCGCGAGACCGGTCTCGAGCGCGGACCAGCCGCGTAGCTGCTGCATGTAGAGGGTGGCGATGAACTGGAATCCGAACCAGCCGCCGATCAGCGCCATCGCGCCGAGGTTCGCGCGCACGAGGGCGCTGGAGCGCAGGATCCCGAGCCGCACGAGCGGGGCGGGGGACCGCTGTTCGTGCATCACGAACAGGGCGAGGATCGCGCCCGCGCCCACCAGCGACGCGAGCGTCCGGGCCGAGATCCAGCCCGCGTCGGGGGCCTCGACCACGGTGAACACGAGGAGCAGCATCCCGGCGGTGACGGTGATCGCGCCGAGCAGGTCAAAGCGCTGGCCGGAACGCGCCGGACGTCCGTCGTCGGGCACCAGCCGGACCGCCGCGAGGAGCACCGCGAGCGCCAGCGGCACCGGGAAGAAGAACACCCAGCGCCAGCCGATCTCGGTCAGCAGGCCGCTGAACACGAGGCCGAGGGAGAAGCCGGTGGCCCCGGTCGCCGTGTAGATCGAGAGCGCCTTGTTTCGCGCGGGGCCCTCGGCGAAGTTCGTGGTGATGATCGAGAGTCCCGCCGGAGCGGTGAATCCGGCGCTGACGCCCTTGATGAACCGAGTGACCACCAGCAATGTCCCGTCGCTCGTCAGAGCCCCGAGGCCCGAGGCGACCACGAAGACCCCGAGCGAGATCAGGAACATCCTCCGTCGCCCCAGGAGATCCGCGGTTCGCCCGCCGAGCAGGAGAAATCCGCCGTACCCGAGCACGTAGGCGCTGACGACCCACTGGAGCGCGCTCGTCGACATGTCGAGGTCCGCGCGGATCGACGGCAGCGCGACACCGGTCATCGAGACATCGAGCGCGTCCAGGAAGAGGGCACCGCAGAGGACGAGCAACGCCCCCCACGCGCGCCTGGTGAGGCGGCCGGTTCCGTTGTCGAGAGCGAGCGAGTTGCTGTCGGTCATAAGGCGAGCTCCTCCTGCTTGCTGACGATCCGTGGGGCGGGCTTGACGACGGCGGGCCCGCCGGGTAATGTTCGATGCGCATCGTACATATTTATTCGATGATTGTCAAACAATGGCAATGATGCCCGTGAAGTCAGCGACGGCAACCGAGCGTTCCCCAGATGAGGCGGAGATCGTCTCGGTCCTACAGGCGCTCTCGGACCCGGTGCGGCTCGAGATCGTCCGCCAGCTGGCGGGCTGCGAGTCAGGAGAGGAGCTGTCCTGCGGCAAGCTCGAGCTTCCGGTGACCAAGTCCACCGGCAGCCATCACCTCAAGGTGCTCTTCGAGGCGGGGGTGATCGCGGAGCGGGAAGAGGGAACCCGCAAGTACCTGAGCCTGCGTCGCACCGAGCTGGACCGGCAGTTCCCGGGATTGCTCGAGTCGGTCCTCCGGGGCGTTCGTGGCTAGCCGCGTCTGGTTCATCACCGGCGCGTCCAGCGGCTTCGGGAGGGAGCTCGCCGACGCCGCGCTCGAGCGCGGCGACTCGGTCGTGGCGACAGCGCGGCATACGGAATCGCTCGCCTACGCCGCCGAGCACGAGCGGGGACACGCCATCGCCCTCGACGTCACGGATGCGACCCAGCGCGAGGGTGCGGTCGCCGAGGCGCTCGAGCGCTTCGGCCGGATCGACGTCCTCGTGAACAACGCGGGCAGGACCCAGGTGGGGGCGGTCGAGGAGACCACCGACGAGGAGCTGCGGGCGCTATTCGAGCTTCACTTCTTCGCTCCCGCGGCGCTCACCCGAGCCGTGCTCCCGCACATGCGCCGCCAGGGCGGCGGCGCGATCGTCCAGATGTCGAGTGTGGGCGGCCAGGTCACCGCTCCGGGCTTCAGCGCCTACTGCGCGACGAAGTTCGCGCTCGAGGGACTGACCGAGACGCTTCGCGACGAGGTGGCGCCGTTCGGGATTCGCACGCTGATCGTCGAGCCGGGGGCGTTCCGCACGGGGCTTTTCCGGGCTGATGCCGCGTATCTCTCGGCTGAGATGCCTGAATACGCGGAGACGGTTCGGCCGACCCGCGAATACGTGCAGACGAACCACGGTGCCCAACCCGGCGATCCCGCCAAGGCGGCCCGGGCCATCATCAGCGCGCTCGACGCCGACGAACCGCCGCTGAGGCTCGTGCTGGGCGCCGACGCGATCGGGAACATCGAGCGGCGCCTGGGGACGGTGAGCGAGGAGCTCGACACGTGGCGCTCGGTGGGCGAGGCGACCGCCATCGACGACGCCTGATCCCATCCGTTTTGCCTGCATTCGCCCGGGTAGGGGCGATCGAAGAGCGAGAAAGACAGGAGGTGGACGAATGCCACCGCGTGGAGTGAAGAAGGGCACGAAGCGAGCCCGCCAGTACGAGCACGTGAAGCGCAGCCAGAAGCGGCAGGGCCGGTCCGAGGGCCGCGCCAAGGAGATCGCGGCGCGCACGGTGCAGAAGGAGCGCGCGCGGTCCGGCGAGTCGCGCCGGCGCTCGCGAACCTCGACGCGAGACATCTCATCCGGTCGTCGAGGCGGTCAGCGCTCGGGGCGCCCCGGCCCCCGCGGCCGCACGCGCGAGCAGCTCTACAACGACGCCAAGCGGCTGAACATCCGCGGACGGTCGCGGATGAACAAGCGCCAGCTGCTGGCGGCCGTCAACCGCAAGCGCGCGAGCTGACGAGCAACCTAGGAGGCGGCGGCGCGGGCCGCCGCCTCCGCCCGCAGCTGCTCGTGCTCGACCTGGCGCTTCAGCTGCTGCAGCGACCGGCGCAGGTGGCCGCCCAGCTGCGGCGCGGCGAACAGCTCGGCGATCCATCCGGGGATGCCCGAGCCGGCGACCCCGTAGGCGAACCGCAGCTCGACCCTCGTGCGGCCGTCGGGTAGCTCCCGCAGGCGCCACCGGCCGCGCTGGTCGACACCCATGACCGAGCTCCACGCCATGTCCCGCTCCTCCTTCCACTCCACGATCTCGATCAGGCCGCCGACCTCCGCTGAGCCCACGCGGATCAGCATCCGGTAGCGGGCACCGAGCCCACCGCGCTGCTCGCCGGCGACCTCCCAGCGGGTGACGCCGGACATGAAGTGCAGGTAGTTCGACGGCTCCGCCAGGTAATCCCAGACCAGCTTCGGCGGGGCGGAGATGACGATCGACTCGTTGAGCCTCATGGACGCCCTCAGCCGATCAGGGGGAATCGGCGCTCGGCGGCGAGGGTGTCGAGCGTCTCCTGCATCACGCGAGTGACGTACTCGTACACCTCGTTCAGATCCGGGTCGCCGAACTGCTCGCGCACGTCGATGGGCTCGAGGACCTCGACCGTGAGCTTCGCCGGCAGGGGGAAGTGCCCCAGGAAGTCGCCGACGTTGAGGCCCCAGGGCAGCGCGATGGAGATCGGCAGCACCTTCAGTCGCAGGTAGCGGTCCAGTCGCAGCAGCTGGGCGAGCCAGGCGCCGCGAGAAAGGAAGAGCGCGGTCTCCTGGCCCCCGATCGCGACGACGGGAACGATTGGGACGTCCGCGTCCAGCGCCAGCCGGATGAAGCCCTTGCGGCCGGCGAAGTCGACCTTGTTCCGCTCCCAGGTCGGACGGTGGACCTCCCAGTCCCCGCCCGGATAGACGAGGAGCGCCGCGCCGGACTCGAGCGCCTTGCGCGAGTTCTCGTGGGAGGCTGCGACGGTCCCGCCGCTGCGGAGGAGCCTGGCGTACGGCGAGGCCATGACGAGGTTGTGGGCGAGCTGGTGGAACTGTCGCTCGACCCCGAAGTAGGTCGAGAAGGCGAGGGTGAAGACGAACGTGTCGGGCGTCAGGTTCCCGCCCGAGTGATTGCCGACCAGCAGCACCGGCCCCTCCTCGGGGATGTTCCCGAGATTGCGGACCTCGCCTCGGAACCAGAAGCTCGACAGCAGCCACAGCAGCGGGAGCTGCTCGCGAAGGTGATCGGGATCGCGGTCGTCGAGGTCGGCGGTCAGGCGGTCGCGAACCTCGTCGGCGGCGCGGGTCGCGGCGCTGGCCGCCGCCTCCTGACCGGCCTCGGTGAGCGCTCCCGCCAGCCGCCGGCCGGCGGTCGCGAACTCGCCCGTGGCCTTCGCAAGCCCCCCGCTCACCCTTCCGAGGTCGCCGATCGAGCCCAGGCGCCCGCGGAGGCCGTCGGCGGCCCCGCCGCCGTTCCGCCTCGCGCGCTCGGAGATCGTCTGCTCGTCGGTCATCGGCGCCGATTCTAAGGCTCGCCGCGAGCCCCGCTAGGCCGCGCGCTGGGTGCGGTTCTCGGTGCTGGAGGCGATGTGGTCGCGGATGAGGCTGTTGGTGCGCTCGGCCAGCTCGACCTGGGGTGCATGCCCGCACTCTGGCATGACCACCTGTTGCGAGGAGGGCAGCGCATCCGCCACGTGCCGCGAGAACGCCACCGGAACCAGCCGGTCCTGCTCTCCCCACACGAAGAGGGAGGACGCCCGAAGCTCCGCCAGGCGCGTCCAGAAGCCGCGCTTG
>JBKPFQ010000110.1:0-6637 GCA_046728915.1 Actinomycetota bacterium | reverse complement strand
GCGCTCGAACCCGTCCTGGATGTCCTTGCACCTGGTGGCGGTGTCGGTGCCCTTTCCCCCGGCGCAACGGTCGACGTTGTCGGCGCTGCCCGAGACCTGATCCGGGTCGGGGAGGCCGCCGTTCATGAAGTCGTTGCCCTGATCGGGCGTCAGCCGGTCGGGACCGCCCCCGGTCGCCCGCGCCGCCTGGCAGGTGATCGCCACGATAGTCGCGTCGTCGCCACAGGATGCGACGAAGCTGTCGCCGTAGAAGACGTCGTCGCATGCCCCGCGCTTGCAGGTCTTGCCGAAGTCCCCGCCATCTGCGCCCTGGAGCTCGTCGATGGCGCTACCGCCGCCGGTCGTGGCCTTCCCAGTCTCGCTGTAGCTGTCGCCGACGGCCACGTCCTTCCCGGGGCCGCTGTTGTTGTCGTCGTTACCACCGCCGGTGGCGACGCCGCTCTTCGCGTAGCTGTCGCCGACCACGAGATCGTTCCCGTTGGCACCGCCCAGGCGGTCGTTCCCGCCGCCGGTGGCGTTCCCGCCGCCCACGGAGGCGTCGTCGCCGATGACCGTGTCACGGCCCGCGGCGGCCCGGAAGTTGATGTCGTTGCTCGCGCCGCTGACGCTGCCGGTCGCCCAGTTGTCCCCGACCATGAAATCGTCGCCGCCCGAGCCGGCGAGGTCGTCCTTGCCGGTGGGACCGCTCTCGTTGCCCTTCGGATTGGCGTTGTCGCCAACGATCAGATCGTTGCCGTTGCCCGCCGTGACGACGTCCTTGCCGGGACCGCCGATGATCTTCTCGGACTTGTTGTCGCCGACGATCTTGTCGCTCCCATTCCCGCCGCAGATGATGTCCCGGCCGTGGTCGACCTTGTGGTTCCTGGCCTCGATCTTGTCGTTGCCGCCGCCCGCATAGATGACGTCCTTGCGGGCGGTGCCGCTGATCGTGTTGGAGTTGTTGTTGCCGACGATCGTCGCCGGCTTGCCGAAGCAGGTCGGCTTGGCTCGCGCACTGCTGGCCGCGGCCACCACGAGGCCGACGAGGACAGCGATCAGCGCCGCGAACGGCAGCAGTCCGAGCTTCGCGCGACCGCGCCCGTTGCTGCTCCCCTCCGTACGACCCATAGCACTCCCTTGATCGGCTTCTTCGCGCTGTTGCTTTAGGGCTCCTGCCCCGGCTCGACCCAGGGTCCTGGGTACCGCCTCGGAACTCGGATCGCCGGGCCCTGGCTAGGGAACTCCCATGACCAGCTCACACTCGGTCTGGGTTTCCCGATCAGGGCCTCCGGCGCAACGGTGGTTCTTGGGGCCGCCGTGGAGGTGGTCGTTTCCCCCGCCGCCCGTGAGCAGGTCGCGGCCCCCGCCGCGCAAGCGCCCTCCACTCGCGGCCCGGTTGTCCCCGAACATGCTGTCGGCTCCGGTCAGCCCGTGCAGTCGGTCCGAGCCGGACCCGATCGCGATCCCGGACCTGGTGTAGCTGTCGCCGACGATCACATGGCCGTCCGGTCCCGAGTTGAGAACGTCCTTGGCCCCACCCATCGCCCTGCCACGAGGCGAATAGCTGTCGCCGATGACGAGATCGTGCTGGTCGGCCCCGCCCATCTGATCGGGGGCGCCTCCGCGAGCCGTACCGGCCCCAGTGACCGCGCTGTCGCCGATGAGGATGTCGCCTCCATTTGATGCCCGGAACTCGTCGTGACTGCTCCCCTGCGCGCTCTTGGACGCGTAGTTGTCGCCGATCATCAGGTCCTTGCCGCCGGCGCCCCCGAGGTGATCGTTGCCCGTGTTCGCGTTGGCGCTCCCGGAGAGGTTGGCGTGGTACTAGCGGCCTGCCGGACTCGGTCAATACCGTCTCGCCTCCACCCCGCCATCGACCAGGCGAACAAGGTCCGCCAGACGCAGCAGAAGCTCCTCGCCGCTATCGACTGGAGCCGAACCGCGACGCGACGGCCCGGAGCCGGTTCGCACGTGATGCGGCCCGCGCTCGCCTCCCGCTTGACGGCCTTCTCGAGCTTGTCGAGGGTGTCGGCGGGCTTGCAGGGCTCCGCCAGCAGCGCCAGGTCCTTACCGTCGAGCTCCCAGTCCGGGGCTACGTCGTTGACGATGGACCGCCAGAGCCGCTTGCCGGCAGCGCCGGGGCCGCTCGGCGGGGCGGGCTTGCGTTTCGTAGGCATCGCGGGAACCGTACGCCAACGCATGAAATGGCCCGGGATGCCTGCCGAGAACAAGCGCGACCGGCCCACCGGCCCCGCGCATACCGCCGCACAGGCTCTCCCCAGGGTCCTCCGGGCCTTATCACAGCCACCCGGAAAAGGGGACGCCGAGGCGCCGCGCGCTCAGGGAAAGGAAGCACGGCTGGCGCACTCGGTCCCTTCGGGACCTCGCCCCTTCGCCGCGCTGCGCGCGGCTCAGGACTGGTGGTGAGCCGTCCGGGCCGACACCTCCGCTAGTGCGATCGGTCTGGCGCGCCTACGGAACGCCGATGACCCAGCCGCCGCACTTCCTGGCCCAGTCGCGCCCCGGACCGCCGGAGCAGTTGTCGCGCCGGGGGCCACCGTTGAGGTGGTCGTTTCCCGGTCCTCCAGTGAGCAAGTCGAGTCCGCCCTTCGTGGCAGCACCTCCCGGCCTGCTGGCGACGTTGTCGCCGCGAAGGACGTCAGCGCCGGTGAGACCGTGAAGACTGTCGTTGCCGGTTCCGATCGCCGTACCCGTATGGGTGAGGCTGTCGCCGATGATGAGGTCCTTCTCGGGGCCGCCGCTCAGGTCGTCGTTTCCCCCGCCGATCGCTCGGCCACGCGGAGAAAAGCTGTCGCCGACGACGAGGTCGTTGTCCCCAGCGCCCGTGAGCTTATCGGGGGCTCTGCCCACCGCCGTCCCGGCTCCGGCCACCGCGCTGTCGCCGATCAGCCGATCATGCGCCGCCAGGCCCACGATGCGGTCGTGGCTGCCTCCGGCCGCGAGGGAGCGCCCGTAGTTGTCGCCGATCTCGAGATCACGCTCGAACCCGCCGTTGATGTAGTCGCTGCCGGTCGCGGCGGTCGCGCTGCCAAACGGGTTGGCGTTGTCGCCGACGATCATGTCGTTTCCCCCGTGGCTCCAGATTCGGTCATCGCCGGGCCCGCCCACCAGCCGATCGTCGCGACCGCCCCCGTTGATCGGGTCGCTGCCGGGCCCGCCGCAGATCTTGTCGCGTCCGCCATCGCCGACGATGACGTCGTTGCCGCCCTTGGCGACGATCACGTCGCGGCCCGGAGTGCCGTGGATGTGGTTCGAATTCTTCGTCCCGACGATCGTGGCGGTTGACCCGAGGCACTTCGGACGCTGGCCAGCAGCGGGTTGCACCGTCGCGATCGGCAGGAGGATCAGCGCCACCGTCGCCACGATGGCCAGGATAATCATGCGCTTGGGCGCGATCGCGCCAGCGGACAAGTTCACGTTCAAAACCGCTCTTTCGATGCTTACGGGGTTAGCTGACGGGCTCGCGCCGAAGAACTGGCGCTACACGGCCATCAGGCCGCGATTCGCCCCAAACGATTGGGTCCCCCGCTACCCGCGGATATGTGGCGGGTGCTTCAGCAGGTCGCGAGGCACGCTAGCAAGTCGCGAGGACGGAGTAACGGTAACCCGAGGTCCTGGTTCGCCGGGGCTGAATATATGTGGCCGCCCGACTGCGCCCGGATCTTGCTGGTCGACCACTCGGTACAGCTTTGCTCTCTACCCCGACCACGAGATCGTCGCCGTTCTTCGCGGTGAGCCGGTCGTCCCGGGACCCGCCCTCCAGCCGATCGGAGTCGACGCCACCCGTGATCGAGTCGCGGCCGGGTCTGCCGCAGACCCTGTCCCTGCCGCCGTTGCCGACGATGACGTCGTTGCCGCCCCTGGCATCGATGACATCCCGGTAGGGAGTCCCGTGGATGCGGTCCCGATGCTTGGAGCCCACGACCGTCGCGGTGGCGCCCATGCACGTAGGTCGCTGGGCGCCGGCGACCGGGCCGGTACCAAGCGATGCGACGACCAGCGCCATCGCGGCGGCCGCGGTCGCGCCCAGTCTCCGCGTGTCGCCTGAGATCCCGCGGTCCATGGCTCGCCGGGCGCCTCCACCCCGCGCTACTCGACTACGCGCTCGGAGTCCGACTGGCTGGGCCCGCGACCTCACCCTCCAGCTCGCCCGGCTTCCAGCGGGTCCGCGGCAGGATCGCGCGGTCGATCACGCGGCCCTTATAGCGGTCGATGATCTTGAGCATCGATCGGACGAGCTCCTCCCCCAGATGGTGCGGCTTCAGGCCCAAGTCGATCAGCTTCGTGTTGGCTGCGTTGTAGTAATGGCGCTCAGCCTCGATTCTCGGATTGGGAAAGTTGTGCACGAGGACCTCGTAGCCGAGCTCCGCGCCGCTGCGCTTAACGAGCTCCGCCAGCTCGGCCACGGAGAACTGCTCCGTGAACTGGTTGAAGACCCTGAACTCGCCCAGCTCAGCCGGGTTGTTGACCGCCAGCTCCAGGCACTGGAGCGTGTCGCGGATGTTCAGGAAGCCACGCGTCTGGCCGCCCTCGCCGTAGACGGTCAGCGGATGGCCGATCACCGCCTGGACGCAGAAGCGGTTGAGGACGGTGCCGAAGTACTCGTCGTAGTCGAAGCGCGTGACCAGCCGATCGTCGGCCACCGACTCGTCCGTCTCGATGCCGTAGACGACGCCCTGGTTGAGATCGGTGGCCCGAAGACCCCAGACCCGGCACGCGAAGTGGATGTTGTGGGAGTCGTGGACCTTCGACAGGTGGTAGAGGGAGCCTGGCATCTTCGGGAAGGGGAGCGTGTCCCTGCGCCCCTTGTGCTCGATCTCGATGAATCCCTCCTCGATGTCGATGTTGGGGGTGCCGTACTCGCCCATCGTGCCGAGCTTGACCAGGTGGCAATCCGGCACCAGGTCGCGGAGGCTGAACAGCAGGTTCAACGTCCCAATGACATTCGTGTACTGGGTCTCCACGGCCGTGGCACGAGACTTCATCGAGTACGGCGCCGACGGCTGCTCGCCGTAATGGATGACCGTCTCGGGCACGGTCTCGGCGATCACGCGGTCGAGGAACTTTCCGTCCTCGATGGATCCCACGAAGGCTCGAACCTCGTTGCCGGAGACCTCCCTCCAGGCCTCGATCCGATCCGCGAGCGAGCCGATCGGCGTCAGTGAGTCGGTCGAGTGCTGGGTGTGCCAGCGCCGCCGCGAGAAGTTGTCGACCACGGCGACCTCGTGGCCCGCCGCCGAGAACCGCATCGCGGTCGGCCAGCCGAGGTATCCGTCACCACCGAGGATGAGGATTCTCATGATCGCGCGAGGGTAGCGGACGGACCCGCGTCACGGTGATGGTGGCTGAACGAGCGTGCGCGAATGCCGGTGAGGCCGCCATCTATTCTCTTGCCGCCGTGGATTCCCCGATCTTGCAGGCAAATCTGTTCCCGCCTGAGCTGACCGCCATCCGGATCACGGGCCTCGCGATCGCCGCCGCGATCGCGGTCTTCGCGATCGCACGCCGCCGGGCGCTCCGCAACATCGACGTCATCATCCTGCTGCTCATCGCGCTCGGCCTCGCGGTGGTCTCGGGGACCGAGCTCCTCGACACGATTCTCAGCGCGTTCTCGTTCAAGCGTTCCAACGGGACCCGGATCGTGGGCGTGGCGGTGTTTGCGATCCTGATCCTGTTCCTGCTGGTCGTGCGCGCCCTGTCCCAGGGGTCGCGGATCGCGCGCGAGCTCTCGGGCGTCCTCGAGGGTCTCGCCTGGGAGCAGTTCAGGATGGACGGCCATCCCGAGGAGTTCCGCGACAAGGTCGGCGTCCTGATCCCCGCCTACAACGAGTCCGACAGCATCGCCTGGGTGCTGGACAGGATCCCGGAGACGGTCTGCGCGGTGGAGACCGCCAGTCTCGTGGTCGACGACGGCTCGAGGGACGGGACGGCCGAGATCGCCGCCGAGCACGGCGGGGTCGTCGCCCGCCATCTGATCAATCGCGGCGGCGGCGCGGCGCTCCGGACCGGCTACCGCCTCATGGCGGACTCGAACGCGCGCATCGTGGTCACGCTCGATGCCGACGGCCAGCACCTGCCCTCCGAGATGGAGCGCCTGGTGGAGCCGGTGCTCTCCGGTGAGGTCGCTGTCGCGCACGGCTCGCGCGTCCTGGGCGAGGCCGAGCCCAACCACCGCGCACGCGAGCTCGGGATCGTCTTCTTCAACCGCATGGTCTCGCTCATCACCGGCACCAAGGTGAGCGACTGCTCCAACGGCTACCGGGCGGTGCGCACCGACGTGCTCTCCCAGCTGGTCCTGCGGCAGGAGCAGTTCCACACGTCCGAGTTCCTGATCGAGGCACTCAAGCGGGGGATCCCCGCCACGGAGGTACCGGTGACCGTCGCGCGCCGCCTTCACGGCCACTCGAAGAAGCCGGCAGTCGTCCGCTACGGCCTGGGATTCGCGAACGCGATCGTCAGGGCCTGGTTGCGCTAGAGCCGCTCTCCGAAGTCTCTACCGGCTCCGGTAGGTAGAGGTCCAGGCCGCAGCGCGGGCAGACCTGCACATAGAGCTTGAGCACCTTCCCGCAACGCGGGCAGGTGCGCTCGGGCTCGTCCTGCTCGCGCCGGTAAAGAAGCGCGCCGATCAGCCCCAGGT
>JBKPFQ010000109.1:0-32666 GCA_046728915.1 Actinomycetota bacterium | reverse complement strand
GTGGCGATGGATCGACCGACCCGACCCGGTCCGATGACCGCGAACGGTGGAATCGGCGGGCTGTCCGCGGCTCGCGCGGCGTCAGTGGGTAGTTCCCGTTCCAGTTCCCTCATCGGAGATACCAGACGGCGATCGCGCTGTTCTGGTGAGTCGCCGGTCCTGTCGGCCGGTCCACGCCCCCGGTGGGGTCGCGGCCTCATCGAATTATATGGAGGGCCCTCGCCGGCGAAATCAGGAAGCGGTGCCTCAGCGCGGGCCGCTCGGATGTCGTTCGCGACCCCAGGGGGGCGATCCTAGAGCCTCCCCGGATTCCGCCAAATGGGAAAGAAACCTCGGTCCTCCCGTCGATGCCCGGAAATCAGGCGGATGGCGGGGCTACCATCGCCCACGTGCCCCTTTATGAGTTCGAGTGCGGGCGCTGTGGCGCCCGGTTCGAGGAGCTCGCCGGCGCCGGGACGGAGACGTCGGACTGTCGCCAGTGCGGTGTCGTGGGCGCAACGCGCGTCTACTCGGCTCCCGGCGCGCCGTTTCGGCTCGTGAGGACGGGTGGCGAGCTCCGAAAGCAGGAGCGAAAGAACGCCGAGCTTCGCACCGACGCCAAGGCCAGGTTCAGGCGCGCGAGCTCGCGCGCGCGCGGCGCTGGAGAGGGAAGAACGTCGTGACCGCCACCCGCGAGGAGCGCCGCGAGCGTCTGGTTGAGGTCTATCGCGAGGCGTCGGTGTGCGAGCTGTGCCCGCTCTCGGAGACGCGGACCAACGTCGTCTTCGGCGCCGGCAACGCGGACGCCGACCTGATGTTCGTGGGCGAGGCGCCGGGAGCCGAGGAGGATCGCCAGGGGCTTCCGTTCGTGGGTCGGGCTGGCGCTCTGCTGACGGAGCTGCTCGAGGGGATCGGCATGGCTCGCGAGGACGTGTGGATCACGAACGTGCTTCGCTGCCGTCCACCCGGGAACCGCGATCCCCAGCCGATCGAGATCGAGTCCTGCCAGCCGTACACCTACCGGCAGGTGGAGCTGATCGAGCCACGGGTCATCGGCACGCTTGGCAACTTCGCCACCAAGTTGCTCACCGGGAGTCGGACCGGGATCACGAAGGTACGGGGGACGGTGCAGGTCCACGAGATCGGGGGCCGGACGGTGTTCCTCATGCCGCTGCTTCACCCGGCGGCGGCCCTGCGCACTCCGTCCCTGGCCGACACCCTGCGCGAGGACTTCGCGAAGTTCCCTGAGCTGATCTCGAGGCCACGCCCGGACGTGGCGGGCGGGAGCCCGAGCGCGGCCGATCTCGCCCCGGAGGCGGTCGCCGCGGGCGGCATGGCGGAGGCCGGCTCGGACCAGCTCGACCTGTTCGGATAGTTGACCCGAACGTCGAGCCCCGCGGAGACCGAGGAGGTCGGCGCGCGGATCGCTGCAGAGCTGGCACCCGGGAACGTGGTGCTGGTGAGCGGCGAGCTGGGAGCCGGGAAGACCACCCTCATCCGCGGCGCCTGCAGGGCGCTCGGCGTCACCGAACCCGTCACGTCGCCGACCTTCACCATCGGCCAGCGCTATCGCGGGCGCGTCCCGGTCTCCCACCTCGACCTGTATCGCCTCGAGGGCATGGAGGACGAGGATCCCTGTCTCCTCGACGACTACCTGACCGACGACGCGATCGCCTTCATCGAGTGGCCACGCGCCGCCGAGCCGGCCCTCGAGCGGATCTCATTGGAGGTCGAGCTCGTCCATGACGGCGGCGACAACAGGCGGATCACGGTCCGTGAGCCATGAAGACCATCGCCGGCCTCGATACCGCAACCGACGACGTGAGCGTCGCGGTGACCCGCGACTCGGAGGTCGTGGCGGAGCGGCTCGTTCCCAGGCCCGAGGGCGGCCATCCGCGGCACTCCGAGGCTCTGCTCGTGGAGCTGGAGTCGGCGGTGGGCGAGAGCGGCGGCTGGGAGGCGGTCGACGAGCTGGCCGTGGGGATCGGCCCCGGTTCCTTCACCGGGTTGCGCGTGGGGCTCGCGAGTGCGCGCGCGATCGCCCAGGCGCTCGGCAAGCTCATCGTCCCGGTTGGGACGCTGGCCGCGCTGGGGCTGGGGATCGGCGACGGCGGCGATGCGATCGGCAGACAGCGGCTGGCTGTTCTGGACGCGCGCCGCGGCCAGGTATTCGCCGCGATGTTCGGCCCGGACGGCGAGGAGCGGTGGGGGCCGTTCGTCGCCTCGCCCGAGGAGCTGGGCGACCGGCTTCGCGGGCTGTCCGAGACCGTGCTGGCCGCCGGATCGGGGGCGCTACGATTCCGCCGTGAGCTGGAGGCCGCGGGCGCTGAGGTTCTCCGGACTGCGGATTCGGCGCACCGGGTCTGGGCGCGGCACGTCTGCCGGCTTGCCGAGGGCGGCGCCCCGTCCCCGCCCGAGGCGATCCAGCCCATCTATCTGAGACCACCCGACGCGCAGCTTTGGCTTGAACGAGATTCGCCTTAGGAGACTCACGTACAGCGACCTCCCGTCGGTGCTCGCGATCGAGCGCCGCTCGTTCCAGACGCCGTGGTCGCTCGCCATGTTCGTCCTCGAGCTCTCGAAGCCGTCGGGAATCTGCCTCGCGGCGGCCAGCGACGACGGCCTCGTCGGATACCTCGTGTGCTCACGCTACGCGGACGTTTGGCACCTCATGAACGTCGCCGTGAGCCCGGAGGTCCGCCGCCAGGGGATCGCCCGCAGGATGCTGGAGCGCCTCTTCGAGGAGGCTGGCGACGACGCCCGCTACACGCTCGAGGTGCGCACCTCCAACCACGGAGCGATCGCCATGTACGAGCGCTTCGGGTTCCGTCGCGCCGGGCACCGCCGCCGCTACTACCACGACAACGGGGAGGACGCGGTGATCATGTGGCTGGAGATGCGGTCCCCGGTCGAGGCTTGATCCTCCTCGGACTCGAGACGTCCTGCGACGACACCTGCGCCGCGGTGACCGACGACGCCCGGATCCTCTCGAACGTCATCTCGTCGCAGGCCGCCGCCCACTCGCGCTACGGCGGCGTGGTTCCGGAGGTCGCGTCGCGCCACCACCTGGAGCTCGTGAACCCCGTGGTCGAGGCGGCGTTGTCCCAGGCCGACGTGGAGCTCGCGGACGTCGACGCGCTCGCGGTCACCACCCGGCCCGGCCTGGTCGGCGCTCTCCTGGTGGGTGTGGCGACGGCGAAGGGGTTGGCCGCGCCGCTGCGAAAGCCGTTGATCGGTGTCGATCATCTTCACGGGCACGTGGCGGCGAACTTCCTCGAGCCCGACCCGCTGGAGCCGGCGTTTCTGTGCCTCATCGCGAGCGGCGGTCACACGCTGCTCGCCGGGGTGACCTCCCACGAGAGGTTTGAGGTTCTGGGGCAGACGCTCGACGATGCCGCCGGTGAGGCGCTCGACAAGGGCGCGCGCCTCCTCGGGCTGGGATATCCGGGCGGCCCCGCGATCGAGCGGAACGCTCGAGATGGCGATCCGACGGCGTTCGAGTTCCCGGTGGCGATGACCCGCGATCCCGGACTCGACTTCAGCTTCAGCGGGCTGAAGACAGCCCTTCTATATACGGTCCGCGAGCTCGACGAGGCCGAGCTCGAACGCCGGCGCCCGGACGTCGCGGCGAGCTACCAGGCGGCCGTCGTCGGGCAGCTGGTCGGCAAGCTCGAGCGGGGATTGGCGACGGGGGACTGGGAGGCCGTCGCGCTCGGCGGAGGGGTCGCGGCCAATTCGCTGTTGCGGGAGCGCACGGCCGGGCTCTGCGAGGAACGGGGGCTGCGGCTGAAGCTCGTGCCCGGGGAGCTCTGTACTGACAACGCCGCAATGATCGCGTCGGCGGCGCGGTTTCTGGATCCCGCCCCATATCCGCGATACCTGGACTGGACCGCCGCCGCGTGAGCGTGGTCACGCTCTACACGCGGCCGGGCTGCCATCTGTGCGACGTGGCGCGGGAGACGATCCTCTCCATACGGCGATCCGGGGGCGAATTCGAGCTGCGCGAGATCGACATCGACCGGGACGACGAGCTGCTCGCCCGCTTTCTCGAGCGCATCCCGGTCGTCGAGGTGGACGGGACGATCGTCGCGGAGCTCCACGTGGAGCCCGTCGAGCTTCATGAGGCACTCACCCAGCGCGGGACCGGTACTGTCCGGTTTTAGCGGTGACTCCTCCCACGACAGCACGACTCAGCCGCCTGCAAACCGGTGCCAGGCCGCGTCATCGCTCGCTCGCGCACATTTCAAGTGCGCCACGCTTTTCGCCGGCTGAGCCGCACTGCCGCGGAAGGAGCCACCGCATGACCGACGAAGCGGGCTCGAAACGGCGATGAGCGACGACGCAGTGGCGGACCGGACCGCGACAGAGCTGTCTCTCACCGACGGCGATCGGCTGTCGCTTGGCGTGGCCGCTCGTCTTTCGCGCTACCTGCAGGTCCTGATTCAGGCGCGCAAGATGGGCAAGGAGACGATCTCCTCGCAGGAGCTCGCCGAGTACACGCACATCAACTCCACCCAGATCCGCCGCGATCTCTCCGGATTCGGCAAGTTCGGCAAGCGTGGCGTGGGCTATCGCGTCGACTCCCTGGTGGATGAGATCCGGAGGATCCTGCGGAGCTCAGGCAAGCACAACATCGTCCTGTTCGGGGCCGGAAACCTGGGTCAGGCGATCGCGAGCTCGGACATCTTCGCCGACCATGGCTTTCAGATCGTCGCGATCTTCGACGTCGATCCGAAGCTCGTGGGCAAGAGGTTTGGCGAGGTCGAGGTCCACGACGTGGGCGAGCTCTCCTCGGTGGTGGAGGAGCAGAACGTTGTCGTCGGCGTCCTTGCCGTCCCCTCGGCCGCCGCTCAGGAGGTCGCCGACCGGCTCGTCGACGCTGGGGTGAAGATCGTCTTCAACTACTCCGAGCAGCTTCTCCAGGTGCCGCCGGACGTGACCGTCCACACGTCGAGCCCGGCGGTCGACCTGCTCTACGCGCTGTACTTCTATTTGACATAACTCACTATGAGCTCGGGCGTTGACTCGCACCTGAACTTGGAGGAGGCGCGGGAGCGGTTCGAGGCCTCGACCGACTTCACCATCGCCCTGGAGGAGGAGTTCGCGCTCGTCGACCCCGAGACGCTGGACCTCGAGCACCGCTTCGAGGAGCTGTACGCGGCATGTCAGGAGGACGAGGTGCTCGCCGAGTCGGCGGTTGGCGAGCTGATCTCGTCGGAGATCGAGATCCGCTCCGGGCGCTCGGAGACGTTCGCGGAGGCGGTCGAGCGCCAGCGCGACCGGCGCGCCCGGCTCTTCGCCACCGCCCACGAGCTCGGGATCGACCTGGCCGCGACCGGAACGCATCCATGGGCCAGCTACCTCGACCAGCGGATCATCGACACGCCGCACTACCGGCGGCTTCGAGAGGAGCTCCGCTGGGTGGCGCAGCGAAACAGCACCTGGAGCATGCACGTCCACATGGGCGTGCGCGGCTCGGACCGCGCGGTCGCGGTGTGCGACTACCTGCGCGGGCTGCTTCCGGAGCTACTTGCGCTCTCGGCGAACTCCCCGTTCCTGGACGGGCGCGAGACCGGTCTTCACACCGCGCGCACCGAGATCTTCACACGCGTCTTTCCCCGCTGCGGAGTGCACGAGCCGTTCGGGGACTGGAGCGCCTACGCGGACTTCATCGACGTGCTCATTCGGACGCGATCGATCGTCGAGGCCACTCAGCTGTGGTGGAGCGTGCGTCCGCACCTTGCATTCGGGACGGTCGAGCTGCGGATCTGCGACGCCCAGGCCCGCGGCAGCGAGTCGTTTGGTCTGGCGGGACTGATCGCCGCCTGCATCGCTCAGACCGCCCTCGATTACGACGAGGGGACGCTTGCGCAGCCGCTGCGCCAGCGCGAGATCGAGGAGAACCTCTGGCGCGCGATCCGGTACGGGATGGACGGCGAGATGATCGACTTCGCGGCGCGCGAGGAGATTCCCACGCGCGCCGCGATCGAGCGCCTGGTCGCGTGGACCGCGCCGGCACGGAAGGCGCTCGGGATCGACGTCTCGATTCCGGACGAGAACGGCGCCCAGCGCGCCTACCGGGCGCTTGCCGGTGGCGCGTCGATCGAGGAGATCTACAGAGAGTCGGTGGCCGAGACACAACGCACCTATGTACCCGAGGGGGTGTCGACAGCGTGAACGCAGAGGAGGGCCCGGCACGGCCGAACGACGGGGAGGGGCAGGCACAGCCCAGCCAGGAGGAGATGCACCGGCGGATCGAGGAGCAGCTCCGCAAGGTCCGCGTCCAGGACCTGTTGCTCGAGAGCGTCGTGAGCGTGCTCAACCTCGCCGCTCGACGGATCGCCAAGGAGGACGAGCGCGATCTGGAGCAGGGGCGGATCGGGATCGAGGCGGTCCGCGCCGTGATCGACCTGCTGGACCCCGAGCCCGCGGCGCAGGTGCGAAGCGCCCTGGCCGAGGTCCAGATGCTGTACGCCAAGCAGGCCGGGGGAGGGGAGGAGCCGGGCCCGGAGCCCGGAACGGGCGGCGAACAGCCCCCGCCTGGCGGCGGTCAGCAGCGCGGTCCGTCGCGTCTGTGGACGCCGCCTGGGACCTGACGGTCCCGCGCGGCGGACCGCAAGGGACGGGGTTGGGTCCACTATGCTCCCCGCGCTTCGGCGGCCCCGGGACGGCCGCCCGTACATCCCCACCCGCCAACGGAGGACGAAGACTTGACCAAGTTCCTGACCGACTACGGCGTCGTGATCGCGCTGGCGTGCGCCGCCGCCGCTGTCGTCTACGGCGCCGTGATCACCCGCCGCCTCCTCACCCGCTCGCCCGGCAACGACCGGATGCGGGAGATCTCGGGCGCGGTGCAGGAGGGCGCGAAGGCGTACCTCACGCGCCAGTACACGATCATCGCCGGCGTCGCAATCGTCCTGGCGATTCTGCTCATAGTCCTCCGGAACCTCGATACCGCGATCGGCTTCGTGATCGGCGGCGCGCTCTCCGGCGCTGCCGGATTCATAGGCATGAACGTGTCGGTGCGGGCGAACGCCCGGGTTGCGGAGGCCGCGCGCGGCGGAGTGCCCCCGGCGCTCGATGTCGCGTTCAAGGGCGGCTCGGTCACCGGGCTCCTGGTGGTGGGGCTGGCCCTCCTCGGCGTGGCCGGCTACTACGGGATCCTGATCATCACCAACCAGACCGACAAGGAGGCGGTCGACGCCCTGGTCGGTCTTGGCTTCGGCGGCTCGCTGATCTCGGTCTTCGCGCGTCTCGGCGGCGGCATCTTCACCAAGGCCGCCGACGTCGGCGCCGACCTCGTAGGCAAGGTTGAGGCCGGAATCCCGGAGGACGATCCCCGCAACCCGGCGGTGATCGCCGACAATGTGGGCGACAACGTCGGGGACTGCGCTGGGATGGCGGCGGACCTCTTCGAGACCTATGCGGTGACGTCCGTCGCCGTGATGCTGCTGGGGGTGCTGACGTTCGCCGAGTCGCGCGAGGTCGCGATCTTCCCGCTGGTGATCGGCGCGGTGGCGATCCTGGCCTCGATCATCGGGGCGCTCTCGGTGCGGACTCGAGGCGACAAGGTCGAGGGCGCTCTGTATCGGGGGCTGGCGGTGTCGGGGATCCTCTCGGTGGCCGCGTTCTACCCCGTCACCAAGTGGCTCATGGACGACATTACCTTCAAGGCGGCCAACCTCAACGCCGTGCCCTCTGTCACCGACCTGTGGCTCTGCGCGGTGATCGGGGTCGCCGTGACGGCGGGGCTGTTCATCATCACCGACTACTACACGTCCACTCGGTTCCGGCCGGTCAAGACGATCAGCCGCGCCTCGGTCACCGGCCACGCGACCAACATCATCCAGGGGCTCGCGCAGGGCCTCCAATCGACGGCGGCGCCGGCGCTCCTGATCGCGCTCGCGATCCTCGGCGCGAACGAGCTCGGCGGGATCTACGGGATCGGCGTAGCGGTGATGGCGCAGCTCTCGCTCACCGGGTTGATCGTCGCGCTCGACGCGTTCGGCCCGATCACCGACAATGCGGGTGGGATCGCGGAGATGGCCGACCTGCCCGAGGACGTCCGCAACGTCACCGATCCCCTCGACGCGGTCGGCAACACGACCAAGGCCGTGACCAAGGGGTACGCGATCGGCTCCGCCGCCCTGGCGGCACTGGTGCTGTTCACCGCGTTCCGTCAGGAGCTTCAGGCCGAGGCCGGCGCGAACCAGGTCCTCAACTTCGACCTGACCTCGCCGCCGATCCTGATCGGGCTGTTGATCGGGGGGCTGATGGTCTACCTGTTCGCGGCGCTCGCGATCGAGGCGGTCGGGCGCGCGGGCGGCCAGGTGGTCGAGGAGGTGCGGCGCCAGTTCCGCGAGAACCCGGGGATCATGGAGGGCACGGAGCGACCGGAGTACGGCGGCACCGTGAGCATCGTCACGGCTGCCGCTCAGCGCGAGATGATCGCGCCGTCGCTGATCGCGATCGTGATCCCATTGATCGTCGGTCTGATCAGCGCGGAGGCCCTCGGCGGCCTGTTGATCGGCGTGATCGTGGTCGGCCTGTTCACGGCGATCTCGATGACCGCCGGCGGCGGCGCGTGGGACAACGCCAAGAAGTTGATCGAGGACGGCGCCTTCGGCGGCAAGGGGTCGGAGGCCCATGCCGCGGCGGTGACCGGCGACACGGTCGGCGACCCCTACAAGGACACCGCGGGGCCGGCGATCAACCCGATGATCAAGGTCGCGAACATCGTGGCGATCCTGATCATCCCGATCGTGCATTTGTAGGCGCCTTACGCCCGCGGCGCCGCTCGGCCCGGGCCTATAGTCGGCTAAATGGCTGAGCGGCATCCCAGAGAGGAAACGCTGCGCCGGGTGCACGGCACCGGGGCGCTGTTCTCGGCCGCGTACGGGAACGTCGGATCGTCGATCTACTACGCCCTTGGCGTCACGGCCGCGTTCGCGCTCGGGCTGACGCCCATCGCGTTCGTCATCGCCGGCGTGATCTTTGCGTTCACCGCCTCGACCTACACCGAGGCAACGGTGATGTACCCGGAGGCGGGCGGGTCGTCGAGCTTCGCGCGCCACGCGTTCAACGAGCTCGCCTCGTTCGTGGCGGCCTGGGCGCAGATGCTCAATTACGTGATCACGGTCGCCATCTCGGCGTTCTTCGTTCCGCACTACCTGAGCGTGTTCTGGCCGTCGCTGGGACACGGGCCGGGCGACGTGATCGCGGGGATCGTCCTGGTGGGGCTGCTCGCGGCGCTCAACATCAAGGGGACCGAGGAATCGTCGAAGCTGAACTTGGCGCTCGCGATCGGCGATCTCTTCACGCAGATCGTGCTGGTGGGGATCGGGATCGCGCTCGTCCTGAGCCCGGACATCCTGGTGAACAACGTGCACCTGGGCGTGGCGCCGACGTGGGGCGACTTCGCCCTCGGGATCGCGGTCGGGATGATCGCCTACACCGGGATCGAGACGATCTCCAACATGTCCGAGGAGGCGCGCGATGCGCCGCGGACGATCCCGCGGGGGGTCGCCCTCACGGTGGTGGCGGTGCTCGTGCTCTACGTGCTGATCCCGATCGTCGCCCTCTCGGCGATGCCGGTCACGCAGGACGCGGCTGGCCACTACAGCACGGTCCTGGGGACCAAGTTCGCCGACGATCCGGTGCTGGGAATCGTCGAGCATCTGGGGTTGGGCGCCAGCCTCACGGACATCCTGCGGTACTACGTCGGCGTGCTTGCCGCGGTGATCCTCGTCATCGCGACGAACGCCGGCCTGATCGGGGTCTCCCGCCTGACGTTCTCGATGGGCCAGCACCGCCAGCTGCCCGACCGTATCCGGCAGGTGCACCCGCGCTTCCACACGCCCTACATCGCGATCCTCGCGTTCTCCGCCATCGCGGCACTGACGATGCTCCCCGGGGAGACCGACTTCCTGGCGACGATGTACTCGTTCGGGGCGATGCTGTCGTTCACGATCGCCCACGTGGCCGTGATCCGGCTGCGCCAGCGACAACCGGATCGAAAGCGGCTCTGGAAGCCGCCCCTGAACGTTCAGGCGTTCGGATTCGAGATCCCGATCACGGCGGTCCTCGGCGGCATCGGAACGTTCGCGGCGTGGGTCATCGTGATCGCGCTGCACACGACGACCGGCCTCGTCGGCGCGGGGTGGATGGTGTTCGGCGTGTTGTTGTACGCGGCCTACAGGCGCCGCCAGCAGCTGCCCCTGCGCGAGACGGTCAAGGTGGTGACGCCCGAGCCGCTCGGCGTCGAGGAGGTGGAGTACAAGAGCGTCCTCGTCGTCTTCGAGAGCGATTCCTTCTCGGACGAGGCCGTGGCCACGGCGGTTCGCCTGGCCGCCCGCCGGCGGCGGGGGATCCACGTCGTGGCGATCGTGACCGTCCCCACCCACCTGCCGCTCGATGCGGAGCTCGAGGACGAGGAGAGCGAGGCGCAGAGCAAGATCGAGCAGGCGAAGATCATCGGCGGGATGCGGGTGACCGGGCACGTCGTCCGGGTGCGGCCCGGACAGGAGGCGAGGGCGATCATCGAGGAGGCGCGTGACATCAAGGCGGCCGCGATCGTGATGCCGCTGCGATACCGGAACGGCAAGCCGCTGTACGGCAGGACGCTCCAGACGGTTCTCGCCAAGCGCCCGACGCGGGTGATCGTCGCCGCCCAGCCGGGCTCCAAGCCGCCCGTTCCCGCCTGACGGGATAGGCCCCTGATTCGGGGCGCCTGAAAATAGAATCGGTGCCGATGGCAGCGCCCCCGGATCAGCTGTACCGCGCGGTTACGCGCATCTTCTCGGTGGTGATCATCGGGTTCGGGCTCGCCATCCTGATCGTGACGCTGGCGAACGGGGGGACCTTCGCATCCGCCGGCCTCTGGCTCGGGCTGCTGTTCATCGGGATCGGCGTGGCTCGTCTCTACATCGCGCTGCGGTCGCGGAGTTGAGCGAGGACGGCCCATCCCAGCCGCCGGCTGGGTCCGGCGATGGAGCGGACGGGCGGGGCGGGCGGCTGTTCCGTCGCCGGTTGCCGCCCGTCAAGGTCGGTCCCGGGCCGCTGACGGGGCGTTTCCTCGGGGTCCCGCTCCAGGTCGCGGTCGCCTACGCGGCGATCGGGTTCTCGCTCTATTTCTCGATCGGGGTCGTCGCGGGCTTCGGCCTCGGGCTCACGCCGCTGATCTTCCTGGCGGCCGGCCTGCTGCTCGTGCTCGCGGCCCTCACCTACGTCGAGGGTGGCGGGATGTACGGCGAGCGCGGCGGCTCCTCGTCGTTCGCGCGCCACGCTTTCAACGAGCTCATGAGCTTCGTGGCGGGGTGGGCGATCCTCATCGACTACATCATCATCATCTCGTTCGCGGCGATCTCGGTCGCGCATTACCTGGGCCCGCTGTGGGGTGGGTTCACGCACGGTTGGGCGGAGATCGCGGTGGTCGCGGTAGTGATCGTGCTGGCGGCCGCGATCAACATCGGCGGTTTCACGCGCTACGTGCGCCAGCGCCCGCTGATCGTCGTGGCGGTCGCGGACGTCGTCATTCAGGCGGCGGTGATCGTCGCGGGCGCCATCGTGGCCTTCCATCCGGATCGGCTGACGTCGCACGTCGACCTGTTCACGACCCCCTCGGTCAAGCACATCGTCGAGGCGCTTGCCGTTGCCACGCTGGCGTTCGCAGGGATCGAGGCGGCATCGGACCTGGCGCCGGACTTCAGCTGGCGTCGGCGCGACCTCAAGCGGGTGGTGGGCGCGAGCGCCATGCTGCTGCCCGTCATGTACGCGGGGATGGCGGCGATCGCCTTGATGGCGGTGCCGGTGGTCGAGGGGCCGAACGGGGCGCACACCCCACTGGGCGAGCGCTTCATCGAGGAGCCGATTCTGGGCGTGGTGATGAGCTATGACCCGCATTGGCTGTCCGTCGTGCTGCAGGTGGGAGTGGTGGCGGTCGCTCCGGTTGTCCTCACCTGGGCGGCGGCGACGTCGATGCTGGGGCTCTCCAGGCATATGTACGCGCTGGCGCGCTACAGGCAGGTGCCGAGCTGGCTGGGCAAGCTGAGCGGCCGCGCGACTCCGTACATCGCGATCCTGGTGGCAGGCGTGATGGCGATGGGGCTCGCGATCCCCACCGACGTTCGCCTGCTGGCGGAGATCTACGCGTTCGGCGCCACGCTCGCGATCGCGATCGCGCACCTGTCCATCCTGCGCCTGCGCTGGACGGAGCCGGATCGGGAGCGCCCCTACCGGATCCCGTTCGACGTGCGGATCGGAGGTCGCGCGCTGCCGGTCCCGGCGCTCCTCGGGGCGGTCTTGATGCTCCTGCTGTGGGTGGCGGTGCTCGTCTTCCACGCCCGGGCGCGCTGGGTCGGAGGAGGGTGGATGGTGTTCGGGCTGATCGCGTACGTCGTCTACCGGAAGCTCGTCGAGGGGACGACGTTGACGCAGCGGGTGTCAGTTCCCGAGCAGGCGCTGCGCAAGGAGGTGCAGGCGGCCGAGTACGGGAACATCCTGGTGCCGGTCTTCGGGACGAAGCTGGACGACGACATCGTGGGGACGGCTGGGCGCCTCGCGGACGCTGCGGACGAGCCGGGCGAGGAGCGCCCGCGCCTAGATGTGATCTACGTGATGGAGCTGCCCCTGACGGTGCCGCTCGATGCGCCGCCGCCGCGCGAGCGGGTGGATGAGGCGAAGGCCGCCCTCAGGCGGGCGAAGGAGGTGGGCGAGGAGTACGAGTCTGTGGACGTGGAAACCGACATGGTTCCGGCGCGGAGCGTCGGCGCGGGCATCGTTGAGGAGGCGCGGCGGCGCGGGGTGGAGGTGATCGTGATGGGGGGCGAGCCCCCGACCCGGGTGAAGGGCGGGGCGGTGCTCGGCGGCGTCGGCGGATCGCGGCCGCCGGAGGTCGGCGAGGTCACCGAGTACGTGCTGAAGAAGGCGCCCTGCCCCGTGCTGGTGACGGCGCCCCCGGAGCCTTAGGGGACCGGCAGCGGAGAATGCGGCTTCGAGCGCGAGCGGCTAGCTTCGCGGGGCGCTCCGCTGAGTAGCATCCAGGTTGTGTTCATCCTGATCGTTGGAGCAGGCCGAGTGGGCTCGTCCCTGGCGCGCTCGATGCTGCGCGACGGGCACACCGTCTCGTGCCTGGACGAGGACCCGGAGGCGCACGCCCGCCTCGAGATCGGGCTCGAGAAGCCGTGGGAGGACGTGGGCGGTCAGTTCACGGTGGGCACGGGGCTGGAGATCGAGGCGCTGCAGGCCGCGGGGATCGAGCGGGCCGACGCGTTCGTCGCCGCCACCGACGGCGACAACACCAACATCGTGATCTCGCAGATCGCGATGAAGCGCTTCAACGTGCCGACGGTGATCGCGCGGATCCTCGATCCCTATCGGGCGGAGTGGTACGAACAGCAGGGGCTCCACACGATCTGCCCGACGAGGGTGGCGATCGAGATGCTCGAGACCGAGGTGAAGGAGGCGGCCGCGAAGGCCGGCGTCTGAGGGGGGACGAATGTACGTACTGATCGTGGGAGCGGGGAAGGTCGGGTGGAACCTGGCGCGCGAGCTCCTGGACAAGGACCATGAGGTCACGCTGATCGATAACGACCGAGATCGCTACGTGACGGTCGAGCAGGAGCTCGAGCACAACGTGCAGTACGGCGACGCCTCGGAGCTGTGGGTGCTGGAGCGGGCGGGCGTGTCGCGGGCGGACCTCGTGATCGCGGTGACCGGCGACGACGAGGACAACATGCTGATCTGCCAGGTCGCCAAGGACAAGTACATGGTCGAGCAGACCATCGCGCGCGTGAACAACCCGCGAAACAAGCAGTGGTTCGAGCTCCTCGACATCGCGCCGGTGGTCTCGGCGACGGACCTGATCCTGCGGCTGATCGAGCACGAGGTGCCGAAGTACGGCCTGGTGCACCTGCTCGATCTGCCACGTGAGCGGCTGGAGATCATCGAGCTGCTGCTCGGCGACGACTCGCCGGTCGCCGGTCGGCGGGTGGCGGACCTGGAGCTTCCGGAGGGGAGCCTGCTGATCTCGGTGCTGCGCGAGGGGACGGGGTTCGTTCCCAACCCTGACACGGTGCTGGAGTCGGGCGACGAGGTGCTCGCCGTCCTCGATCCGGGGATGGAGGAGGAGCTCAAGGAGTACTTCGGCCCGGACGGCACGTCCGGCGGTTAGGCCGGGGTGGCCGACCGGGAGGTCGACTTCCTGCTGATCGGCGGGGGCATGGCCGCGGCGCACTGCGCGGCGACGCTCCGCCGGCGTGGAGCCGACGGGTCGGTCCTCCTGGTGGGCCGCGAGCCGCACGTACCGTACGAGCGCCCGCCGCTGTCGAAGGAGTACATGCGGGGGGAGAGCTCGGAGCAGGACGCCTACGTGAACGGGGCCGACTGGTACGAGGAGAACGGGGTCGAGCTCCTCACGGAGACGAGCGTGATGTCGCTCGATCTTCAGGAGCGGACGGCGAAGCTGCAGGCGCCGGGGCGGGTGCGCTTCGGCAAGGCGCTGATCGGCACGGGGGCGCGGGTGAACATCCTGCATCACCTCGAGGGGGCGCGGCTGGACGGGATCCACTACCTGCGCACGATTGGGAACTCGGACGCGATCAGGGAGGAGGCCAAGGACGCTGGGCACGTCGTGTTGATCGGCGGCAGCTACATCGGGTGTGAGGTCGCCGCGTCGCTGACGACGCTGGGCGTCGACTGCACGATGGTGATGCTGGAAGCGGTGGCCATGTCGCGGGCCTTTGGGGAGGAGCCGGGGCGCTACTTCCACCAGATCCTGGAGTCCCACGGGGTCGAGATCTTCGGCGGGGAGGAGCTGGAGTCGTTCCTGGGCACCGATAGGGTGCGGGCGATCCGCACCAAGAGCGGGCGCGAGATCGAGTGCGGGGTGGTGGTCATCGGCGCCGGCGTTCACCCGGAGACGATGCTCGCCGAGCGGACCGGCCTGGAGGTGGGCGACGGGATCGTGTGCGATGCGAAGCTGGAGACGTCGGTGGAGGGAATCTTCGCGGCGGGTGACGTGTGTTCGTACGACAGCGTCGTCCACGGGCGGCGGCTGCGGATCGAGCACTGGGACGTCGCGCTCCAGCAGGGACAGCATGCGGCGAAGGGGCTGATGGGGGAGGACGAGCCCTACCGGGTGGTGCCGTACTTCTTCAGCGACCTGGCGGACTGGGCGAGCCTGGAGTACGTGGGGCCGGCGGAGCGCTGGGACGAGCTGGTGTGGCGCGGCGACGCGGATTCGGGGGAGTTCCTGGTCTGGTACCTGGACGGCGGCAAGGTGGCCGCGGCGCTGAGCGTGGGCCGGTCGGAGGACATGGAGCACGCGCGCCGCCTGGTTGAGTCCGGGGCCGATGTGAAGGATCAGAAGGAAGCGCTGGCCGACGTGGACAGCGATCTGGCCGCTATCGTCGGATAGGCGTTCGCTAGGGTCTCGTGCGGCACCGTAGCCGCAGGGCTGGCGATGCCGATGCCGGGTCGTCTAGCTGGCAGGACGCCGGATTCTGGTTCCGGAAACGAAGGTTCGAATCCTTCCCCGGCAGCTGCACGAGCCCTGCGAAGGCAGCGTTTTTGCAGTCCTGGTGTGCGTTTCCGTCCGGAGCGTATGGGAACATACGTTCGATGCCCGGGCGCTAAAACAACGACTGGAAGGCGATCCGCGCCTACTACGAGGACGGGCACAGCATCAGGGAGTGCCAAGAGCGGTTCGGGTTCTCCAATGGAGCCTGGCACCGGGCAGCGCAACGGGGTGACGTTGTTCCGCGCCCTAGATCGAGCGGCGCGAGGGCATCGCACAAACGCGCCGCGATAGCCCGGCTTCGCCAGTCGGGTCTGACCTATGCGGAGATAGCCAGAAGGCTCGGTCTGTCGAAGGGGACTGTTTCGTACCACGCTCGCCGCCTGGGCATCCCTCCCGACGAACGGTGCGCCCGCCGATACGACTGGTCCGAAATTCAGCGCGCCTATGACAGCGGCCTTTCGATTCGGGATTGCGCGGCCGGGTTCGGCTTCAACCTCGCTTCGTGGCACCAGGCAGTGGAGCGCGGTGCGGTTGTCCCCCGTCCGAGGGAAACGCCTCTGGCGGAGGTCCTGGTAGCCAACCGAAAGTGCGGCCGATGGAATCTCAAGCTGCGCCTGATCAAGGCCGGCATCAAGGAGAATCGCTGCATCGCCATTCACGTGATGCAGGGCCATGTTGAGCGGCTTGCCTCGCCACTCCGTGATCCCGCACTGCTCGCCTTTCACCTGCTCGCGGTTTCGCCCTTGCTACCTTGATCCGCTCAGTGTGGGGCAGGCCTGCATATCTGTCGCTTTGCGCCGCCGCCGCCGCGATCCTCGTTGCCTCCGGGTGCGGGGACAGCAGCTCGGCGCCGGTCACCGGGGTCAGCGGCGCCAGCGGCGCGAGCGGCGCCAGCGGGTCGACCGCGCTCGCCAAGTCCGCGTTCATCAAGCAGGCCGACGCGATCTGCGCCGAGGCCAACTCCGCGATCAGCGGCCTGACCGGCGGCGCCACCACCGGCGACGAATCGCTCCAGGCATCGCAGGAGCTCGACATCACCCGCAGCGAGCTGCAGTCGCTCCAGGCGTTGACCCCGCCCGACCAGGATCGCTCGACCCTCAACGATTTCCTCAGCGCGCTCAAGAACGAGGTCGATGCGCTCACGCGCCTGAACAGCGCTGTCGCGTCAGGCGGCGACACGAGCGCCGCCGACTCCGAGCTCGCCAGCGCCAAGTCGAACGCCGAGGCGGCCGCGACGGACTACGGCATGAAGGACTGCGGCCACGCGAAGAGCCGCCCCACGCAGGCGGACACAACCACCCCGGTCACCCCCACGACCACCACCCCGGCACCGACTACCTCGGTGCCCACGACGACCACCGCGGTGCCCACGACCCCGACCACGCCGCCAACGCCCACGACCACCGCCCCGGCGCCGGCCCCCCCGAGCGGCGGGACCGGTGGCGCGCCCAGCGGCGGGACGGGCGGCGGCACCGGCGGATCCACCGGCGGAACCGGCAGCGGCGGAACCGGCGGCACCTCGCCGTAGCGGCCCCGCTCACCCAAGCGGCGAGGGAGCTCAGGCCGCGGCCGACTTCGCCCAGGCCCCGTAGAGCCGCGAGTACGCGCCGCCTGCCCCGATCAGCTCCTCGTGCGTGCCGGCCTCGGCGATTCGCCCATGCTCCAGCACCACGATCCGCCCTGCCCGCCGGATCGTCGACAGCCGGTGTGCGATGACGATCGCCGTCCGCCCCAGCAGCAACCGCTCCAGCCCCTGCTCGATGATCCGCTCCGTCCGCACATCCACGTTCGACGTCGCCTCATCCAGGATCAGGATCCGCGGCTCCGCCAGGAGTGCCCGCGCGAACGCGATCAGCTGCCGCTGCCCGGCCGACAGCTGCACTCCCCGCTCGCCGATCTCCGTCTCGTATCCGTCTCGCAGCTGCTCAATGAACCGGTCCGCGCCCACGGCCGCAGCGGCCGCTCGAATCTCGTCATCCGGGGCATCCGGCCGCCCGAACGCGATGTTCTCCCGCACCGTGCCCGAGAACAGGAACCCCTCCTGCGGAACGATCCCCAGCTGGCTTCGCAGGGCGCTCGAGCTCAGATCCCGGAGATCGTGCCCATCGACCCGCACCCGCCCCTCCTGCGGATCGTAGAACCGCGCCACCAGCTTCGCGAGCGTCGACTTCCCGGCGCCGGTCTCACCCACCAGCGCGACCGTCTGCCCCGCCGGCACGTGCAGGTCGATCCCATCGAGCGCCAGCCCGGAGTCGTCCCCATAGGAGAACCGCACGCCATCCAGCTCGATCTCCCCGCGAATACGACCGGGATCCAGCGCCCCCGGCTTGTCCACCATGTCCGGCTTCGTCTCGAGCAGATCGAAGATCTTGTCCAGCGCCGCCATCCCCTGCTGATAGGTGGTGTAGAGCTGCGAGATCTGCTGGATCGGGTCGAAGAACGCGTTCAGGTAGCCGACAAACGCCACCAGGATGCCGACCTCCACGTCGCCGTCCAGCACTCGGTAGCCGCCGTAGAGCAGGATCACGCCCGTGCCGATCGCCGACAGCAGCTCCACCGCGGGGAAGTACGCGGCATTCAGGTAGACCGTCGCCATGTTGGCCCGCCGGTTCTCCTCGTTCAGCCGAGACATCCGCTTCAGGTGCCGCGGCTCCTGCGCGAAGCTCCGCACGACGCGCACCCCGGAGAGCGTCTCCTGTAGGTAGGCGGTGATGTTGGCGATCTTCTCCCGCGTCCTCCTGTAGGCGCCCGCCGAAGCGATCCGGAACGCCACGCTTCCGACCGCGAGGATCGGGAACGTCGCGAACGTCACCAGCGCCAGCGGCAGGTCCAGCACCAGCAGGATCGCCACGACGCCGAGCCGCGTCAGCGTGCTCGAGACCAGCGTGATGACCCCGTCGGTGACCAGCGTGTCCAGGGCCTCCACGTCGTTGGTCATCCGCGAGATCAGCACCCCCGGCCTGCGCCGCGTGAAGAAGCCGATCGACATGGTCTGCAGATGCGTGTAGATCTGCTCGCGCAGGTCCTGCAGCGCCCGCTGGCCGACCCAACCGACGAGGTACGTCTGCGCGTAGGTCGCCGCCCAATACAGAACGGCCGAGAACACGTAGATCCCGACGATCCAATCGAGCGTGCTCAGGTCGCCCGTGTTGATCCCCTCGTCGATCGCCTTCCCGGCCAGGTACGGCGGGGCGAGCCCGGCGGCCGTCGCGACGACGAGCGCCACACCCATCACCGCCACCCGCCCGCGGTACGGGCGCAGCAGGCCGACCAGCCAGCGCAGCTTCCGCGTCCGCTGCTCTTCCCCGCGCACCAGCCGCCACAGATCCCGGAACAGCAGGAACGTCCCCATCAGCCGCCCCGGCTGATTCGCCTGGTCCTCGGTCGCCTCCGCGACCTCCGACCCCTGCGCCTCGGGATCGCGTTCGGTCACTGGATCCTCGACCCGCGGCCGTCCGTTGTCGCTCACAGCCGCGCCACCTCCTCGCGCCGCTCGAGATCCCGCTGCAGGAACACCGAGTCCTCCATGCCGTGCTCCGCGATCTCGGCGTAGAGCGGACACCGCTCCAAAAGCTCGTCGTCCGAACCGCGGTCCACGATCATGCCGCCGTCCATCACCACGATCTCGTCGGCCAGCGAGATCGTCGACATCCGGTGAGCGACGATGAAGGTCGTCCGGCCCGCCATCACCTCGCGCAGCCCGCGCTTGATCGCCGCCTCCGTCCGCGCGTCCACCGACGACGTTGCGTCATCCAGGATCAGGATGCGCGGATCCGCCAGCAGCGCCCGCGCGATCGCGATCCGCTGCCGCTGTCCGCCCGACAGCGTCAGCCCGCGCTCGCCGATCACCGTCGCGTACCCCTCCGGCAGGCGCTCGATGAACGAGTGCGCCTGGGCCCTTCGGGCGGCCATCTCGATCTCCTCGAGCGACGCGTCCGGGCTCGCGTAGGCGATGTTCTCCGCGATGGTGGCGGAGAACAGGAAGCTGTCGTCGGCGACGAACGCGATCTGCGACCGAAGCGATCTGACGTCCACCGTCCGCAGATCGGCGCCGTCCACGAGCACCGACCCGCGGCTCGGGTCGTACAAGCGCGCGAGCAGCGCCACCAGACTCGTCTTGCCGGAGCCCGAGGGTCCCACCAGCGCCACCGTCCGCCCGGGCTCGACCCCGAGATTCAGATCCTCGAGCGCCGGCGCTCCGCCGTCGTAGGCGAGCGAGACGTCCCGAAGCTCAACGGCCCCGGGACCGCCGGGAAGCGGCGGAGCGTCCGGCGGGCTTTCGATGCGCGGCTCGCGATCGAGGATCTCGAACACCCGATTCCCCGAGGCGACCGCCCGCTGGGCCATCCCGAGTGAGATGCCGAGCAGCCGCATCGGGGCGGTCAGCATGATGAGGTAGGTGTAGAACGCCGCGAAGTCACCGAGCGAGAGCCCGCCGTTCACGACCTCGCGGCCGCCCACCAGCAGCACGACGGCCAGTCCGAGGCTGGGCAGGAAGCCGAGGAGCGGCGAGTAGAAGGCCTGCAGGCGCGTCGAGTAGATGTTCTGGTCGAAGACCCGCAGGACGGACCGGCGGAACCGCCCGAGCATGTGATCCTCGCGGGCGAAGGCCTTGACGATCCGGATCCCGGAGATCGACTCCTCGACCTCCGCCGTCAGCTCGGCCAGCCGCTGTTGGATCTCCTGCACCGCCGGGCGCGAACGCCGGTTGTAGCGCATGGCCGAGAGCACCACGAACGGCACCGGCGCCAGCGCCAGCGCCGCCAGGTCCGGCTTGATCGTGAACATCACCGCGCTCGCCAGCGCCAGCGTCAGCGCGTTCTGCGTGAGGAAGATCAGCCCGTAGCCGAGGAAGAACCGGATCGACTGCAAATCGATCGTCGCCCGCGACATCAGCTGGCCCGTCTGCTGGGTGTCGAAGAACCCCAGCTCCAGCGACTGCAGGTGCCGGTACATGAGCTCGCGGAGGTCGAACTCGACCGCCACCGAGACCTTCCCGGCGATCAGGCGCCGGATCACGGTGAGGCCCAGCCGCAGCAGCCCGGCCCCGCCGATGGCCAGCACCAGAGGGAGGATCGCGCTCCGGTCGGTGTCGGGCGGATCGATGGCGTTAACGGTCTGGCCGACGAGCCACGGAATCAGGACCGTCACTCCCATCGCCAGCCAGGCAAAGGCGAGGGAGGCGACCACGGATCGGCGATACGGGCGCAGGAATCCGAGTAGCCGCCGGAAGGTGGTCACGGCAATCGACTATACAAAGTGAAGTATCAGGCGATACTTCCACTGTGAACCGACCGCCCGCCGGCCTCTGCGATTCCTGCGTCCACCAGCGCATCGTCAAGACGACGCGGGGATCGAGCTTCTCGCTCTGCGAACGCTCGCGCACCGATCCGTCGTTTCCGCGCTACCCGCGCCTGCCAGTGACCAGCTGCCGGGGCTATGAGCCCCGTCCGGCGACGAAGGCGTGATTCGGCTCTACGCCTCGACCGGTGACGGGGTCCTAGCCGCGCTGAGCGCTCCCGCGCTCGCCGCCACGACCAGCGCGATCGCGACGACCTCGTTCGCGCTCAGGTCCTGGCCGAGCGCCACGAGGCCCACGAGTGCGGCGACCCCCGGCTCGAGGCTCATCAAAACCCCGAACGTACCCTTCGGCAGGCGCCGCAGCGCCTCGAGCTCCAGCGAATAGGGGATTGCCGAGCTCAGCAGCGCCACGGCGAGGCCGGAGGCGAGGAGGCCCGGATCCCCGAGGTTGGCACCTCCGGCGACGATCCCACCCGGCAGCAGCACCACGGTGGCGACGATCATCGCCAGCGTCAATCCCTGGCCGCCGCTGAAGGCGCGCCCGACCCGGGCGGCCAGCACGATGTAGGTGGCCCAGAACGCGCCGGCGAGCAACGCCAGCAGGGTGCCGGTGGTATCGAGCGACCCGTGGATCCCGGGCGAGAGGAGCACGATGCCGCCGGCGGCAAGTGCCACCCAGAGCAGGTCGGTCGCCCGCCGCGAGCCAGCGACGGCCACGGCGAATGGCCCGGTGAACTCGAACGTCACGGCGATCCCGAGCGGTATGCGATCGAGGGCGGCATAGAAGCTGAGGTTCATCCCGGCGAGCGCCAGTCCGAACATCACGGCGTCCCGCAGGGCGCCGGGCGACCGCCCCCGTAGGCGAGGCCGCCAGAGCAGCAGCAGGGCCACCGCCGCGAACCCGGTTCGCAGCAGGACCGCCCCCGCGGGCCCGAGCTCGTCGAACAGCGTCGTCGCGATCGACGCGCCGATCTGCACGGAGGCGACCGCCCCCATGACCAGCGTCATCGACGTTGCGCGCTCGGAGCGACTCAAGCCGCCGAGACTAGCGACGGCTGTCTGTGCGCCCCGGGCCTTCGCTCAGCTCGTCAGGCGGTGGCGGCGGCGCGCTTCAGGAGATCGGTGAGCAGCTGCTCGTACTGGATCAGGCTTCGCGTGCCGAGGAAGTGATCCTCGACTCGCCGCCGGGCGGCTTCTCCCAAACCCCGTGCGTACTCGGGATCGCTGAGCAGCTGACCAAGGGCCGCGCCCATCGTCTCCAGGTCGAGTGGATCGTCGAGCAGCACCCCGCTGTCGCCGTCCACGATCTGATCCTGAATGCCACCCCGCTTGGTGGCGACCACGGGCCGGGATTTCCACATCGCCTCGGCGACGGTCAAGCCGAAGCCCTCCGCGAGGCTCTTCTGGACGACGAGGTCCGAGCGGCGCTGGATCGCGTTGACGATCGCCGCGTTCTCCTGAATGTCGTCCATCGGCAACGTCGCCAGGTGCACGCGTCGCCGCATCGCCGGATCGAGCTCGCGCCGGTAGTGGTCCACCTCCGCCAGCACCTCGGCTCCCTCCGGGTCATCCGTGACCGCGGCGACCGAGGGACCGGCGAGCAGCAGATGCGCGTCGGGCTGATCGAGGTTCTCCACGAAACAGCGCAGGACGCCGATCGGGTCCTTCAGCCGGTCCCACCTCGACACCTGCGTGATCAGCGGAGCGTCGTCGGGGACCGTCTCGTCCTGGAACATCTCGGCGGCTCGGTCCACCCGCCCGGGCGACCCGTCCTCGCGCGCGAACGTCGCCTGGGGCGCCTCACCCCCCTCGCGTATGCCTGCGACCCCGAGGATCGCCCGCACCGACTCTTCGTCGAGTTCCTGGTTCTTGGGCGAAAAGGCATCGATCGACGGAGCGACGATCCAGACCTTGTCCGTCTCGAGCCCCTCCCAGACGAACTCCTTGCGGGAAAAGACATAGGCGTCGGCGTCATCGACGTAGCCGCGGAGGAAATCCCACGCCTCGCGGGCCAGATCGTTGGGCAGGTCGAGCCCCACGTGGCAGCGCCAGACCACCGTCGCCCCCGTCTCCAGAACGGGGTCGACCAGTCCGCCGGTCTGCGGGTCGTGCAGGAAGACGATGTCCGCGGGCGCCACCATCTCGGCGAGCTCCCGGGCGTTCTCGCCGAGCGTCGTCTCGTAGACAGCGTGCTCCGCCTCGCCCAGCGGGCCGCCGTCGCCGGCAGAGCCGTGCAGGCGGTTATGTATGCGCTTGGTGATGTGAAAGAACTCGGGATTGCCTCCGATCACCACCCAGCGCGTATCGACCTCGGCGCCGCGGGCGTACGCGAGCAGCGACTGCAGGAGCTCGGCGACGCCCCCGCCGCGCGCGGTCGAGTTCACGTGCCACACGGCGCGCCCCGCGAAGACCTCGCGACTTCGCTCGATCACCTCCTCGAGCTCGCTGTACCGGTCCCCGAGGAGCTCGCGGAATCGCTCGGGAGGCAGGGGGGCGACGGGGACGTGGGTCAGTGGCATCGTTGGGGCACTGGCTGTCTAATCGCGAGCCTACCTGCGCAACGGCCCCGCAGTGGCAGACCGTCCCGCGTAGGGTGATGGCATGGCACGGCCGCTCCTCGTCGTCGACGCGCCGTCGCTCCTTTACCGCGCCTTCTTCGCGCTCCCGAAGTCCATCACCGACGGCGAGGGCAAGTCCGTCAACGCGCTGCTCGGCACGACGAACCTGCTCCTGCGCGAGGTTGAGGAGCACCGGCCGCGCGCCGTCGCCCTGTGCTTTGGGCCGGACGCCGCCCGCTATCGCGTCGAGCTGTACGAGCCGTACCACGCCGATCGACCCCCGGTGCCCGACCAGCTCGCGCCGCAGTTCGCGGATGCCCCCGAGTTCTTCGCAGCGTTCGGGTGGACCTCGGTGATTGACGACGAGCTGGAGGCGGACGACGTGATGGGCTCGCTCGCGAAGGCCGAGGAGGGGGCCGGGGGAGAGGCCCTGCTCATGACCGGGGACCGCGACCTCTTTCAGTGCGTCACCGACAAGGTGAAGGTGCTCTACGTGAGGACCGGCGTCAGGGGCGGGGAGCTCGTTGACGCCGCCGAGGTGAAGCGCCGTTACGGCATCGGGCCCGAGCTCGTTCCGGACTTCATTGCACTGCGGGGCGATCCCTCGGATGGGATCCCGGGCGCGAAGGGCGTGGGTGAGAAGACCGCCGCCGACCTGTTGCGCCGCCGGGGCTCGCTGGAGGCGGCGATCGAGAATGCCGTGCGCGAAAGGCCACCGCGACTGTCCGGGGCGTTGCTCCACGGCGGGGACGAGCTGCGCATGTTCAAGGACCTGGCCACCCTTCGAACGATCCGGGTCAAGCGCCCGCGCGACCGCGAGACGGACTTCGCCGGCGGTGCAAAGGCCGCGCGCAAACGGGGGATGAACCGCTTGGCGGAGCGGCTCGAGAAGGCCGCCGCCGGCTAGGCTCGGGCCCGTGAGCGGCGAATCCAACGAGGCGCAGCGGGCCCCCGACCACGGGTTCAAGGAGGGCGACCCGGTGTGGGTAGAGGACGGCGAGGGCCGGCGGCACCCCGGCGTCTTCGTGGGCGACAACGAGGCCACCGGGTGGTTCGGCGGCGGCCCGAGCGCCTACGTCGTCCACCCCGAGGCCCACCAGGCCGAGGTGGTGTCCATCTTCCGCATCACGCCGCGCGACGACTGATCAAGCGGCGCGAACGGCGATCCCCGGGTAGTCGATGACCAGGCCGGACTCGTCGTAGACGAGCTGGGCGCGAAACTCGAATCGGGGGGCTGAGTAGTCGTAGCGCTGTCGCAGGACCTCGTCGTCCAACCGCAGGTAGCGCTGCTCGAGCCGCTCGACGCTCAGGTCCAGGGCCCGGACGTACGCCGCGGGCGCCTCGGCCCTCTCACCGACCGCCAGATCGAGCCGGTGAACCGGGAGGGCATTGGTTGCCGACGACGACTCGAGGTCGACGTCGAGGCATCCATCGAGATGCGCGGCACGCTCGCCGTCGATGCGCCAGCGACCGGCTCCGTCCGACTCGAGCGCCACCTCGCGACGGCCCGCCGCGGACCGCCCGATCACGGTGGCCCCCCGCGTCACCCACCCGGCGTCGACCGAGATCGCGTACTCGACGGCCCATGCCTCGTCGTCCTCGACGGCGACCGTATGCCCCTCCAGTCGGAAGCCGTCGCCGGAGGAGCGCAGAAACACGGCCTCAAAACCTTCACGAGCATCACGGTGATGCCAGGCGGCGAACCGCGGGAGGTCCGAGAAGGCCATCACCGAAGCGTGTCACGAGCCTTCGGCCGCGTGGTGCGGTTGAGGGTGCTGCCGGTCAGGCGGACTGCGCCGCGATCGCCGGCGCGCACGAGGCGAACTCGTAGCTTCCGGGCATGTCCCGACGCAGCGCTGCGAACGCGATGCCGCCCACGATCAGGGGCAGCCAGAAGAGGATCACGCGATAGGTGAGGACGGCCGCCGCGGTCCCCGCCGCCGGCGCTCCATACACGATCAGCGTGCCGATGAGCCCTCCGTCGATGCCGCCGATGCCACCTGGGATCGGCAGAAGCCCGCCGAGCTGGCCGATCAGATAGCCCATCAGGACGACGGTCAGGGCGGGGGAGAGGCCGAAGGCGTGGAAGGTCGCCCACAGGACCGCGTTGTCGAAGGCCCAGTAGCCGACCGATCCGGCCAGCACCCGACGGTCCCCCGACCGCAGGATCTGAATCGCCTCGGCGGTGCCCTCGATCACCGCGCGCCGCGTCGCAAACAGCCACCGGCGCGGGCGAGATGCCTGCGAGCCGGGGTCGTCCCCCGTACCGAGGAGCGGCAGGGCGGCCACGGCCCCGATCGCAAGCGCCGCCAAGGCCGCCGGCAGCGCGGTCAGCCAGAGGGACAGATCGGGCCCCACGATGCCCAGGGCCATCACGGTCCCGAGCACGGCGACCGCGAGGAAGTTGACGCCGCTCTTGATCAGGAAGAACGCCACCGACCGGCGCGCGATCCGCTGGCCACCCATGCCGCCGCGGTGAAGCACCCAGGCGCCCAGCGCGAGGCCGCCTGCGCCGCTCGCCGGCACCAGCGACCCCATCGCGAGCTCGGATCCACCGATCTGCCAGCTTCGCCGCTGGCCCAGCCCGGTGCAGAAGATCGGCCCGAACATGACGATGTAGGAGCCGAACGACAGTCCCTCGAATGCCGTCGCCAGCAGGAGCCATCCGGGGTCCGCGCCCTCCAGCTTGTCGCGGACCTCGCCGAGCCCCGGCGCGAGCAGGAAGATGAGGAGGAGAACGGCCAGCGCCGCCACCGCCTGCAGCGCGCGCCGGCGAAGCGACCGCGGCTGGAACTCGCGCGGGAGATCGGTGGGCGAGGGCTCGACGATCTTGTAGCGCGATTGTGGTGTATCCATGCGATGAGTTCGGCCGCGTTCGGGGGTCTTAATTAGCAACCCGACCGACGGGAGAACCGATGACTTCCAACGATCGACTACAGCGAGCGCGGGACATGTACCGCGCCTATGAGTCAGGCGACCGCGAGGTCGTGGAGAGGCTGCTCGCGGACGACTTTACCTTCTACAGCCCACCCGACCCGGGGATCGACCGGGCGAGGTACTTCGAACGGTGCTGGCCCAACTCGGGGCAGATCGAGTCCTTCGAGTTCAAGCGCCTGATTCAGTCAGGCGACGAGGTTGTCGTGACCTACGAGAGCACGAAGACCGACGGAAAACGCTTCCGCAACACCGAGGCCCTCACCTTCAACGGCGACAAGGTCGCCAAGGCCGAGGTCTACTTCGGGTGGAATCTCGAGTGATACGGGTTACTGATCCGTCAGGCGGAAGTGGCCGATGCCCGCTTCGTCTTCGCGCACCTTGTCGAGGTGCCCGGCCCTGCGGGCGCGGCGGAATCCCAGCCTGAGCTCAGGCTGTTCGACTCCGAGCTTCTGCGCGAGGTCATCGCGAGTGAACTCGGCCTGGCCGAGGTCCTTCGCCGCTGCGATTACTTGATCCGGTGTGACTGGTTCAGGCATTAACTGTCCTTTCGAATTTGGGGATTGTGGTCACGAAAAGAATCTCCGCTCGAGCGTGAAGGTCTCGGTCGCGGCGTTGGTGTCGACGTCATGACTGCTCATCAACGAGGTGACTGGTCGACCCATGAGCTCGGCGACCTTCGCGGCGGCCTCGCTCTTGTAGGTGGCGTCCGTGAGTCTGCCCGCGCTCGAGGACGCACTCCGCTTCCGCAGGGCGGAGTCGTAGTCGCTCACGGCATCGATCAGGACGCAAGTCACGACGTTGTCGTGGATCTCCGTTCGCGCATCGATCGGGCTTTTGCCTGCGTATTGGATCCAGATGGCGACTAGCGCATCGGTGATCTCCGCACGAAGCGCGTCCTGCGGCACGGTGGACACCTGCTGGGTCATAACCCTGTCTCTTTCTCGCTCCCTCGGCGGGAAAACCTGGGCTCGAAGGGCGGAGGGAGACGAAAAGATCCCAGCGGGCTCCTTTCAGGGTAGCCGAATGCCCTGACCCACCGGCCCGGGCTCTAGCCGCAGTAGTGGCCGCTCCGTGGACGCGGGTCCCTGCCGGCGATGCCCTCACAGTCCTTCATGCGGGCCAGCACCTGGTAGAGACGCTGCTGGAAGGCGTTGTGCGGACAGCTCCCCTGGTCGCCTCCGAAACACAGGTTGTGGAGCTCGTAGGGATCGCTCCGCAGGTCGTAGCGCTCCCACTGGTTGATCTTGTCGCACCGGCGGGAGCCGGGCCTCCTGATCTTGATGTGCCTGATGAGGACCTGGCCGGAAACCCGCACACCCTTGTAGAGGCAGACGCCGTGGCGCTCCTTGCTCCTGGTCTCGTGCAGCTCGATGCCGATCGGGCGGTTCTCGGCCCACGGCGGATCCTTGCCTGCGATGAGGCCCAGCAGCGACCGGCCGTCCATCCTGCGGCAGTGCCGTGGCGCCCTGCAGGGCTCCGCGTGGGCGAGGTTTCGGATCGTCGGCGCGAAATCGATGTTGGCCACGGGCTGGGTGACGTGGGCCACCGGGTGGCTTCCGTGTAGGTAACGCGCCGGTAGCCGCATGAACAGAGGCGTCGAGGCCGCCTCCTCGTACGGGTTGAGCTTGCCGCCGTAGATCCGGTGCTCGCCGTAGAAGGTGCCGTTGTCCGTGTAGAAGATGAACACGGTCCGCTTGAACTCGCCCAGCTGCTTGAGCTCCTTGATCAGGCGCCCGATGGTGCGATCGACCGAGTGCAGGGCCTCGAGGCTGCAGCGATACCGCCTGGTCATGCGGTCGATCTGGTTCCTCGTCAGCGGCGGCAGCGCCCGCATGAATGAGGGCTTGTCCGCCATGTCGGTCTCGTCGAAGGAGGGCGGCCGCGGCAGTTGTGCGTCCTTGAACCGCCCCTCGTCCCGAGGGTCCGGCGGGGGATTGCAGTCCGACAGCGGTACACCATGGCGAATCGGATGGGGGGTGGGCTCGTCCAGCTCCATGTAGAGCGGCCTGCGGCGGCGGGCATAGCGGTGGAGGAGCCGCTCCGCGGTGCGCAGGAAGACGTGGGGCGAGTAGTCGCTGGGGTCGTGGCCGTGATGGACGCGCCTGCCGTTGACGGAGAGGTTGTAGTCGTAGTAGGCCACCTCCTTCTTCCAGATCATGGTGTGCCATTCCGACCACCCCGGCGCCGGCCGGTATGCGTCTCCGCGGCCGTACGCATTGAGGAACTTGCCGATATGAATCGTCCGGTAGCCGGACCGTCTGAGCCAGACCGGAAGCACGTTGCGCTTGTAGTTCAGGGCGGGGTAGGCGTTGCGTAGCACCCCGTTGTTGTGCCCGTACTGGCCGGTCAGGAGGGTCGCCCGCGATGGACAGCAGAGCGGCGTCGTGAGGTATGCGTGGTCGAATTGCGTCCCGCGATTCCCGAGGTACTTGCTGATCCGGGGCATGACCTCGCCGCTCATCTGCGAGATCGCCTGGTCGTCGGTCATGACGAGGACGATGTTCGGTCGCCCTCCGCTGGGTGCGGCGCGGGAGACCTCGGCTAGCCACGGTCCCAATCCCGCGATCAGGCCCCCGACTCCGAGCGCCGCGAGGATCGTCGTCCGTAGCCTGAGCACGACCCACCTCCTGCCATCGCCGTTGCCACGAAACCACCCCTTTAACAACCACGGTCGGCGTATGTTGCGCCTTAACGGCTGAGCTGGGCTTCCAGCAGCTCGAGCAGGGAATCGACGAGGAGGTCCACGTCTCGCTCCTCGGTCCGCCAGTTGACGATCGCGGGGCGGAACGCAACCCTGCCCTCGTAGGTCGTGGTCCCCGCGAAGACGCGTCCGTCGCGCAGGAGTGCCTCTCCCAGTGAGCGGTTGAGCGCGTCGAGGTCCTCCTCGGCAACGCCCTCGGGCCGGGCCCGGAAGCAGACGATGTTCAGGTGCGTCTCGGCCAGGCGCTCGAGCTCCGGGGCCTGGTCGACGCGGTCCGCGAGGTGCCTGGCCAGGCTCAGGTGGCGCTCGACCATGTCGCGATAGCCGGCTCGCCCGTAGGCGCGAAGCGTCGCCCAGACGGCAAGCGCTCGGGCCCGCCGGGAGTTCTCCGGGGTCACGAAGCCGGGATTGGGGCGCGGGTCATCGGGTGAGGGGAGGTACGGGGCGCCGACGTTGAAGGTGCGCGACAGGCGTCCGGCGTCGCGGACGAACGCAAAGCCGCAGTCGTAGGGGACGTTCAGCCACTTGTGGCCGTCGGCGATCACCGAGTTCGCCCGCTCGACCCCGGCTGCCAGGCCGCTGGCGGTGGGGGTGAGGCGGGCGAACAGGCCGAAGGCTCCGTCGACATGCAGCCAGGCGCCATGCTCCTCCGCCAGGTCGGCCATCCGGTCGATCGGATCGAAGTCGCCCGCGTTGACCTCACCGGCGTTGGCGACCAGGACCGCCGGGATGTCCAGCTCGCTGAGCCGCGCCTGCAGAGCCGCCGCGTCCAGGCGGCCGGCCGCGTCGCCGGTAATGCGTTCGACGTTGTCCTGGCCCATGCCCAGCATTCCGATGGCCTGCACTGCGCTTGGATGGATGTATCCGCTCGTGAGAATCGGCGGAGCGGGCACGCCGGACAGCCCGGACCGCTCCACGTCGACGCCAAGTCGCTCGGCCCACCAGTTGCGAGCGGCTGCGAGGGCGACGAAGTTGCCCATCGTCGCCCCACTCGTCAAGACCCCGCCGAACTCCGCCGGCAGGTCGAAGAGCTGGCGCAACCAATCCACCGCGACCTGTTCGAGCCGCGCGGCCATGGGCGACGATGCCCATCCGAACGCGACCTGGTCGAGGGCCGAGGTCAACCAATCGGCTCCAAGCGCCGCCGGCGTGCCTCCTCCCATCACGAAATGAAAGAAGCGCGGCCCGCTGGAGCGAGTCGCCCCTTGCTCCCCGCGCTCCGCCAACTCGCCGATCGCGGCGAGCGCGCCATCCCCGTCCTCCGGCATCGGGTCGGACCACCCGTGGATCGCCTCCTCGGCCGCCGGGTCGAGCACCGGGTGCGAGTCGAGATCGGCGAGATACCGTCGCGCCGCGCCGGCGGCAAGGTCCAGCGCTTCGGTCAGCTCATCCTTCTCGGCAAGCGGATCGGCCACGCGGGGCGATACTACGTGCGCGGTCAGGCGGCGGTGCGCTCGGGCTGACCGCGCGCCGCCTGCGGCAGAATCGCCGGCTCCTCCTGCTCGATCTCGTTCGCGCCTCGCCTCGGCACCCACACGGCGAATACGGACGCCGCGGCCAACGCGATCAGGCACATCAGGAACGACAGCGTGAAGCCATCGGAGGTGGGGATGCCGGATCCATCGAGGTTGTTGGCCAGGAGGGTCGCGGCGAGCTGCCCGCCGAAGGCTCCGCCCAGGGTGCGGGTGACGGCGTTCATGCCGGTCGCGACGCCGGTCTGCTCCTGGCGGACGTTCTGCACGATGAGGTTCGCCATCGCCGAGAAGGAGAGGCCGATGCCGATGCCGAGCAGCCCCGCGGCGACGTAGATCTCGAGCTCCTGGCTGCGGTTGGCGACGAGCAGGACGTAGCAGGCGAGCGCGAACAGGGCGCCGCCGATCAGCGATCCGCGCGAGCCGATGCGGCGCTCGAGGCTCCCGGCCATCTGCCCGACCACCACGATCGCGATTGTCGCGGGCAGGAGGAAGAGCCCGGCGACGGTCACAGAGGCACCGAAGCCAGAGCCGGTGCTCGTCGGCTCCTGCACCAGCTCGGGGAGGAGGATGAAGGAGGAGTACATGCCCACGCCGATCAGGAACGCGACGGTGTTCGTCGTCCAGACCCCGCGGATCGCCATCATCCGCATGTCGACGAGCGGCTCTCGCGAGCGCAGCTCCTCGCGGATCCAGGCGACGATCACCACCATGCCGATGGCGAGCAGGCCGAGCGTCTTCGGCGAGCCCCAGCCCCAGGTGCTGGTCTCGGTGATCGCCAGCAGCACCGCGGAGATGCCGAGCGTCATCAGCGCCGCAGCCCGGTAGTTGATCTCCGCCGGCGACTTGACCGGCGACTCCGGGATGTAGCGCCTCGTGAGGAAGGCCGTGAGGACGATCACCGCGAGCGGGAACCAGAACAGCCAGTGGTAGGAGAGGTTCTGCGTGACGATGCCGGCGAAGACCACCCCGGCGCCGCCGCCGATCCCCAGCAGGGAGGAGACGAGGCCGATCGCGCCGGGGACACGCCGAGCCGGGAACTCATCGCGGATGATCGAGAACGCGAGCGGGAAGATCCCGCCGCCGGCGCCCTGGATGACACGCCCGAGGACCATCAGCCAGAGGTTGGAGGCGACCGCCGAGATGAAGGTGCCGAACGCGAGCATGACCAGCACGAGCATCAGCAGGCGCTCCTTGCCGTACATGTCGCCGAGGCGTCCGAGGATCGGGGTCGCCACCGACGCGCTGAGCAGGTACGCGGTCAGGACCCAGGCGACGGCGCTCTCTGAGGTATGGAGCGAGTTCTGGATCTCCGGAAGCGCCGGGACCACGAGCGACTGCAGCAGGGCGTAGGAGATGCCCCCGAGAGAGAGGACGGCGAGGATGATCCGGTGGCTTGGATTGTCGACCCGCTGGAAGATTCACTGACCATACCAGATCATTGGTAACCACAAAGCATTGGTGCGTGGTAACGTTTAGAGAGTGACAAAGGACACGAAGGACACCGCAGCCCCGGGCATCGCGAAGCGATGGCCCACGCTGCTGATGATCAAGCTGGGCCGGATCACGCTGCACCGGTTCAGCGAGGCCCTGGAGCCGTTCGGAATCCGCCCGCGCCATGTCGCGGCGCTGATCGAGCTTCGCGACAAGGGGGAGCTGACGCAGCAGTCGCTGTGCGGCCACCTGCACCTGGACCCCACCAACCTCGTTGCCATCCTCAACGACCTCGAGCAGCGCGGCTACGCGACCCGCCGCCGTGACCCGGAGGATCGCCGGCGTCATATCGTCGAGGTCTCGAAGAAGGGGCTGGCGGTGATCGACAGGATCTCCGAGGTGATGGACGCAGTCGAGGAAGAGCTGCTCGCTGACCTCGAGCCGGCCGAGCGCGAGCAGCTGGACGGCGCGCTGACCTCGATCTGGGAGCGAAGCGGCGGCTACGAGGCGTACTCGCAGGCCGAAGCCGAGGTCGAGGAAAAGGCCGCCTAAGCTACAGGCGGATGACCTCGGCAAAGCCCGCGATCGACGAAGCCCACGCGCGCGAGCTCCTGGCACGCGAGCGCGAGCGGATCGAGAGCGCACTCGCCGATACCGGCCGGGTGCGTCGCAGCGAGCTCGACCAGATCGACACCGAAACCGATCCGGAAGACGACGCGAACCTGATCGACGACGAGCAGGTCGACGAGGCCCTCGCCGCGCAGCTG
>JBKPFQ010000108.1:0-9512 GCA_046728915.1 Actinomycetota bacterium | reverse complement strand
ACGCCGACCTCGCCGTTTCCACTCAGGCGATCAAGTTCGGCAAGCGCTTCCCGGAGCGGTTCTTCAACGTCGGGGCCGCCGAGGCGAACATGATGTCGATGGCCTGCGGCCTGGCCGCGACCGGCAAGGTCCCGTACTGCTCGACCTTCGCCATCTTCGCCGCGGGGCGCGCCTACGACCAGGTGCGCCTCGGAATCGCCCACAACGAGCTGAAGGTGCGGATCGGCGCCTCGCACGGCGGCGTGTCGCTCGGAGAGGACGGCGCCTCGCACCAGATGATCGAGGACATCGCGCTCATGCGGGCCATGCCCAAGATGACCGTCGTCGTCCCCGCCGACTACAACCAGGCCTACCGGGCGACGGCCGAGTCGTACGAGCGCGACGAGCCGATGTACATGCGGTTCGGCCGGCCCGCGACACCGATCGTCTACGAGGACATTCCGGAGACGCTCGGATCCGGGGTCGACGTCCTTCGCGAGGGCAAGGACATCTCCCTGATCGCCACCGGGCACATGGTCTGGCGCGCGATGGAGGCGGCCGAGTCCCTGGAGGCCGAGGACGGGGTGGAGGCCGAGGTCCTGAACGTCTCGATCATCAAGCCGCTGCACTCGGAGGCGGTCCTCGAGTCGCTGGGCAAGACGGGCGTCGGCGTCACCGCGGAGGAGCACCGCGTGGTCGGCGGACTGGCCGACGCGGTCCGCCAGGTTGCGGCCGAGCAGCATCCGGTGCCGATCTTCGCGGTCGGCATGGGCGACGAGTTCGGGGTCTCGGGCACCGGCGAGGCCTGCATGGAGCACTTCGGCCTCACCGCACGGGGGATCGCCGATCGGGCGCGCGAGGCGCTCGTCCTCAAGCCGATCGTCTCGCGCCCGCCGCTCTTCGGTCCCGAGTGGACCTGACGCAGCGGGACCGCTCGATCTTTGCCGTGATCCGCAAACTCCCGTGCGGCCCGGCGCGACTTTGAGGGATCGCTAACGGTCTTCGCTACCCTTGCGCGACGCTCCGCGAGGCAAGCCCGGCTGCAGGGGAAGGGTGCGCAGGATTGCCAGGGGCGTCGAAGAAACACGCTCGCATGGCGCTACTCCCCACACGCAGACGGCGCAGGCACGCCGCCGAAGGTCCCAGATCGCGGTCGCGGCCGGGCACGGAGCCCGCCGCCGAGGTCCGCCGCCCGCCGATCGTCGAGCTTCGCGACGCGACCGTTGTCTACCCAGGGGGCCACGTCGCCCTCGAGCGGGTGTCCTTCGGCATCCAGCGCGGGGAGTTCGTCTTCGTCGTGGGCCCGACCGGCTGCGGAAAGTCCACGCTGATCAGGACCCTGATCGGTGAGGTCAAGGCCGCCAGCGGCCACGTGCTGATCGCCGGCCACGACATCGATCGCCTGCGGAAGCGCCGCATCCCACATCTGCGGCGCCGGATCGGGACGGTGTTCCAGGACTTCAAGCTGCTGCCGAACCGGAACGTCTATGACAACGTCGCATACACGTTGAAGGTCACCGGCGCCGGCCGGGGTGAGGTCCGCCGCAAGGTGCCCGAGATCCTGCGCCTGGTCGGGCTTCAGGGCAAGGTGCACAACTATCCGGACCAGCTCTCGGGCGGCGAGCAGCAGCGCGTGTCGATCGCGAGGGCGTTCGTGAACCACCCGCCGCTCCTCCTCGCCGACGAGCCCACCGGGAACCTCGATCCCGAGACGTCGATCGGGATCATGCAGCTGCTCTACCGGATCAACCGCACCGGAACGACGGTGCTCGTGGTCACCCACGACCGGGAGATGGTGGACAAGATGCGCCGACGCGTGCTGGCCCTCGACGAGGGCCGGTTGATCCGCGACCAGGCGGGAGCCACCTACCACGAGGAATCGACCAGCGAGTTCGGCGTGCGCGTCCGCGCCGAGATGGGAGTCGGCGAGGGTCATACGAACGGCGAGCCCGCCGCCACCCCACCGAGGGACTGACCGTGGGGCGGATCTTCTTCTTCATCGCCGAGGCATTCCGCGCGCTGCGCCGCAGCTCGGCTCCCAGCCTCGCCGCGATCGTGACCATCGTGATGACCACGCTGCTGCTCGGCGTCTTCATCCCGGTCATCAAGGCGAGCTCCACGACCACGGAGAACGTCCAGTCCCAGCTCGCGCTGTACGTCTACATGTTCCAGGACGCCACCCAGAAGCAGGCGAAGGCGGCCCAGAAGAAGATCGACAAGATCCCGCACGTCGAGAGCACCGACTTCATCTCGAAGTCGGAGGGCCTCAAGCAGCTCAAGAATGAGGTCGGGAAGGGAGCAATCGGACAGGGCATCACCGAGCTCCAGGGGCAGAACCCGCTGCCGTTTGCCATCGTCGTTCACCCTGACAACGCCAACAACCTCCGCGCGATCCAGCACGACATCACGCCGCCGGGTCCGAACGGCAAGCCGAAGGCGATCAGCCCGGCGATCGAGGAGGTCAACAACGGACAGCAGACGGCGAACGCGATCCGCACCGTCACCAACGCCGTGAAGATCATCCTGTCCGTCATTGCGGTGCTGCTCCTCATCGCGTCGCTGCTCTTGGTCGCGAACACGATCCGGCTCTCGATCTACGCGCGGCGCCGCGAGGTCGAGGTCATGAGGCTCGTGGGCGCGACGAACTGGTTCATCCGTTGGCCGTTCGTGATCGAGGGGCTTCTCGTCGGCCTCACGGGCGCCGCCATCGCGGTGGGCATGCTGTGGGTCGGCAAGGTGACGATCATCGATCCGCTGGCCGAGAACTTCGCCCTGGTCGACAACTTCTCTACTGTGGGGTTCGTGCCCCTGATCGTCGTCTTGCTGGCCGCGTCGGTCGTCGTTTCCGCGCTCGGAAGCGGCATCACGCTGCGCCGCTTCCTCCGCATTTGAGCGACCCGCGCGCGCACGGCCGCGAGCGATTCATCCTGGGCCTCGTCGTGGGGGCCCTGCTCGCTGCGGCCGCGGCGGTCCTCATCGCTGCGCTCACGGGTGGGTTCTCCGGCGAGGATCGCGTCGCCACCGACGCGCAGGACGTGATCGAGCAGAACTACTTCCGGCCGGTCAAGGGCTCGCTGCTCGACAACGCTTCCGTCGACGGGATGATCTCGGAGCTCAAACGGCGCTACGACGACCGCTTCTCGCACTACTTCGACCCGAAGGAGCTGCGCCAGTTCGAGATGGCGAACTCGGGCCACTTCTCGGGGGTCGGCCTGACGGTCCACGGCGTCAAGGCCGGGCTGCGGGTCGCGAGCGTACTGCCGGACAGCCCGGCCAAGCGCGCCGACATCAAGGTGAACGACGTGATCGTGGGCGTCAACGGGCGTTCGATCGCCGGGGTCCCGGAGGATGTCTCGGTGTCGCGGATCAAGGGGCCACCTGGAACCCCCGTGACCCTGACGATCCGGTCAGGCAGCGGCAAGCCGCACGATGTCGAGCTGAAGCGGGCCTCGGTGGAGCTCCCGGTGGCCACCGGCCACATCGAGCACGCGGGCCCGACCAAGGTGGCCTACGTTCAATTCACGACCTTCAGCTCGGGCTCGCACGGCGAGCTCGCTTCGGAGATCCAGCGCCTCGACGCCAAGGGGGCGGAGGGGCTCGTCCTCGATCTGCGCGGGAACGGTGGCGGCCAGCTGAACGAGTCGGTCCTCGCCGCGAGCCTGTTCCTGAAGAAGGGTGAGCGCGTGGTCTCGACCCGCAGCAGGACCCAGGGCACCAAGGTCTACGACGCGATCGGCGACCCGCTGCCGTCTCAACCGACCGTCGTCCTGATCGACCACAACACGGCATCGGCGGCCGAGATCCTCGCCTCGGCCCTCTCCGAGCACCACGTGGCCACCACCGTCGGCACGCGCTCCTTCGGCAAGGGAACCTTTCAGGAGGTCATCCACCTCGCCGCGGGCGGCGCGCTCGACCTGACCATCGGGCGCTACTTCACGGCGAACGGCAGCTCGCTCCTCGGCAAGGGGATCAAGCCCGAGGTGCCCGCCCGGGAGGTGCAGGGGACACCGCAGGACGACGCGCTCGAAAAGGCGCTCTCCGTCCTGGCCGAGAAGATCGCGGTCGAGAACCGTTGAGCCCCCGCCGGGGTGCAGGGCTCGGGCGCCGCGTCGCGAGCATCGAGCGGCGCGGGCGGTTCACCGTCGCCGAGCCGCTGTTCGAACGCGGGCCGCAGGCGATGCTGGAGCGTGGATCGGTGAAGGTGCGATCGGGCGACATCGCGCTGGTCGACTTCGGGCCACGCGGAGCTCGGGCGCTGCGCGCCCTCGGCTCGGCCGAGCGCGCGCGGGACGTGGTCGGAGCCCTACTCTGGGACCGCGGGACGCCGCGCGGCTTCGCGTGTGCGATCGAGGACGAAGCCCATGATGCCGTCGCCGAGGCGCGCGAGCTTCCCGTCGAGCGCCGCGACCTGACCGAGTTGCCGACCTTCACCGTCGACCCGGCGACGGCGCGCGACTTCGACGACGCGGTTTCGGCGGCGGCCGATGGCGATGGGGTGCGGCTGTGGATCCACATCGCCGACGTCTCCGCCCACGTCCGGCCTGAGAGCAGGCTCGACTCCGAGGCGCTGCGACGTGGCACCAGCACCTACGTGCCGGGGGCCGTGGAGCCAATGCTCCCCAGCGTGCTCAGCGACGACGCGTGCAGCCTCTCACCGGGTGTCGAGCGACTCGCGGTGACGGCGGAGATTGTCTTGCGCAACGCCGGCGAGGCCCGCTCCGCGACCTTCTTCCGCAGCAGAATCCGCTCCGACGCGCGACTCGACTACGACCAGCTGGACGAGATCTTCGCGGGACGGGAAGAGGCACCGGCCGCCGTGGCCGAGCCCCTCGATCTCGCCCGACGTGCGGCGGCGATGCTCGCCCTGCGCCGGCCGGTGGGATCGCTCGAGATCGAGTCGTTCGAGCCGGAGTTCGCCTTCGACGCCGACGGCGCCGTCATCGGGGCCCATTCGGTCTACCAGACCGAGGCGCACAAGCTGATCGAGCACCTGATGATCCTCACCAACGAGCGCGTCGCCGAGCTCTGCGAGCGCCGGCGCATATCCACCGTCTACCGCGTCCACGAGCAGCCGGACCCCCAGCGGATCGAGCGCCTGGTCGAGCAGCTCGCCTCTCTCGACGTCCCCACCCCGCCGCTTCCCGAGGTCCTGTCGCCGAGCGCGGCGGGCGAGCTCGCCGGTGAGATCAGCCGGCTGGTCGCGAAGGAGGCGGCGAGGCGTAGACACGGGCGCGACGCGTATACATCTCTCGTGCTCCGCTCCCTGAAGCAGGCCTACTACAGCGACCGAAACGTCGGCCACGCCGGCCTCGGCAGCCCGGCCTACGCGCACTTCACCTCCCCGATCCGGCGCTATCCGGATCTGGTCGCCCACCGGGCGCTGCTGTCGGCGGTCGGCGCCGGGGAGGAGGAGCCCGCGCCGGAGACCGTTCGCGAAGCCGCGTGGCGGAGCTCCGAGCGGGAGCGGGAGGCGACGGCGGTCGAGCGCGACGCCGACCGGGTTTGCGCCTCGTTTCTCCTGGGCCGCGAGCTCTTCGAGCGCGGCTGGAAGCGGGAGTTCGAGGGCGAGGTCTCCGGGGTCATCGGAGCGGGGGCGTTCGTTCACTTTGGCGGCGAGCTCGGCGACGTCTATGAGGGATTGGTCCCGGTCCGCCTCATGCGCGAGGACCACTTCGATCTCAACGAGACGGAGACGGCGCTGGTGGGGAGGCGGACCGGCAGGGAGATCAGGTTGGGAGACCCGCTCTCCGTCCGGGTGGACAGGGTGGAGGCCACTCGCGGGCGGGTCGACCTCGTGCCGGCCGACCGCCCGGAAACGGGGCGCCGCGGGCGGGGGGCTCGGCGCCGGGAGCGCCGCTGACGGTGGCGAAGAAGGCTCGAAAGCCCGCCTCCGGCGATGTCGCGACCAACCGGCGCGCCCGTCACAAGTTCGAGCTCCTCGACCGCGTCGAGGCCGGGATCGAGCTTCTCGGCACCGAGGTGAAGTCGCTTCGGGAGGGCAAGGCGCAGCTCGGCGACGCGTACGCGGTCATCGATCGTGGTGAGGTCTGGCTCCGGAACGCCCACATCCCGCCGTATCCCCCGGCGGCAGGCCAGAACCACGATCCCGAGCGCCCGCGCCGGCTGCTCCTCCACCGCTATGAGATCGACCGCCTGGTCGGGCGAAGCGAGCGTCGGGGGCTGACCCTGGTCCCGACGAGGATCTACTTCAAGGGCCCGTACGCGAAGGTCGAGCTGGCGCTGGCTCGGGGCAAGGAGCAGCGGGACCGGCGCCGTGAGATTCGCGACCGCGACGTCCAGCGCGAGGTGGAGCGCGACCACCGGCAGCGGCTGCGGTGAGCGGGCCGGCTGGTTTGGCCTCAGGCTGAAGCGTCGCTCTCAGGGATCACCCCAAGCTGCCCGCCCGGCGCACGCATGCGACGATAAGGGTGATGCCATCGTCCAGCCCGGCCGACGCGGAAGGCGAGGAGAGCACGAAGCAAGGGGAGCCACGGCAGGGCGGAGCGAGCCCTGCCGGGCCCGCGCCGCCGTCCGCTAGCCCGCCCGAATCATCGGCTCCGGAGGCCGCGCCTCACGCTGGAGCCGCCCCTGCGGCTCAGCCCACGGAGGCGTCCCCTTCCTCCGCTCCGCAGCGTGAGTCGTTCTGGGCACGGCGAAGGCGGCTGAGCCGGGAACGCCGCGCCGCCAGGGCGGCGGAGCGAGACCGTGCCAAGCAGGAGCGTCAGCGCGCGATCGAGGAACGAAGGCGCGCGCAAGAGGAGAAGAAGCGGGCAAAGGAGGAGGCCCGTAGGGCTCGGCGCACGGGCCGTGAAGCGCCTGCGCCGCCGCCGCCCGCGCAGCCGCCGCAGACGGCCGCTCCCGATGCGGCTCCGCCGGCCCCGCCGCCTCCCCCGGCCGTTACGCCGCCCGCTCCGACGCCCGGTCAGGAGCCCGCGATCCAGGGGGCCGCCGAGCGAGAGGCGCTGGCCCGGCTGGTCGAGTCGGAGCGTCGCGCGGGGAAGCCCGACGAGGACCGCATCCAGGCGGAGACCGAGCGTCGGATCGCGGAGGCCGCCGGGCGTGCGCCGGGGGAGGCCGCCGCGCCGCCACCCACGGAACCGCCCACGTCCTCCGTGCCCGAGCTGCGCAGCGAGAGGCGCGAGGCCCTCCTGGCCGAGTTGCGCGCGGCGGAACAGCACCTCGAACGTCGGCGGGCAGGGGAACAGCAGCTCGCCCGCGAGATCGAGGAGATGGAAGCCCGTCTCGCCGCCTCGCAACGGCGCACGGCGGAGGCGCTCGAGCGCGCGACCATGCGATTGAAGGAGGTCGAGGCCCGCGCGGGCGAGGCGGAGTCGCGCGCGGAGCACGCCGAGAGGCTCGCGAAGCTGAAGCAGGAGGAAATGGACCGGGAGTCGCGGCTTCGCGAGGTCCTGGATCGCATCGCCCAGACGGAGGAGCGCGCCGAAGAGGCCGAGCAGCGGGCCCGGGAGAGCGTCGGGAGGATCGCGGATCCCGGTACCGAGACCGAGCCGACGCCATCCGAGTCGCAGGCGGAGAACTTCGAGGTCGACGCCCCGCCCGCGGAGTCCTCGGCTCCGCCGCCGGACGCCAGCCAGGCAGCCTGGATCCCACAACCGGCCGAGTCGGGAGAGCCCGAGGAGTCAGAGCCGGACGAGTTCCCTGGGGAGGGCCCGATCCTCCGCGAGGGAGGCCCGCTCGACCTGAACGAGGCCACCTACGAGGACCTGCGGCAGCTGCGCCTCTCGGTGACCCAGACGGGGCGCGTCCTGGCCTACCGGGACCGCGTCGGCGGCTTCAGGTCGCTGGACCAGCTGGACGGAATCCCGGGCTTTTCGACGTCGTTCCTGACGGAGCTCAAGCGCCACCTGACGCTCTGACGGCTTCGACTAGAGGCCGTATTCCTCCATCAGCTTGAGCCACACCTCGCTGCGGGTGGGGAACGCCGGCACGGCGTGCCACAGGGCATCGAGGGGAACCTCCCCGATGACGGCGACGGTGGCGGCGTGCACCCACTCGGCCGTCTCCGGGCCGACGAAGGTGGCTCCCACGATCACCCGCCGGTCCTCGTCCACCACGATCCTGGTGGTGCCGGGAGCGTTGCGCCCGTGAAAGCTGGCGCCGGCGGTGCCGGAGGTGGGGACATCCACGGCGCGTGCCTTGATCCCAGCCTCCTGTGCCGTGGCCAGGGTGCGGCCCACGGCGGCCACCTCCGGATCCGTGAAGGTCACCCGGGGCGAGCCCAGCTTGTCGGCCGTCGCGGTGACGTCCTTGCCGAGAATGTGATCGGCCGCGATTCTCCCCTGGTACTTGCCAATGTGCGTGAGGAGCGCGCGGCCGTTCACGTCGCCGACCCCATACAGCCACTCCGAGCCGCCCACCCGGAGCTGATCGTCGACCTCCAGCCAGCGATCGACCTCGATGCCCACCGTTTCCAGGCCGATGCCCTCCGTGCGGGCGGTGCGGCCGATCGCGACGAGAACCTCCTCGCCCCGCACGGTGTCGTCGCCGTCGAGCTTCACCGTGACGCCGCCGTTCTCGGCCCGGACCGCGCTCGCCTTGACCCCGGTGCGCACGTCCACACCGCGCTCGCGAAGGGCGTCCGCCACCTCCTCGCCGGCGAACGGCTCCTCGTTCGGGAGCAGGCGCTCCATCGCCTCGATCAGCGTGATGTCCGCTCCGAAGCTGCGCCACGCCTGCGCCATCTCGGCGCCGACCGGCCCGGCCCCGAGGATGACGAGGCTGTCGGGGACGCTCTTCGACGTCGTCCCCTGGCGGTTGTCCCACGGCTCGGCCTCCTTCAGACCGTCGATCGGCGGGATCGTGGCGTCGGAGCCCGTCGCCAAGACGACCGCGCGCCGGGCGATCAGGATGTCGTCGCCCACCGTCACCCGCCGTTCGCCGTCGAGCGCACCCGGGCCGCGGAAGAGCTCGATCCCCCGATCCTCGAGCCAGGGCAGCTGGCTGGAGTCGTCCAGATCGTGGATCACCTCGTCGCGCCGGTCGAGCGCGGCCTGGACGTCGAGCTCTCCGGTGACGGCTTCGGCGGCACCAGGCACGCGCTTCACCTCCGCGAGGACCTCGGCCGGGCGCAGGAGGGCCTTCGACGGCATGCACGCGTAGTACGAGCACTCGCCGCCGACCAGGTGGGGCTCCACCAGCGCCACCTCGATGCCGCCGTCGGCCAGGCGCCCGGCGCACACCTCGCCGGGGGCGCCGGCGCCCATCACGATGGCGTCGAACTCGCGCTCGGCCATGGTCCTCCGGCTACCCTATTCACAGACATAGCACGGGGGCGACAGGCATCGACCAGGTCGTTCCTTGCGAACGGTTGCAGGTCGAGGTTCCCGGAGGCCTCGATAAACACCGGGAAAACCAATACGTGCGGACCACGAGTTCGCCCTCGCCGCTTAGCTCAAACTAAGTAGGTGAGAGTCGGCCCTCCCTCGGCCCGTGGGGAGGGGCACCGGCTTCAGAAACGGGCTCACCCGAAGCGGTCCGTCCTCGCCGCCAGGGGACATCTCAGGGGACTGGTC
>JBKPFQ010000107.1:0-18477 GCA_046728915.1 Actinomycetota bacterium | reverse complement strand
GGCCAGCCGGGTCGAGACCACCCTGACCGCGATCACCGAGCAGGCGGCGGCGGAGCTGTCCAGCTGGGCGGAGGAGTTCTCGGAGGACGAGCTCCAGGCCCTGCGCGATCCGCGCAACTGGGTGCGCCCGGTCGCCGCGGTCGCAGTCGGCACCGTGGCCGGTGGAGCGCTCGTGGTCGTCGGGATGCGGCGCCGGCGCCGGCCGACCGGGCTGCGGGCGACGGCCGAGAACGTGCTGCGCTCAGTGCGTCCCGGCTAGCGTCGAGTCGCCGGGGGAGCGATCTCAGGCAGGCGCCGGCCGCACCCGCGGCTTGGCCGCGCTGGCCGCACCCGCTGCCAGTCCGACCAGCCCGAGGATCAGATGCAGGACGTTGTCCTCGGTGTTCACCGGGATGATGCTGAGGATGGAGTCGCCGCTGCCGACGATGAACCCCCAGATGGCGATCACGAGATAGAGCAGGCCGACTGCGAGGGCGTAGGTTCGCGCCGCATAGCCCGCGGCCGCCAGCCCGAGGAGCCCGGTCGCCAGGTGGACGACATTGTGCCAGCCGTTCACGGCGAAGATCCCGAACACGTCGTCGACGGTTCCAGGCGATCCGAAGCTGCCGCTGTAGAAGAAGCCGATGATCCCCAGGATGGTGAGGATGGCCCCGACGACCGTCGCGTAGAGCCTTGCGGGACTGGATGCTTCCACCGACCAGTCACGATATTCACGGGTCCGGACTGATCCGCGCCGGCCCCCGGCGCGTAGCGATTACCGAGAATGAGGTCGAGGCCAAAGCCCGAGTCGCTCCAGCGCCTCGCCGACGAGGATCTGATGACCCTCGTCGACGCCAAGGAATCCGACGCGTTCGCCGTGATCTACGACCGCCACGGGGGCGCGGCCTATTCGCTTGCACACCGGATCGTCGGCGACGGCGAGATGGCGGAGGACGTGACCCAGGAGGCCTTCCTGTCCATCTGGCGGAGCAGCGCCCGCTTCGACGCCGCCCGGGGAAGCGTGCGGGCTTGGGTGCTCGGCATCGTGCGCAACCGCGCGATCGACGCGCTGCGCCGGGCGGCGCGGCCCGCGCCGAAGCTCGACCTGGACGACGACGCGGTGCTCGAGACGCAACCGGCGGACCAGCGCACCGAAGCGGAGGCCATCCGCCGGGAGACGGCCGGCCGCCTTCGCGAGGCGCTCGGGCTCCTGCCCCGCGAGCAGTCCCAGGTGATCGAGCTCGCGTACTTCGGCGGTTTCAGCCACTCCGAGATCGCGAACATGCTCGGGGCCCCGATCGGGACGGTGAAGGGCCGCATGCGCCTCGGTCTCGAGAAGATCCGCGCCACCCTCGCCGAGGGCTCTCCGGAGGGGGATGCACCGGGGGCGTACCTGTGACCGAGCGGTCCGGACCGACTCCAGGCCACGACGAGCTCCGCGACGACCTGGCGGCATACGCGCTGGGCGCCCTCGAGGAGGAGGAGGCCGAGCGTCTGCGTCTCCATCTGGAGACCTGCGACGACTGCCGGCGGCACCTGCGCTGGCTGCAGCCCGCCGTCGAGCTGCTGCCGCGCACGGTCGAGCAGCTGGAGCCGCCGGCGAGGCTCCGGGAGTCGCTCATGGATGTGGTCCACTCCGAATCGCCGCAGGCCGCGCGGGAGCCGCCGAGACGGGCGGCCGGGGGGTGGTGGCGCTCAGTTGGGCTCGCGCTTTGGCGTCCGGCCACGGCGGTCGCAGCCGCGGCGATGCTCGTGGTCGGGGCGGTGGCGGGCTACCTCCTCCACGAGCCCGGCGACGGCGACAACACGGCGACGTTCGCGGCTCGCGCCACCCAGGGGGCTTCCCCCGTCACGGGCACCCTCGAGCGCGACGGCGACTCCGGAATCCTGCGCGTGCAGGGGATGCCGTCCCTGGCGAGCGATCAGGTCTACGAGGTCTGGGTCCAGCGCGACGGCCGGCTTGAGCCGTCGAGCCTGTTCGTCCCCCGCCGCGACCACACCGCGGATGCCGCGGTCCCGAGCTCGCTGGATGGCGCGGACGCAGTGTTGGTGACCAAGGAGCCGCGGGGAGGGAGCAGCCAGCCCAGCTCGTCGCCGCTGCTCAGCGTCAAGCTCGACTAGCAGCGCTCCGGGCACCAAGTAGATTCACCCGCTCATGGCGGTCTGCTATCGGCACCCTGGGCGGGAGACCAACGTGCAGTGCTCCAACTGCGGCCGTCCGATCTGCCCTGACTGCATGACCGTGACCCCGGTCGGGATGCGGTGTCCGGAGTGCGCCCGGGAGCGGACGAGGGTCACACGGATGAGCCCGGGGCTTCGCGTCGGGCGGGCGCCGGCCACCTACGTGTTGATCGCGATCAACGTGATCGCGTTCATCGCCGAGATCGGCAGCGGCGCCAGCTTGGGACCGGCGTTCGAGGCGGGCGGCTCGGTGTTCCGAGATGGATCGCTCTATGGGCCCGCCGTTGCGGACGGAGAGTGGTACCGGCTGGTCACGGCGGGCTTCCTGCACGCCGGCCTCCTGCACATCGCCTTCAACATGTTCGCCCTGTACATCCTCGGGAGCCTGCTCGAGCCGGGGATCGGGACGCCGAGATTCCTGGCCGTCTACTTCGTCTCGCTCCTCGCCGGCTCGTTCGGGGCGCTGCTTCTCACCCCCGACGCCCACACCGTCGGTGCATCGGGGGCGGTTTTCGGCCTGATGTCCGCTGCCTTCATCGTCGCGCGGCACCGCGGGGTCGAGCAGCTCGCGGGCCAGATCGGCATCTACATCATCCTCAACATCGTCTTCACGATCGGCGTGAGCAACATCAGCGTCGGCGGTCACTTCGGCGGGCTGATCGGCGGCGCCCTGTGCGCCTTCCTGATCGTCTTCGCGGAGCGCCGCGCCCGCCGCCCGGTGGAGCTGGAGGCCCTGGGAATGGCGGCCCTCGGCGTGATCAGCGTGGCGGGCGCGCTCGCAGTTGCCTAGCCGCGAACACCGGCGCGGATCTCGCGCGACAGGTCCCTGAAGCTCAGGTTCTCCGGGGCGGGCACCCGGTCGGCGTGCAGCAGATGACCGAGGAGCTCCACGCCCTCGACGAGCCGCGGACCGGGGCGGGAGAACGACGAGGCGGCGTCGACCGCGTAGATGGCTCCGGCGCCGAGCCGCTCGAGCTCCTCCCGGTACATCAGCGCCTGCTCGGCGGCCTCCTGCGCGTACAGGCCACAGGGCATCGCCACCACCACCTCTGGCCTCGCCGCGGCGAGCTCGTCCCAGCCCACGGTGCGGGAGTCGCGACCGGGCTCGCCCGCGACGCTCCGGCCTCCGGCCAGCTCGACCATCTCCGGCACCCAGTGGCCGCCCGCGTACGGTGGAGCGAGCCACTCCAGCGTCGCCACCGTGGGTCGGGGCCCGCGGTCGACGGCGGCCCTCACGTCGTCCAATCGGCGCCGCAGGTCCCGCCGCAGTCGCTCCCCGCGCTCGACGATGCCCGCCGCGTCGGCGAGCCTGACCAGGTCGTCCAGCACCTCGCCGAGCGTGTTCGGATCCAGCGAGATCACCTCGGGAGCGCATGGCAGCCGCGCGGCCACCGTTCGCACGTCGTCGTAGGACACGGCGCACACCGCGCAAAGCGCCTGGGTGACGATCAGATCCGGCGCGGCGGCGGCGAGCTCAGGCTCGTCCAGCTCGTAAAGCGGATTGCCCCTGCCGGTGACCTCGCGAACCATCGCGTCGATCTCATCCGGCGCCAGTCCGCCCGGGATCACGCTGCGGGTCAGGCGCGGCAAGCGCAGCGCCTCGGCCGGGTGGTCGCACTCGTGGGTGACGGCGACAACCTGGTCTCCGAGCCCGAGAGCAAAGAGCGATTCGGTCGCCGACGGGACGAGGCTCGCGATGCGCATGAGACGACTATGGCACGGGTCGATGGGTAGGAGGAAATAGGGTTGGGCAGAGTGGACTGGCCCGCAGACGAGATGGACCTGCTTCCAGACAACGAGATCGAGTCCCGCCTCACCGAGCTCGACGGGTGGAGCCGCAAGGGCGACGCGATCACCAAGACGTTCAAGAACGAGGACTTCGTCGGGTCGGTGCGGTTCGTGGACTCGCTCGTCGAGCCCGCGGAGGACATGGGTCACCATCCCGATCTGACGCTGTCGTGGGACGAGGTAACCGTCTCGATCACCAACCACGCCGCGGGTGGCCTGACCGAGGCCGACTTCGAGCTCGCGAAGCGAATCGACGGCATCGCGGCAAAGTAGGCGCCGCCGGCCGCCACCGGCTCACTAGGCTCCGCGCGCCATGCGCATCGTCTGCGTAGTCGGGACGCGCCCCAACATGGTCAAGATGGCGCCGGTCATCGGGGCGCTGCGCCGCCGGTTTCCCGACTGGCGCACGCTGACGGTCCACACGGGCCAGCATTACGACCGGCTCATGTCCGAGATCTTTCTCGAGGAGCTGGGGATGCCGGAGCCGGAGCACGTCCTCGGCGTCGGATCCGGCACGCACGCCGAGCAGATCGCCAGGGTCCTGGACCGGTTCCGGCCGGTGCTCTCGGAGGAGGAGCCCAACCTCGTCCTCGTCCCGGGCGACGTGAACTCGACTCTCGGGGCGGCCCTCTGCGCGGCCAAGATGGGGATCGCCGTGGGCCACATCGAATCCGGGCTCCGCAGCTTCGACCGCTCGATGCCGGAGGAGACGAATCGCATCGCCACCGACCATCTCTCGGCGCTCTGCTTCCTCCACTCGGAGGAGGCGATCGAGAACCTTCGGTCCGAGGGGGTTGGCGACGAGCGGATGAAGTTCGTCGGCAACACGATGATCGACACCCTGGTCTCGCTCGAGCCGCGGATACGTGACCGCGGAGCGGCTGAGTCGCTCGGCCTCCGGCCGGGCAGCTACGTCCTCGTCACGCTGCACCGGCCGGCGCTCGTGGACGGGCCGCTGCTCGCCGACGCGATGTCCTCGCTGTCCGCGGTGGCCCGGGAGCTGCCGGTTGTGTTCCCGGTCCACCCCCGCACCCGGAAGATGCTGGGTGGCGACGACCATCCGAGGGTGACCCTGACGGACCCGGTCGGGTACCTGGACTTCCTCTCGCTGGAGTCCTCGGCGGCGGCGGTCCTGACCGACTCGGGCGGCATCCAGGAGGAGACGACCTACTTGGGAATCCCGTGCTTCACGCTTCGCGACAACACCGAGCGGCCCGTCACCGTCAGGGCCGGGACCAACACGCTCCTCGGGCTGGATCCGGCACGGATCGTGGAGATCCCGGCGTTGCTGCGGGCCAACGAGCACGACGGGCACGGGGAGCCGCGCAGCCCGGAATTGTGGGACGGGCGGGCCGCGGAAAGGGTCGCCGATGTCCTCGCGGATTGGTAGCTTGGGAGCGGTGCGGCTGCCGAGTCTCGTCCCTCGCGATCGGGTCTTCTTCGACCTCTTCAACGAGGCGGGCCAGAACACGCTGCGGGCCGCCCGGATGCTCCAGCAGATGCTGCAGGGATGGCCCGAGGAGAGCGGGCTCGCCCGCGAGATCCTCCTCGCCGAGCAGGAGGGCGATCGGATAACGCATGACATCGTCCAGCGGACGAACACAACGTTCGTCACGCCGATCGACGGTGAGGACATCTACTCCCTCGCGACGCAGCTCGACGACATCGTCGACTTCATCGAGGAGACCGCGGACTTCATGGGGCTCTACAAGATCGAGGCGCCCATGGAGCAGGCGCAGGCGATGGCCGACGTGCTCGTCAAGTCGTGCGAGCAGCTCGCAACCATCCTGGCGGAGCTGCGTGGGTTCGAGGGGCTCGAGCAGTACTGGATCGAGATCCACCGGCTCGAGAACGACGGCGATCGCCTCTACCGGGACGCGGTGGCCGCGCTGTTCGCGAACGGGATCGATCCCATGGTCGTGATCCGCTGGAAGGACATCTTCACCGTGCTCGAGCGGGCGATCGACGCGACCGAGACCGCGGCCCACATCCTCGAGGGCATAGTCATCAAGAACGCCTGATGCACAACGACGTCGTTCTGGTGATCGTCGTCGCGACCGCTCTCGCGTTCGACTTCACCAACGGATTTCACGACACCGCGAACGTGGTGGCGACGTCGATCTCGACCCGAGCGATGGCGCCGCGGCTGGCGGTCGCCTACGCGGCGGCGCTGAACTTCGCCGGGGCATTCATCTCGCTGGCGGTGGCGGCGACCGTGGCCGAGGACGTGGTCAGCGCCGGGGCGATCACGCCGACGGTCGTCTTCGCGGGGTTGATCGGCGCGATCTCCTGGAACCTCATCACCTGGTACTTCGGGCTTCCGTCGAGCTCGTCGCACGCGCTCATCGGCGGGGTGGTCGGCGCGGCGTTCGCCGCGGCTGGCCCGAGCGCGGTGCTCGGGGACGGGGTCCTCGGAAAGGTGCTCGTCCCGGCGGTCGTGGCGCCGGTCGTCGCCTTCACGGTGGGCGCCATCGCGATCGTCGCCTGCTACCGCGTGGTGGGTCGGCTCCGACCGGGTCAGGTGTCGCGGGGATACCGGCTGGGACAGATCGCGTCGGGTGGCCTGCTGGCACTCGCGCACGGGACGAACGACGCTCAGAAGACGATGGGGGTGATCACGCTCGCCCTGATCGCGAACGGGAGCCTGGCCGCGGGCTCGGATCCACCGACCTGGGTGATCGTCTCAGCCGCGAGCGCGATCGCACTCGGGACCTACTCGGGCGGCTGGCGCATCATCCGCACGATGGGCACGAGGATCATCCGCATGGACCCCGCCCAGGGCTTCTCGGCCTCTGGCGCGGGGGCCGCGGTGATCCTGGCCTCCTCGCACTTCGGCTTTCCCCTGTCCACCACGCAGGTGATCAGCGGTGGCGTCATGGGCGCGGGCGCCGGGAAGCGGCTCTCCGCCGTCCGGTGGGGCGTGGCGGGGAACATCGTGGTGGCATGGCTGCTGACGCTGCCGGCCGCCGCCGGCATCGGCGCGCTGACGTACGGCGTCACCCGCGTATTCGGCACCGGGTCGGCGGGCACGATCGTCGTCACCGCCGCTGCACTCGCCCTAGTCGCCGCTGTCTTCACCCGCCGGATCCGCGCCGGGACGCCGGTGCCTGCGCCGTAGGAGACCCGATGATCGCGACCATCGTCGACACCCAGGCCCTCCTCAAGACCATCGTCGCCGCGTTCGTGGCCGGCGTCGGGGTGACGCTCATCTTCTCGCTGGCGATCCTGGGCGCGTCGCGGTTCGCCGACATGAGCCGCGACAGCCGTCCGGTGGCCGCCGTCGCCTTCGGGGTCCTGGGCCTGGTCGCCCTCCTGGCCGCGCTGGCGGCGGTGACGGTGGGGATCATCGTGATGACGCGGAAGTAGCATGGGCTGAGAGCACCAGTGCTGAGAACCATCCGGAACATCGCGATCATCGCGATCCTCGCCGTCCCGGTGGCCTTCGTGCCCGGCGGCGGCGGGGCGGCGGAGGCCGTCCTCGCGGCGCTCGGCATGGGGTTCCTCGCCTCGCTCGCGGCGGCCGCGCGTCAGATCCACCGCGAGAACCGGCTCACGTTCGATTCACTGCCGGACGACCAGCGGGCCGTCCTCTTCGGTGCCCTGGGAGTGATCGTGCTCATGATCGTCGGCGCCGGCAAGCTGCTCGGCGGCGGCGGCCTTGGCGCCGTGATCTGGGTGACGCTGATGGCATGCGCGGTCGTCGCGATCATCGGCGTCTGGATCAGGGCGCACACTTACTGAGCCCGCAAGCTCCGCCCGGGCGGAGATCCGCTCAGAGCGGGCGCACGTCTGTTGGTGCCGCCCCAAGGGCAGCGTATGATCGAGTCGCTGTCTCGGACGTATACAGCGACGCACTCATTGGAGGGGAGGGGGCGGATATCCCGTCCGCGGCTTGCGCCGGAGTTGCGGCGTGCTCTTGGTCGAGGCCACCTGATCCTCACGGCCGGCGCGGGCTGCGGGAAGACGACGCTCCTCGACGAGGCGCTGCGCGGCGTGGCCCGGATCGGCTGGATCAGCTGCTCCGAACCGGAGCGTACGCCCGGCATCCTCCTCATGCGGCTCGTGGAGGCGGTCGCCAGCGCGGTCCCAGGCGGATCCGACGCGGTCGGCGAGCGCCTCACGTCGGCGCCCGAGCAGGTGGATGCGCTGGCGGCCACCCGGGAGCTGCTCGCCGAGCTATCGCGCTTACTGGTCGAGCCGCTGTCTCTCGTGCTCGACGACGCCGAGCATCTGGATGGGGCCGAGGGAGCCCTGGAGTTGCTGGACGAGCTGCTGAGGGCGGACGCGCGCATGCTCCACGCGGCCGTGGCGACCCGTCGCGCCCTCGATCTTCGGGTGGCGAAGCCGCGTGCCGTCGGTCGGCTCACCGAGTTCACCGCGGCCGACCTCGCCTTCGACGCGAAGGAGTGCGCCGACCTCCTCCGCGCGCGCACCGGCCGCGATCCCTCCCCTGAGCTCGTGGACGACCTGATGGAGGCGACGGAGGGATGGCCGCTCGGCGTCGCGCTCGCCGCCAGACTGGTCGAGCGGTCGCCGTCGGACGCCGCCGGCGAGCTGGCGCTGCGCAGCCTGCAGTCGGCATCGGATCTGCGCTCCTATCTGTCGGAGGAGCTGCTGGACTCCCTGGAGCCGGGGCTTCGCGAAGCCGCGATTACGTCCAGCGTCACCCGGGTCGTCACGACCAGGGTTGGCGAGGCACTTGATCTGCCCGATGATCTGGCCAGCCGCGTGGAGCATGCAGGACTGCTGGTGCGGCGCACGAACGGGAAGGAGCCGGGGTTCTCCTACCACCCGCTTCTCCGCGACTTCATGGTCGAGCGGCTCCGCGACGAGCGAGGCGAGGAAGAGCGACGCCGTCTGAACGCCGCTGTGGCCCCCGCCGTCGCCGAGGGGGGTGACGCGATCGGCGCGATCGAACACTGGCTGGATGCCGAGCGCTGGAGCGAAGCCATGACGGCGATCCAGCGGCAGGGGACGGCGTTGGTCGCCACCTCCCCGGACCTGGTCAGGCGCTGGCTGGCACGGCTGCCGCCGACGATCCGGGACGACCCGGCGGTCCAGACCATGGCGGGGCAGCTCGAGTGGATCGCAGGGGATCATCCGCGAGCCGCCCAGCTGCTCCGCAGCGCCGTTCGCGGGTTCCGGGGGCGGTCGGATGCACCCGGGGAGTGGTGGGCGCGGTTCCTCCTGGTCGACTCCCTGTTCTTCAGCGGTGAGGTCGAGGATGCCCTCGAGCTGGCGCGGGGTTGGGACGCCCCCGGCGCCACCGCCGCCGGCATCCTGGCGCCGGCTACGGCGATCTACGTGGCCACCTTCTGCCTGGCCTCCGTGGGCCGGTTCGAGGAGTCCGATCGGCTCGCGGCCGACGTGAACCGGCATCCTGAGGCCGCGCAGCTCGCTGCCCTCGACGCGATCAGGCGTGCCTTCCACCACACCGCGCGGGGCGAGCTCGATCAGGCGTACGAGGGAATGGAGACCGCGGCTCAAGAGCTGGAGCGATCCGATCCGTTCAATCGCCGGATGTACCTGCTGGCTTCGATGGCCCTCCTGCTCGGTGAGCGTGGCCGCTTCGACGATGCGGTGGCGGTGTGGACGCGGGTGCGCGAGGAGGCGCGGGGCGGCCGCGCACCGTACCTCGCGGACACGGCCCGCGCGGAGTGTGCGGCACTGCATGCCCGAGCCGGCCGGCTCCGCAACGCGGAGACCGAGCTGGCGGGATACGAGGGCAGGGAAAGAGGCTGGCGGGCGTACACCGGGCAGGTCGCCGCCGCGCGGGTGGCATCGCTGCGGGGCGATGCCGAGAGCGCGATCACCTACGCCGAGCGGGCACTGGCACTCGTCTCGGACGCGCCTCCGGTCCTCTTTCGGTGGTGGGTCGCGGCCGACGTCGTCCAGATTCTCGCCTCGGCGGGCGGCGCGAACCGCGCCAGCGAGGTACTCGCCGACGCGTTCGAGCTGATCGACGAGAGCCTCCCCGGGCCCAACGGGCGCTTTCCAAGGAGCCGCCTGCTCGCGCTGCGGGCGTGGCTCGAGTACACGGCGGGGCGGCCGCAGGCGTCTGAGGCCGCGCTCCGGCTGTTGTGGCGGACGGCGGGTGGGGTCCTGCCGGACACGCTGCGTCGCGAGTGGGGCAAGCTCGAGCCGGTGCTCTGGGGGGCGCTGGAAAGGGGGGTCCTCGATCCCGAGGCCGGGATCGGCGCGGTCGCTCACGCCTTCCCGGACGGGTTGCGGCTCGTGCCCTTCCTCGACCATCCAGTGGCCGGCGTCCGCCGCGTCGCGATCGGTCCGGCGCTTGCCTCGGGGCATCCTGATGCGGTCCGGGCCCTGGAGCGGCTGGCGGAGGATCCGGATGCCTCGGTCGCCGCGGCGGCTAGGGCCGCTCGCCGCAGCCTCCGGGGCACCGGCCCCCCGCTCTCCTACCGCATCCTCGGCGGCTTCTCCGTGCGCCGCGGCGCCTGGAGCATCGAGGAGTCCGGCTTCGAGCGCCCGCTGGCCGCCCGGCTGGTTCGCCTGCTGCTGCTCCACCACGACCGGGCGGTGCCTGCGGACCTCCTGTTCGAGGCCCTCTGGGAGGGCCGGCTCGCGAGGCGTGCGCTCGAGGTCGCGGTCTCCCGCGCCCGCGCGGTACTCGATCTGCCGGGCTCCGAGCACAGCGCGATCGAGGCATCCGGAGACGGCTACGTGTTGCGGCTCGGCGATCGCGACACGATCGACGCGGAGGAGTTCGAGGCGGCTGCCGTCGCCGGGCTTCGCGAGCGAGGCCGGAAACGCCGCGCGCTGCTGGAGCGCGCCCGCTCATTGTGGGCGGGCGAGCCGCTGCCGGCGGACCGCTACGCCGACTGGGCGACCGGGTTCCGGGAGCGGGTGACTGACCGCTACCTGGAGCTGCTCGCGGCGCTGGCCGAGCTCTACCAGGCGGCCGGTGAGGACCGTGCCGCAATCGAGGTCGGCCGCGAGCTCGTGGCGCTCGAGCCCCTCGACGAGAGCGCCCACCGCGGTCTGATCAGCTCCTATGCTCGGGCCGGCCGCACCGGCTACGCGCTGCGCCAGTACCTGGAGTGCCGCCGCGCGCTCGTCACCGGCCTGGGCATCGAGCCCTCCCAGGAGACGTCGCGGCTGCAGTCCCGGATCCTGGCCGGCGAACCGATCTGACCGGCGGAGAGGATTCGGTGAGCGCCGCGTCCTAGGGTCGCCGGCAGCCAATGCGACGGCGAACCTACGTGATCCGCGTCCACGGCGACGAGGTCTCGACGCTGGAGGACGTCCGTACCGGCGAACGGGTCTCGCTGCGAGAGCTCGACGAGATCCCACGGCAGCTTGCACGCTGGTTGCGCGATGAACGCCAGCCCGGCTGTCGACGGATACCTCAAGTGGACCGAGAGGTCTCGGCCCTCGACACCTCGATGGCGGTGCGGGGTGCGAGAAACAAGCGAGCGTCTGGGGAGGAACCTCGATGAGCACTGCGATCGCCAACCACATCCGATCCAACATCGTCGGTTACATCGCCCTGTTCTGCTTCGCGATGGGCGGCACCGCCTACGGCCTCGACGGCTCGAACACGGTCTTTAGCGATGACATCGTCAACGGCGAGGTAAAGAACGGCGACATCGGCGCCTTCGAGGTGAAGGCAAACAACGTCGCCCCCGACTCCCTCGGCGGCGCGAAGATCGCCGACCGCTCGGTAAAGAACGCGGACCTCGGCCTCGGCGCCTCCTCCTCGAACACGATCGCCGACGGCGGGATCCAGGCGATCGATGTGAAGAACAACACCCTCACGGGGACCCAGATCGACGAGTCGACCCTCTTTAACGACAACTCGCTGACCGGCGGTGACATCGACGAGTCGACGCTCTCGGGCGTCCCGTCAGTGCCCACCGGACCCGCCGGAGGCGACCTCGGCGGCACCTATCCGAATCCGACCGTCAGCGGGGTCTGGAAGCTCGGCGGCAACAGTGGCACCACGGGATCGGACCTCCTTGGAACAAACGACAACCAGCCATTGAACCTGGGGGCAAACGGAGCCCGGGGGCTTCGCATCGACCCCGCCTCCGACGGCACCAACCAGAGCCCGAACGTGATCGGGGGGATCGCCGACAACTCGGTCACGAGCGGAGCCTTCGCGGCCACGATCGCGGGCGGCGGGCGGTTCATCCCGGGCAATGCCGCGACCGCCAACAAGGTGACCGACAACTACGGGACGGTCGGCGGCGGGGCACAGAATCGGGCCGGGGATTCCGCCGGAACAGTCGATGACCAGTCGCTCGCCACCGTCGCCGGCGGGGGCGGCAACACCGCAAGCAAAGCGGCATCCAGCGTGGGCGGCGGCAATGTCAACAGAGCCGGCGAGTTCGGGGCCACCGTGGGCGGCGGGCAATCCAACCAGGCAATCGCCGTCCTTTCCACCGTGGGCGGCGGCGAAGGCAATACCGCCAGCGATGCCGATTCCACCGTGGGCGGCGGCCAGGCCAACACCGCCAGCGGGTGGCGGTCCACCGTAGCTGGTGGTGGCAACAACACCGCCAGTGGAAACGGAGCCACTGTGAGCGGCGGCGTTGCAAACACCGCCGCGGACGGCGCCATGGTTATCGGCGGTGGACTAAATACCGCCCAGGGTTGGTCGAGCCTTGCCGGCGGCTACAGGGCGCAGGCGAATCACCAAGGAGCGTTCGTGTGGGCGGACTCGAACGACTTCGACTTCGCCTCTAGCGCGCAGGATCAGTTCAACGTCCGCTCGACCGGCGGCGCCCGCCTGGTCTCCGGTATCGACGGTTCCGGCGATCCGACCTCGGGCGTCGAACTCCCCGCGGGCGGGAGCGGTTGGTCGACGTTGGCAAACGGCCAACCCTTCGACATCAAGGTGAACAACTCGCGGGGATTACGAATCGACCCGGCCTCCGACGGCACCAACGAAAGCCCGAACGTGATCGGTGGGGTCGCGGACAACTCGGTCACCCCCGGTGTGTACGCGGCGACGATCGCGGGTGGCGGCCGCCTCGACCCGACCGATCCCGCGAGCGCCAACGAAGTCACCGACAATTTCGGTACGGTCGGCGGCGGCGCCAGCAACCGAGCCGGGGACGAGGCCGGGACGGTCAACGACCACGACTACGCCACCGTGGGCGGTGGGTTTGCAAACACCGCCAGCGGGATCAACGCCACCGTGGGCGGCGGCCGGTCCAACACCGCCAGCGCGACCGACGCCACCGTGAGCGGCGGCTGGTCCAACACGGCCAGCGGGGCCGACGCCACTGTGGGCGGCGGCTTCTCTAACCTCGCCAGCGGGTCTCACGCCACCGTGTCGGGCGGCAGCTCCAACACGGCCCAGGGGGACTACAGCGCCGCCGGCGGCCTGGGCGCGCAAGCCAACCACAACGGCGCGTTCGTGTGGGCGGATTCGAGCCCGTTCTTCTTCGCCTCCACGGCGCAGAATCAGTTCAGCGTTCGCTCGACCGGCGGCGCGCGCTTCGTCTCGGCGGTCAATGGCTCTGGTAACCCCACCGCGGGTGTGGAGCTCGCGGCGGGCGGCGGCTCGTGGTCCTCGCTCTCCGATCGCGCCTCGAAGCGGGCGCTCGAGCCCGTGTCTGGGCGCAAGGTGCTGCGAAAGCTCGCCTCGGTGCCGGTCTCGACCTGGAGCTATCGCGCCCAGGACGAGGCGATCCGCCACATCGGGCCGATGGCGCAGGACTTCTACCGCGCCTTCGGGGTCGGCGAGGATCGCCGCCACATCGCCTCCATCGACGCCGACGGCGTCGCGCTGGCGGCGATCAAGGGGCTTAACCGAAAGCTCCATAGGAAGCTGTCCGAGGAGCGCCAGCGCCGCCACGAGCAGGAGCGCCGCATCGCCGACCTCGAGGCGCGACTCGCGGCGCTCGAGCGAGACGCGCGGTAGGCGGGAGGCGGATCAGGGTGAGCCTGGGAGGAGCGACATGAGAGCGAACAGCGGAACGCCGATCAGCGATTGGCTGCGCGGAAACCTGCTCGGCCTGGTGGCCATCTTCATCGCCCTTTCGGGCACCGCCTACGCGCTCGACGGCCCGCTCCCGGGCCAAAACCAGGTCGGCTCCGAGGACATCATCAACGGCGAGGTAAAGAACGGCGACATCGGCGCCTTCGAGGTGAAGGCAAACAACGTCGCCCCCGACTCCCTCGGCGGCACGAAGATCGCCGACCGCTCGGTGAAGAACGCCGACCTCGGCCTCGGCGCCTCGTCCTCGAACACGATCGCCGACGGCGGGATCCAGGGGATCGACGTCAAGAACAACACCCTCACCGGCGCCCAGATCGACGAGGGAACGCTCGCCGGACTGTGGAAGCTCGGCGGCAACGCGGGCACCGGCGGGGGCGATTTCCTCGGCACCACCGACAACCAGCCGTTCAACCTGAGCGTCAACGACTCCCGCGCCCTGCGCCTAGAACCCGCCTCCGACGGCACCAACCAAAGCCCGAACGTGATCGGCGGCATCGCCGACAACTCGGTCACCTCGGGAGTCCACGCTGCGACGATCGGGGGCGGGGGGAGAAGCGACCCCGCCAGACCCGCGAGCGCCAACCGGGTCACCGACGACTACGGCACGGTCGGCGGGGGCGGCAACAACCAGGCCGGCGACGCGGCCGGGACGGTCGACGACGAGACGTTCGCGACCGTGGGCGGCGGCTCGGGGAACACCGCCAGCGGACAGGGAGCCACCGTCGGCGGCGGCTCCGGAAACGCCGCCCAGGGGGACTTCAGCGCCGCCGGCGGCGGCGGCGGGAACGCCGCGAGCGCGACCGGGGCCACCGTGTCCGGCGGCGAGAGCAACCAGGCGAGCGGCCATGGGTCCGCCGTGCCCGGCGGCTTCTCCAACACCGCCCAGGGCGACTTCAGCCTCGCCGCCGGCCTCGGCGCGCAGGCCAACCACAACGGGGCGTTCGTGTGGGCGGACTCGAACAGCTTCAACTTCGCATCCACAGCCCAGGACCAGTTCAGCGTCCGCTCCACCGGCGGCGCCCGGCTCGTCTCAGGGATCGACGGCTCGGGCAACCCGACCGCCGGCCTCGAGCTCCCCGCCGGCGTCAGCGGCTGGTCGACCGTGGCGAACGGCGAGCCCTTCGACATCAGGGTGAACGGTGCCCGCGGGCTGCGGATCGACCCGGCCTTCGACGGCTTCAACCAGAGCCCGAACGTGATCGGTGGGATCGCCGACAACTCCGTGACCTCCGGCGTCTACGCGGCGACCATCGCGGGCGGGGGACGCTGGGACCCCACCCAACCCGGAAGCGCCAACCAGGTCACCGACGACTACGGCACGGTCGGCGGCGGCGGCAACAACCAGGCCGGTGACGCGGCCGGGGCGGTCAGCGACCGGACGTATGCGACCGTGAGTGGCGGCCGCGACAACACCGCCAGCGGGCAGGGAGCCACCATCGGCGGCGGTTCCTTGAACACCGCCAGTGGCGACGGCGCCACCGTGGCTGGCGGCAATGCCAACATCGCAGGCGGGATCCAGGCCACCGTGCTCGGCGGCAGCTCCAACGCCGCCGCGGGCTTCAACAGCGTTGCCGGTGGCAGTGGCGCGAAGGCCAACCACAACGGCGCTTTCGTGTGGGCGGACAGGAGCGGCTTCGAGTTCGCCTCCACCGCCGCCAACCAGTTCAGCGTCCGCGCGACGGGGGGCACGCGCTTCGTCTCGTCGGTCGACGGCTCTGGCACACCGAACGCCGGCGTCCAACTCGTTCCCGGCGGCGGCTCGTGGTCCTCGCTCTCCGATCGGGCCTCGAAGCGGGCGCTCGAGCCGGTCTCGGGGCGCGGGGTGCTGCGAGAGCTCGACTCGGTCCCGATCTCGACCTGGAGCTACCGGGCCCAGGATGACTCGATCCGCCACATCGGCCCGATGGCCCAGGACTTCTACCGGGCCTTCGGGGTCGGCGAGGACCGCCGCCACATCGCCTCGGTCGACGCGGACGGCGTCGCGCTGGCGGCGATCAAGGGACTGACTAAGAAGGTCGACCGACTGAGGCGCAAGGTCGCCTCCTTGAGTCAGCGACTGGGGTCTCGATGACACCGGGCGCAACTCACACCTGCAGCCGGCGGGCCAGGCTCTGACCCGCGAGACCCCACTCCGAACGTACTGATCGGGGAGGGGGCGGCGACCGCTCCCGCCCGGCACTCGCGACAACCTAGTCACGCTCTCGGCACATCCGACGCGCCACCGGTGCGCCCGTGCCGCCTAGCGTCGCGGCATGGCACGAGCACGGGACGAGGATGGCCAGGCATCCGTGGAGCTGGTTGCGGTGGTCCCGGTGCTGGTGGTCGTGACCCTGGCCGTGGCGCACCTCGCAGTCGCGGGCTACGCCCTCTGGAGCGCGGGCGCGGCAGCGCGGGCCGGGGCGCGCGCCGATTACGTCGGCGGGGACGCCAAGGCGGCCGCCCGCGGATCGCTGCCCACGCCGCTACGGAAGGGGGCGAGGGTCAAGGACGGAAACGGCGTTTCGGTGCGCGTCCGAGCCCCGTCTCTGCTCCCCGGCATTCCGCCCGTGCCGGTCACCGCTCGATCGGGCTTGGGCACAGGCGATGGCTCGTCGGGGTGAGGACGGCCAGGCCAGCGTCGAGCTGCTGGCGGGCCTCCCCGCCCTGCTTCTGGCCGGGTTGGTGGCACTCCAGCTGCTGGCGACTGGCTACTCGCTGACGCTCGCCGACGGCGCGGCCGAGGCGGGAGCCATGGCCCTCGCTGCCGGCAAGCCCGCGCGACCGGCGGTTCGTGAGGCATTGCCCGGATGGACGCGGGGTCGAACCCACGTCGATGTCAACGGCGGGCGCCTGACCGTTCGGCTCGAGCCTCCCTCACCGCTGGCCACCGTGGCCCGTCATCTCGCCGTCACGTCCTCGACCTGGGTTAGGCGGCCGTCGGGATGATCGGGTCTCGGATTCCGGAGGTTCCGGATCGGCCCCGCGCCGGCGAGGGACGCCGGGAGGTCGTGCTCGCGACGACGCTGGGCGACGCGAAGGGAGGGCTCGCGGTCGCCGCAGCGGTCGGGGTCGCGCTCAGCCGGGGCCGGCCCGCGGTGCTGCTCGGGGAGGTCGGCGCCGGCGGACGGCGTGGGCCGACGATGCTGGCGGCCGCGAACGCACGCGAACTCGAGGATTCACTCCGGGCGGACGGATTCGCCCAGGTCGCGGCCCGTGGTCGGCTCTGCTGGCTTGGACTGGAGGCGGGGGAGGAGGGCCTCGGCGAGCTGCGACGCGCAGTCGATGCGCTGCCAGAGGGAGCGCTCGCCGTCGTGCACGTCCCGGCAGGGCTATGGCAACTGGCGCTCAACGGCGCCGTTCACGCACCGGCGGCGGCCCTGCTTCGCGCTGATCTCCCGCGGGATCGCTCGCTCGCGGCGATAACCGTGATCGAGCTGAGGGCTCGCAGGATTCCGGTGCGCGTCGCATCCCGGTCGCCCGGACGGGTTGCGGCGCGGCGCGCCCTCGCCGGCCACGAGGCAGGCGGGGCGGCATCCCAGCGCGCAGCTCGCCTGGCGGGCGGCCTGGCGACGCATCGCTCGCGACGTGTCCAATCCTCGTTACCGCGCTTCGGGGCGCTCATGGCCGAGCGCGGCCAGGCGCTTCTGATGGTCGTCGGTGCCGCCTTCGTGATCCTCCTCTGCGCCGCGGTGCTGGCGGCGTTCGGCGGCGCCATCGCGGGCACCGGGCGAGCGCAGCGCGCTGCGGACCTGGCAGCCCTCTCGGGCGCGCGATCGCTTCGCGACGACTTCTCGCGGCTGTTCCTTCCGGCGCGTCTGCCCGGTGGGGCGCCGAACCCGCGGCACCTGGACAAGGAGGAGTACCTCGATCGGGCAACCGTCGCCGCGCGCGAGGCGGCCACCCGAAACGGGGTCGATCCCGACCAGCTCCGTGTCGCGTTTCCCGATCGGGAGTCCTTCGCACCGCTCCGGGTGAAGGCCTCCGTCACCGCGTCACTCGACACCGGATCTCTCCCCGGCGCGAACGGAGCCCATCCTCACCGCTCAGCCCGCGACGTGAGCATCGAGGCGAGTGGGGAGGCCGAGGCCTCGCCACCGGCCATCGGCGCCGGTGCTCCACCGACGATGGCGACCGGCGGCGGCTACTCCGGGCCGCTCGTGTACCGGCAGGGCAAACCCATGAGGCCCGACGTCGGGGAGGCGTTCGACCGCCTGGCGGCCGCGGCCCAGCGGGACGGCATCTCGATCGTGATCACCTCCGCGTTCCGCTCCGACGCCGAGCAGGCGGAGCTCTGGGAGCAGAATCCCGATCCGCGCTGGGTCGCCCCGCCGGGTCAGTCGCTTCACCGCTGCGCGACCGAGCTCGACCTGGGCCCTTCGTCGGCCTACGGGTGGCTGGATGCCAACGCACCCCGCTTCGACTTCCTGCGCCGTTACTCGTGGGAGCCCTGGCACTTCGGCTATACCGGCGGTCCGGCGCCGTGCTCCGAGGCCGGGGACGCGGTCGGCATGCCGGCCGGCGATGGCGAGCCCCAACCGACCGCGGGGCTGCCGTCGTTCGTCCCGCCGCGCTTCCGCGACCCG
>JBKPFQ010000106.1:0-18775 GCA_046728915.1 Actinomycetota bacterium | reverse complement strand
GGGGGCGTTGCTGGTCGGGCCTGGCGGCTGCGCCGGGGGGGGCCGGGGCCGGCCCCGGCCCCGGCCACTCCGACCCCCGAGCGCCAGCGGGCGCGGCGAAAGGCCGCATGGCGCCGCCGCCGCTTCGTGCTGCTGTTGATGAGCCCCTGGGTGGTCGGCTTCACGATCTTCTTCGGCTATCCGCTCATCTACAGCGCCTACCTGTCGTTCACCCACTACGACCTGCTCTCGGCGCCGCGCTGGGTGGGACTGGCCAACTACAGGTTCCTGTTTGGCGCCGACCAGCAGGTGTGGCCGGCCGTCTACAACACGCTCTGGATGATCGGGATCGCGGTACCGCTCCAGGTGCTGTTCGCCTTCTCGATCGCCGTGATGATCACGCGGGCCAGGCTCGGCGTTGGGTTCTTCCGAACCGTCTTCTACCTGCCGACGATGGCTCCGGCGGTCGCGGCCACCCTCGGCTTCGTCTACCTCTTCAATCCGGCGACCGGTCCGGTGAACACGATCCTCGAGCAATTCGGGATCTCGGGACCCCTCTGGTTCCAGTCGCCCTCGCTGTCGAAGCCCTCGTTGACGCTGCTCGGCATCTGGGGCGTGAGCAACACGATGATCATCTTCCTCGCGGCGCTCCTCGACGTCCCCAAGCACCTGTACGAGTCCGCCGAGCTGGATGGAGCCGGGTGGTGGCACCGGCTGCGCTGGGTCACGCTGCCGACGATCAGCCCAGTGATCCTGTTCGCGGTCGTGATCGGCGTGATCGAGGGCCTCCAGTACTTCACCGAGGGCTACGTCGCGAGCACGGTCGCGGCGGGAGGGGCGGGCGGCGGCGCGGGCGACGCGACCAACAACCTCGGCTACCCGCAGGACTCGACCCTGTTCTACCCCCTGCTCCTCTATCAGCAGGGGTTCCGTTACTTCAACATGGGCTACGCCTCCGCGATGGCGGTCATGCTGCTCGTCGTCTCGCTCGCTGTGACGGTTGTGATCCTCCGGCGCTCCGACCGCTTCGTCCACTACGCCGGCGCCATGAGGTGAGCTGATGGAGGCCGCTCCCCACCCGCTGCCGATGCCGATCGCCCGGCGGACCGTTCCGAGGGCGGTGCGACGCAAGCGCCTCCTGCTCGCGGTCGCAGATCACGCCGTCCTGATCGGTCTGGCGATCGCCTTCCTGGCTCCCTTCGTCTTCATCATCCTGACGGCGCTGATGACGAGCGACCAGGCGCTGTCCTCCCGCCTGTGGCCGGAGCCGTTTCACCTCAGCAACTTCGGCGACGTCTTCGACCGGGCGCCGCTTGTCCGCTACGGGGTCAACACCTTTCTGTACGCCGGCCTCGCGACCGTCGGCATGCTGATCTCCAGCGTGCCGGTCGCCTACGCGCTCTCCAAGCTCCGCTGGAAGGGGCGCGATGTCGTGTTCATCCTCGTCCTGGTGACGATGATGCTGCCGCCCCAGGTGACCATCGTGCCGCTGTACGTGATGTTCAGCAAGCTTCACCTCGTCGGCTCGATCTGGCCGCTGATCATCCCGAACTGGTTCGGCGATGCGTTCTCGATCTTCCTGCTGCGCCAGTTCTTCCTCACCATTCCGGAGGAGTACTCGGACGCGGCGCGCATCGACGGGGCCGGAGAGTTCAGGGTGATGCTTCACGTCGTCGTGCGACTGGCGAAGCCGGCGCTCGTCGCCGTCGCGCTGTTCAGCTTCCTCTTTGCCTGGAATGACTTCTTCGGGCCGTTGCTCTACACCGGCGAGAACCAGAACCACTGGACCCTGTCGGTGGGGCTGGCCCAGTTCCGCACGCTGCACCAGGTCCAATGGAACCTGACGATGGCGGCAACCCTCCTGTTCATGGCGCCGGTGATCGCGCTCTTCTTCGCCGCCCAACGCGCGTTCGTGGAGGGCGTGACGCTGACGGGGGTGAAGGGATGACGGGCCTGAAGGTCGCCGTGATCGGCGGCGGGTCCACGTACACGCCCGAGCTCGTATCGGGGCTGTCGCGGGAGCGCGATCGGCTCCCCGTGAGCGACCTGGTGCTCCAGGACGTCGACCCGGAGCGACTCGAGGTGGTCGGGGGGCTTGCGAGGCGGATGCTCGAGCAAGCGGGCTTCGACGGGCGCCTCCAGCTGACCGGAGAGCTCGACCGGGCCCTCGATGGCGCCGATGTCGTGCTGATCCAGATCCGGGTGGGGGGCCAGGCCGCCCGTCTCTCCGACGAGACCGTTCCCCTGGCCTGCGGATGCGTCGGCCAGGAGACGACCGGCGCCGGGGGTTTCGCAAAGGCCATGCGCACGGTGCCCGCGGTGCTAGAGATCGCCGCCCGCAGCCGGGAGCTGGCCCAGGACGACGCGTGGATAGTCGACTTCACCAATCCGGTCGGGATCGTCACCCGGTCGCTGCTCGACGCCGGTCACCGGGCGGTGGGGCTATGCAACGTGGCGATCACGTTTCAGCGCTCGTTCGCGGGGCTGTTGGGCGTGGACCCCGCGGACCTGGTAGTCGATCAGGTCGGGCTGAACCACCTCACCTGGGTGCGGGCGGTCTGGCTCGACGCCCGGGACGTGCTACCCGACCTCATGGAGGCACACGCGGACGCGATCGCAGCGGATATCGAGCTTCCGACCACCCTCCTCCGCGAGCTGGGCGCCGTCCCGTCGTACTACCTGCGGTACTTCTACGCTCACGACGAGGTTCTACGCGAGCAGCGCGCCGGCGTGCCTCGGGCCCAGGTCGTGGCCGAGATCGAGAGCGAGCTCCTCGATCTCTATCGCGATCCGAAGCTCGCCGAGAAGCCAGCCCTGCTCGAGCGGCGCGGCGGCGCGTACTACAGCGAAGCGGCGACGGCACTGATCGCCTCACTGTTCGCGGACACCGGTGACGTCCAGGAGGTGGACGTGCGCAATGGGTCAACCCTCGCCGGGCTCCAGGCCGACGACGTGGTCGAGGTGCCGGCACGCATCGGTCGTGAGGGTCCCGTCCCGCTGCCCCAACCGCCGCTGGCCCCCGAGCTTCTGGGGTTGGTGCAGCACGTCGCGGCGTACGAGCGGCTCGCCGCGAGCGCAGCGGCGACGCGGGACTCGGGGCTGGCCCGAAGGGCGCTGCTCGCTCATCCGCTGATTGGCGAATACAAGACGGCCGAGGATCTACTGGAGCGCTTGGCGGCCGCCGAGGCCTCCTCAGAGCCCGTACCCGTGCCGGGGGCGTCGCGATGACGGCTCCCCTCGCACTCGCGGTAGACGGCGGCAACTCGAAGACCGACCTGGCGTTCGTCGGGGCGGACGGGGCCGTCCTGGCGACGGTCCGCGGTCCCGGCAGCTCCCCGCAGCGCATCGGCATCGACGGTTCTCTCGAGGTCCTCGAGCGCCTGGTGGCCGAGGCGGGCGATCGTGCGCGGCTCGACGGCAGACCGGCGGACGTCGGTGAGATCCTCATCGCAGGGGCCGACCTGCCCGAGGACGAGCGGGTGCTGCGCCGCGCGCTGGAGGAGCGGAACTGGGCACGAAGGGTCGCGGTGGCCAACGACACCTTCGCCGTGCTGCGGGCGGGGACCGACCGCGGGTGGGGCGTCGCCATCGTCTGCGGGGCGGGGATGAACTGCATCGGCGTGGCGCCTGATGGCAGGCAGGCGCGCTTCCCCGCCCTCGGCGCGATCAGCGGCGACTGGGGCGGGGGGGAGGACGTCGGGCTGGCAGGTCTGGCGGCAGCGGCGCGCAGCGCCGATGGACGTGGCCCGAAGACGACGTTGGAGCGCGCCGTACCGTCTCACTTCGGGTTTCAAACGCCGGCGGACATCGCCACGGCGATCCACCTTCGCCGGCTCCCTTCACAGCGATTGGTCGAGCTGGCGCCGATCGTCCTCGCACATGCGGCCGAGGATTCCGTGGCCCGAAGCCTCTTCGATCGGCTCGTGACCGAGATCGTCGCCCTGGCGCGGGTGGCGATGACCCGCCTTGACCTGCTCGAGCACCAGGTGGAGATCCTTCTGGGAGGTGGGCTCCTACGGTCGGACGACGGGAATCTGGCCGCCGCGGTCGCGGCGGACATGCGGGCGGTCGCGGCTCACGCCGAAGTGCGGGTCATCGGCTCGCCGCCCATAGTCGGGGCAGCGTTGATGGCGTTGGACCAGCTGGGTGCCGACGGCCACGCCCGCGCTCAGGTGCGTCGTCAACTGGATGCCGCGGTCGCGGAGCTCGAGCAAGGGTCCGCCGGCGTCGCGGTGGACCGCGACGGCATCCCGATCGGCGGCGACCGCGAGGGGGAGCGGTGATGGCTGAGATCCGCTTCGAGCACGCGAGCGTCGTCTACCCGGGCGCCGAGGCCGCAGCGGTGCACGACCTGGATCTGGTCGTCGGGGATGGCGAGTTGTTGGTCCTCGTTGGCCCGTCGGGCTCCGGGAAAACCACGGCGCTGCGCATGCTCGCGGGGCTGGAGGAGGTGACCGCCGGCGCGATCCTCATCGATGCGGAGGACGTCACGGACGTGCCGCCCAAGGACCGCGACCTGGCAATGGTGTTTCAGAACTACGCCCTTTATCCCTACCTCGACGTCGCGGCGAACATCGCCTTTCCGCTGAAGATGACGAGGGTCCCCAAGGCGGAGCGGGAGCGCCGCGTGCGAGAGGCCGCCGAGGTGCTCGAACTGACCGACTTCCTCAAGCGCAAGCCTGCGCAGCTCTCAGGCGGGCAGCGCCAGCGGGTGGCGATGGGGCGGGCCATCGTCCGCCAGCCCAAGGCCTTCCTGATGGACGAGCCCCTCTCCAACCTCGACGCCAAGCTGCGAGTGCAGATGAGGGGGGAGATCGCGTCGCTTCAGGCGCGCCTCGGCGTGACCACGGTCTACGTCACTCACGACCAGGTCGAGGCGATGACGATGGGCCACAGGGTGGCCGTGTTGAACGAGGGCCGGTTGATGCAATGCGCGACGCCCCGGGAGCTCTACGACGAGCCCATGAACATCTTCGTGGCGGGATTCATCGGATCACCGGCGATGAACCTGTGCACCGTGCCGCACAAGGACGGCTGCGCATTTCTGGATCCGGTGCGGATTCCGCTCGACTCGGCGGCCGCCGCTGCCTCCACCGGACTGGCCGAGGTGATCCTCGGGATGCGGCCGGAATCGCTGGAACCGGCCGCCGATGGCCTGTCCGCGCGGGTCGAACTGGTCGAGGAGCTCGGATCCGATGCGTACGCCGTCTGCTTCGCGGAGCTTCCACGCGGGCCCGCGAAGCTGACCGTTCGCGTCGACCCGTGGCAGGCGCCCCAGCGCGGCGACCGGCTGTCGCTGATGCCGCGCAACGGCGAGATTCATGCGTTCCATCCCCAAAGCGGCCAGCGCCTCCGACGGCCCGACGCGGACGGTCGGCGGGAATGACCGCGCGGCGACGGGCGGCCGCGACGCCGCCCCTGCTGAGGGATCTCAACGAGCGCACCGTTCTCGACGCGATTCGCGGCCGTGCCCCGATCTCCCGGGCCGAGATCTCCCGCTCGGTAGGCATATCGAAGCCGACCGTGTCGGTCGCGCTTCAGTCGCTGCTCGACGCCGGGCTCGTTCGCAAGGCCGAGGCGAGCTCGGATGGTCCCAGCTACGGCGCCACGTTCTTCGAGCCCGTTCCGGACGCCGCCCTGGCCCTCGGGCTCGACCTCGGGGCACGCTTTCTCCGCGGAGCCGTGTGCGACCTGCTCGGTCGGGTTTGCGCCCGCCAGGACGTCGAACTGGTCGGCGCGGACGCTCACCGGGTGCTCGAGCTCGCCGCTGACCTCCGCGACCGCCTGATCGCCGCGTGTGGGCTCGCGGCGGAGGCGATCCACGGCGCGGTCGTGGGGGTACCCGGCGTCGTGCTCCCCCAGGGCGAGGAGGTCCACCTCGCCGAGAACGTCCACGGCCTCGAGGGGATGCCGATCGGCGCGGAGCTCGAACGCCGGCTGGGAGTGAGGGTGACGGTGGAGAACGACGTCAACCTGGCGGCCGTCGGCGAGCGGTGGCAGGGCGTTGCCCGCGGGGTCGAGGACTTCGTCTTCCTCTCGATTGGAACCGGGTTGGGAGCCGGAGTGGTTCTGCACGGCGAGCTTCACCGGGGGAGGCACGGCGCCGCCGGTGAGGTCGACTACGCGCTCGGCGGAGGCATCGAGCGGCAATCGGACCCGTGCGCGGAGGCGCTCTCCGCCTTCGCCCAGGAGCTCGCAGCCCGGTCCGAGGCCGAGACGACGCTCGTTCCGCCCTTCGATGTCCGGTCGATCTTCGCCGCGGCGCGGGCCGGCGACCCGACGGCGCGTGACGTCGTCGAGGAGGAGGCTCGCAGGATCGCGCTTCACATCGCGCCGATCGCGGCGGTTGCCGACGTCGAGCTGGTTGTCGTGGGTGGAGGAATCGGCGCCAACGGCGATCTCCTGCTTGCCCCCGTTCGGGCTCTCCTCAAGGAGCTGCTGCCTTACCCGCCGCGGGTGGAGGTCTCCAGCCTCGGTGACGCCGCCGTGCTCTCGGGCGCGCTCGCGATCGGGCGCGAAGCCGCGTTGAACAGCGTGTTCGAGAACCGTCGGAGCTGAGGGCGGTAACTTCCCGTTGATGGGTGTGCCGCGATGAGCATCTTCGCCAGGATCGCCGAGGCGAAGATCCAGGAGGGGATCGAGCGCGGCGACTTCGACGAGCTGCCCGGGCGCGGCAGGCCGCTCCAGCTCGAGGACCTGTCCCGCATCCCCCCGCACCTGCGGCTCGGCTACAAGGTGTTGCGAAACGCCGGCGTCGCGCCGCCAGAGGTGGAGCTTCGCCGCGAGGTGTACCGCCTCGATCGCGAGATCGCGGCGGCTCGCGATCCGGTTGCCCTCGCCGACCTCCGGCGCCGCCGTCGCGACAGCGACCTGAGCCTCGCGATCATGCTCGAGCGGCGCGCCGAAGCCGCCGGCCCGGGCGCGATCCGGGCGCTGCGCCGGCGCCGAGGGCTCTGAGGGAGACTGGCCGCGGCCGGGGTCGCGAATGGCGCTGGCGCTGCTAACCGGCTATCCGGGGTTCATCGGCAAGCGGCTGGCCGCGAAGCTGCTCGACGACCACTCGGACCTGCGCATCACGGCTCTCGTCGAGCCGCGGATGCTGGACGCTGCCAAGGAGGCCGCGGCCGAGGCCGACCGGATCGAGGTCGTCGGGGGTGACATCGCCGAGCGCCGATTGTCGCTGGACGAGGCCACCTACGAGCGCCTGACCTCCGAGGTGACCCATGTCTTCCACCTCGCCGCGATCTACGACCTCGCCGTCCCGCTACCCGTCGCCACGCGGGTCAACGTAGGCGGAACCGGAAACGTGCTCGACCTCTGCCTCGCCGCCGAGGGGCTCGAGCGGCTCGCCTACGTCAGCACCGCCTACGTGGCCGGAACCCGGAACGGGATCGTCTACGAGCACGAGCTCGTGATGGGCCAGGACTTCAAGAACCACTACGAGTCGACGAAGTTCCAGGCGGAGGTGTGGGTCCGCCATCTGATGGACCGCATCCCGACCACCATCCTGCGCCCGGCGATCGTCGTCGGCGACTCGCGGACCGGTGAGACCCAGAAGTTCGACGGCCCGTACTACATCCTGCGCACGATCTCGCGGATGGAGCGATCGGGTCGGCCGGTCCCGCAGTTCGGCCGCTCGGAGGCGCTGTTCAACGTCGTGCCGGTCGACTACATCGTCGCCGCGATCGCGGCCAGCGCATTCGACCCGGCAGCGGCGGGCGAGACCCTTCACCTCACGGATCCGGAGCCGCTGCAGAGCCACGAGCTGTTCGAGGCGCTCTCGGAGGAGTACGCGGGGCGCGCGCCGCGGTTCAGCATCCCGCCGCGGATGGTGGAGGCGTCGCTTCGGTTCGAGGCCGTCCGCACGGCATTTGGCGGCACGCCCCGCGAGTCGGTGGTCTACTTGAACCATCCGGTCGCGTTCGATGCGCGGCGGGCCATCGAGCTGCTGACCCCCCATGACCTCCGCCCGCCCCACTTCCGCGACTACGTGGGCCCGATGGTCGAGTTCTTCCGAGGTCACGAGGAGGACCCGGCGCTGATCCCCGCCTGAGGCGAACGCTTGGCCTGGACGACTACCGACATCCCGGATCAGTCGGGCCGCACGGCGGTCGTGACCGGGGCGAACGGCGGACTCGGCCTGGAGACCTCCCGCGCCCTCGCCGCGGCCGGGGCGCACGTGGTCATGGCCGCCCGCAACCAGGAGAAGGCGGCCGCGGCCGTCGCCGACATCCGCGGCGGCGTCCCGGAGGCCGGCCTCGAGGTGGCGGAGCTCGACCTCGGTTCGCTGGCGTCGGTGCGGGAGGCCTCTAATCAGATCCTGGACACGCACCAGCCGCTGGACATCCTCGTGAACAACGCGGGCGTGATGGGCATCCCCGAGCGCCGCACGGTCGACGGCTTCGAGATGCAGTTCGGCGTCGACCACCTCGGCCACTGGGCCCTCACCGCCCTGCTCATGCCGGCACTGCTTGGGGCGGACGCGGCGAGGATCGTCACGGTGACCAGCACGGCACACCACATGGGCAGGGCGGTCGATCCCGCCAACCCGCACCTCGACGGCAGGTACGGGCCGTGGCGAGCCTACGGCCAGGCGAAGCTCGCGAACTTCCACTTCGGCATCGGCCTGCATCGCGTGCTCGACAGGGCGGGCGCGCAAGCCGCCAGCCTGATCGCCCATCCGGGACTCTCGAACACGGAGCTCCAGGACGTGAGCGTCGATGAGACCGGCGGCGGGATGAGCCAGCGCTTCTTCCAGGTCCTCGCGCATCGAACGGGCATGGCGCCGTCCGACGGAGCGCGGTCCCAGCTGCGCGCCGCCACCGACCCTGCCGCCCGAAGTGGCGAGTTCTACGGCCCCGCGTTCTTCAACAATGGCCCACCGGTGCGAAAGCCCATCCTCCGCCGGATCGGCATGGATAGAGCCATCTCCCGCCTGTGGCAGGTGTCCGAGCGCGAGACCGGCCTGCGAATCGAAGTCGACCGCGGCGCGACCGCGAGGCCGGGCTCGTCAGGCGGCTAGGGGCTCTGGGGCCCGTCGTCCCCCTGGCCGGGACGAGATGACCTCGTGGCGGGCGATGGCCCGCCGACCCCAATCGGCCGCAATCGCGAAGCCCATGAGCCGGTCGAAGTAGGAGTCCAGGCGCGGCACCTCGATTCCGAGCGGTTCGAGCGCCCCTCGCGCCGCCGCGTTCTCGTAGCGGATCCGCATCGAGAAATACGGGAAGTACACCTCGCTGCGGCGCAGGGCCCGGCGGCGCGAGTCGCTTCCGCTCCGCACGAGGATCGGATGGAGTACCCGGCGGTACAGCCACGGCGGCAGGACTCGTGGCCGCGGGCGAGAGGCGGCGGCGGTCCCCAGCTCGATCAGCTCGCCGACCGTGCTTGCGCGGTCCCCCGCCGTCAGGTGGTAGGTCGTCCCGGGCCTACCGGCCAGGGCCAGGATCGAATCGGCGACGTAGTTCACCGGCACGACGTCGACCGGAGCCGAGGGCCGCGCGGGAATGGCCGGATACGCGCCGCGCGCGAAGGACTTCATTGGCCCGTAGAGCACGTTGAAGGCCGGGGTCCACCCGGTGGTGGAATCGCCGACCACGATGCTGGGCCGGACGATCTGGACCGGGAGCCCCCAGGCCCGCTCCCGAATGAGACGCTCGGCCTCGAACTTCGTGCGCTCATAGGGATTGCGGAAGCCCTGGCCCAGATCGAGGTCGGCCTCGGTGAAGGTGCCCGAGTGCGTTCCGGCCACATATGCGGTTGAGACGTGGACGAACGAGTCCAGGCCGCCACGGCGCGCGCACAGCTGGGCGAGCTCGACGAGGCGGCGCGTCCCGGCCACGTTGATCTCTCTGGCCTCGGCGAGCTCCATCGTGAAGGAGACCGACGCGGCACAGTGGATGATCCGGTTGACTCGCTCCGCGAGCCGGTCGCGACGGGCGGAGCCCATCCCCAGCCAGGCCTGGGTGACGTCGCCCCTGACCGCGACGGCCCGGTGGGACCATCGCTCGGAGCTCCCCAGCAGCGATCCGAGCAGCGTCTTCAGCCGAGCGCTCGCCTCCTCGTCGGTGCCGGCGCGAACGAGCACGTAGACCGGACGCTCGTCGCGCGTCAGGAGGCGCGCCAGCACCTCGGCCCCGAGGAACCCCGTGCCGCCCGTGAGCAGCGTGCCTGTCTCGTAGTCGCTCATCGCCTCACTGGATTACCGAGGTTGTCTCAAGCCTCGGTAAGCACCATGTGACCGACCTGTTAGGGAACCCGCCGAAGCCCGGAAAGTGCGATTCACGCCTTCGACTACCCGACCGAGGGCGGCGAGTCGGGTGAATGTCCGGTAACTACGTCCCCCAATTGGGGGCAGCGCCGTCCGGGGCAGGCTACGGTGCCACACCCGGCGCCCATCACGACCCGACAAGGAGGCCGCACATGAGCTACGAGACCATCATCTGGGAGGAGACCGGCGCCGTCGGCCGGGTGACGCTGAATCGCCCCGAGACGCTCAACGCGTGGACGGCCGAGTTCGGACGCGAGCTGAAGGAGGTCGTGGAGGGCGAGGCCGCCCAGGACGAGATTCGGGCGGTGATCGTGACCGGCGCCGGCCGCGGCTTCTCGTCAGGGGCAGACCTGAAGGCCGGGTTCGCTCCGGCCGATGACGGCATGCCGGACATCAGGACGGAGCTCCACGAGCTCTACCATCCTGCGATCGCCGGGATCAGGCGGCTCCCCAAGCCGGTCGTGGCGGCCGTCAACGGCCCGGCCGTCGGCATCGGGTGCTCACTCGCGCTGGCGTGCGACCTGGTGATGGCCGCTGAGTCCGCCTTTTTCGGCCTCGCGTTCGTGAACATCGGGCTGATGCCCGATGGGGGCTCGACGGCCTTCGTCCCCCCGGCGGTGGGCAAGGCCCGGGCCTTCCAGATGGCGCTCCTCGGGGAGCGCGTCTCCGCGCGGCAGGCCCTCGACTGGGGCCTCGTCAACTGGGTCCGGCCCGACGATGAGCTGATCGACGCGGCCAACGCGCTGGTCGAGCGCCTCGCCGCCGGCCCGACCCGCTCCTACGCGAGCTCGAAGCGAGCGCTCAACCAGTTCATCTACGGCGACCTCGATGCGCAGCTCGACCTGGAGGCCGAGCTACAGCACGCGCTCGGGCGCAGCAGGGACTTCCTGGAGGGCGCCGCGGCGTTCGTTGAGAAGCGCGAGCCGGATTTCAGCGGCGCGTAGTGGCCGCCGTCACGTTCATCCGCGGTGCGCGAAGATGCGCGTGTGAACGGATTCATCTCCCGCGGGTTCATGGGTCGGCGTCGGACGCCGGATGAGCTGTCCGACAGGCTGCCGCCGGGCCAGTACAACGAACCCGGCTTTCCGGTCCTGACGGCCGGTCCCACTCCCCAGGTGCCGACCGAGGAGTGGCGCCTGCGGATCGACGGCATGGTGAGCGAGCCCCAGCAATGGACGTGGGACGAGTTCGGCGAGCTCCCCTTCGAGGACGTGCCCTGCGACATCCACTGCGTGACCAAGTGGTCCAAGCTCGGCACGAGCTTTCGCGGCGTCTCCGTGGACACGCTCTTCGAGGCGGCCGAGCCGCTGGACGCCTACACGATGGTCTACTCATACGGCGGCTATACCACCAATCTCGCGGTCGAGGACATCACCGACGGCAAGGCGTGGGTGGTCACCGAGCACGAGGGCGAGCCACTTCCGCGCGAGCACGGTGGCCCGGCGCGCCTCCTGGTACCGCACCTCTACTTCTGGAAGAGCGCCAAGTGGGTCGCGGGGCTCCGTGTCATGGACACGACGAGCCCGGGTTTTGGGAGAGCAACGGCTACCACAACCGCGGGGACCCCTGGAAGGAAGAGCGCTATTGGACCGACTGACACCGGACGTCATGAGCCCGGTCGAGCAGCGGGCGCCGGGACGCTGGCAGATCGGCACGGTCACCGAGATCAAGCCGGAGACGCCGCGCGTGAAGTCGTTTCGAATCGCGCTGCCGATGTGGATGCCTCACCTGCCCGGCCAGCACTACGACGTTCGCCTCACGGCACCCGACGGCTACCGCGCCCAGCGCTCCTACTCGATCGCCTCCTCACCCCTCGACGAGGGTGAGATCGAGCTGACCATCGACCGCCTGGAGGACGGCGAGGTCTCGCCGTACTTCCACAACGTCGTCGAGGAGGGCGACCAGGTCGAGCTCCGTGGGCCCTTCGCCTCCTACTTCGTGTGGCGGGGCGAGGGGCCGGTGCTGCTGGTCGGGGGCGGATCGGGTGTCGTGCCGCTGATGGCCATCCTCCGCCACCGTCGCCGAACGATGCCCGAGCTTCCCATGCGGCTGGTGTACTCGGTGCGGAATGGCGACGACGTCATCTACGCCGACGAGCTGGACGACGACACGCTGCTCACCTTCACCCGGGAGTCGCCGGCCGGGTGGAGCGGCCACACCGGCCGCATCGACGGGGCGTTCATCGCCGATGCCCTGTTTCCCATGGCAACGGCGTTCGTCTGCGGCTCGAACGGCTTCGTCGAGGCTGCGAGCAGTCTGCTGCTCGAGGCGGGAGTGGAGGCGGGGCGGGTCCGCACCGAGCGCTTCGGCCCGACTGGCTGACCCGCCCGCCACCTGGTTACGCGGCCTCGGCGGCTCCCGAGTAGCGCAGCGACCCTGGCGTGGTGAGGTCCTCGCCCGTCTCGAGGAGCGTCTTGAGGCCGGAGAGGATCTGCGGCCAGCCGCCGTAGAGCTCCGGGTTCGCCCCCTCGCGGAGCTGGTCGTGGACCACCGTCAGCCGGCATGAGTCCTCGCCCACGGGCTCGATCTCCCAGGTGACCCTCGAGGTCCCCTCCGCCTTGACCTCGTCGCTCCACAATGCGTTGAAGGTCTGCACGAGCCGGCGCGGAGGATCCACCTCTGCGTTCTCGCCCTGCGCGATGTCGATCACCCCTGGCACCGAGGACGTGTAGCTCGAGCCCTGGGCCCAGTCCGAGTGCGTCTCCACCCCGAAGCTGTACCTCGCCCTCATCTTGGCGTCCGTGATCGCCTCCCACAGGCGGTCCGGTGTCGTCTTGATGAAGATCTCGAACACGGCGACCGTGTCGCTTTCGGGGAGCCGGATTCCGGCCTCTGGGAACTTCTGCATGGTTTCCTCCTCGATCGATTGCTTCAGCCCGCTGAGCGCGGCCGCCCAGGGCTCCGCGTATTTGCTCACCCACCTATCGTGGACGAGCCGGATCGGGACGGGGTTCAGGAAGTGGAGCTTCTGGCGGCCCCGGCGCCTGGTCGTGACCAGATTCGCGTCCTCGAGCACCCGCAGGTGCTTCATCACGCCGAATCGCGTCATCGGCAGCCGCTCCTCGAGTTCGCTGAGGGTCTGCCCGTCGCGCTCGAACAGCGCGTCGAGCAGGCTCCTCCGCGTGGGGTCGGCAAGCGCTCTGAACACCTCGTCCATGGCTGAGATTATAGGTGACTCTTTGGTCACATGTAGTCCTCCTGCGTCAGGCCGAATGCCGAGTTATGCTTAAGCAGATGCTTAACCAAGCGCCGGCAGTCGAGAATCCCCTGGACGGCATCTTTCGGGCCCTCGCGGATCCCAGCCGCAGGGAGATGGTCGAGCGGCTCAGCCGGGGGCCGGCATCGGTGACCGAGCTCGCCCAGCCGCTTGCGATGTCCCTGCCGGCGGTGGTCCAGCACCTCCAGGTCCTGGAGGCCACGGGGCTGGTCCGTTCCGAGAAGGTGGGCCGGGTGCGAACGTGCCGGATCGACGCCGCCGCGCTGGGACCCGCGGAGCGATGGATCTCCGCCCGCCGCACCACCTGGGAGCGGCGACTCGACCGGCTGGGCGAGTACCTCGTCGAGCATCCAAGCGAACGACACGAAGGGAGCAATCCATGAGCCAACGATCGGTGGAACACGCGACGTTCGTCATCGAGCGCACCTACGGCGCCTCGCCCGCGCGGGTATTTGCCGCCTGGGCGGATCCGGAGGCCAAGGCCCGCTGGTTCGGGCCACCGGACGACTCCGGAGGCGAGTTCGAGCTCGACTTCCGCGTCGGCGGCCGCGAGCTCAACCGCGGCACGGGTCCCGAAGGGTACTCCTACACCTACGAGGCCACCTACCGGGACATCGTGCCCGACGAGCGCATCGTCTACTCGTATGACATGCACATGAACGGAACCCGGATCTCTGTCTCCCTATCGACGGTGGAGCTCAGGGCGGACGGTGAGGGCACCCGCCTCGTCTACACCGAGCAGGGAGCCTTTCTCGACGGCCACGACACGGCAGCGCAGCGTGAGGGCGGCACGGGCGGGCTGTTCGATGCGCTGGAGGCGGAGCTGGCTCGCGAGCAGGCGGCCACCTGAGGGCTTCGATCGCGCGGTCTGGTCCGATCCGGGCCGCTCTGCTAAGACCAGCGCGTGTTCCCCGGGTTCTCGAGCAGGCGAATCGAGTCCAACGGCATCTCTGTCAACGTCGTGTGGGGAGGACGGGGGCCACCGGTCCTCCTCCTGCACGGATATCCGCAGACGCACGTGATGTGGCATCGGGTGGCCCCGCTGCTCGCTGAGCGGCATACGGTCGTGTGCCCGGACCTTCGTGGCTACGGGGACAGCGACAAGCCGCCCGGTGGCGGCGACCACGCCGCGTACTCGAAGCGCACGATGGCCATGGACCAGATCGGCGTGATGGGCGCCCTGGGATTCGACCGATTCGCGGTCGTGGGTCACGACCGTGGCGCCCGCGTCGCCCTCCGGATGGCCCTCGACCATCGAGAAGTCGTCCAGCGACTGGCGGTGCTGGACATCGTCCCGACCCGCGACATCTACGCCACGATCGATCGCGCGCGGGCGACGACCGTGTGGCGATACTTCTTTCTGATCCAACCGCGCCCGCTGCCGGAGCGACTGCTCGCCGCGGATGCGGGCCTCTACTTGGAGTGGACGCTCGAGGAATGGAGCGGAGACCGCTCGCTGCTGGCGGAAGAGGCGGTCGCCGAGTACCGACGGTGCTTCGACGTTGCCACGATCGACGCCACATGCGAGGACTATCGCGCCGGCGCCACTATCGATCTGATGCATGACGAGGCCGATGGGTCCGCGGTCGTCGCCTGCCCCCTCCTCCTGTTGTGGAGCCGCTCCGGTCTAGGCACGTCCTACGACGTTCCGGCCGTCTGGCGGGAACGGGCGCCGGACCTGCGCGGGCGGGCCCTGGATTGCGGACACTTTCTCGCCGAGGAACGGACCGAGGCGGTCACTCGGGAGCTCCTCGCCTTCCTCGACGAGCCGGCTACCGCGACGAGCGAATCGCCTTGATCAGATCCCACTTGCCCAACTTGGAGCGGCCGGAGATCCCCTCCCTCTGGGCGATCTCGTAGAGCTGCTGACGGTTTCGATCCTCGAGGTGTCGCCCGGCCTGGCCGCCACGCTGGCGACCTCTCGCCGCCTGCTTGCCGAGCTCCCGGCGAGTCGACTTGGGCAGGTTCGCGATCGTGCGCTTCCGCCGCGCGGACCTTTGAGCCTGCTTGACGTTGCGCTTCGCCGCCCGGCGCTGCTTGGTCGTCGCCATGTTGACCTCCTCTTCGATCGCGTGGTCAATCGCTCAGGACCTCGCCTTCCCATCCGCCCCTGGTCCAAACCGCCCATCGCGCGTGTACCGCCGGAGCTCGCCTAGCGCTCGGCCGACCTGCTGCGGGTATATCCCGTGAGAGCTATATAGCTGTTAGGCTATCTACATGGCGCCGCCGTTCGAGGTCCTCGCAGAGCCCAACCGCCGCCGGATCCTCGACCTGCTGCGGGTCGAGGAGCGCCCGGTGGGGGAGCTCGTGCGCGAGCTGTCGGTCAGTCAGCCGGCGGTCTCCAAGCATCTGCGAATCCTTCGCGACGCCGGCCTGGTGGCCGTGCGGCCACAGGCCCAGCGACGGCTCTACCGCGTTCGCACCGACCCCTTGCGTGCCATCGACGAGTGGCTCGCCCCCTACCGCGAGCTCTGGTCAGGGAGCCTCGACGACCTCGAGCGTCACCTCGACGCCATGCCCGACGACGACAGCTGATCGAAGGAGGTAACTCGATGCGGGACGGTCAACTCGAACGGGGCAACGGGAACTGGCGGCTGCGATTCGTGCGCAACCTGCCTCATCCGCCGGAGAAGGTGTGGCGGGCGCTCACCGAGCCCCAGCACCTGGAGGCCTGGTTTCCGACGACGATCGACGGAGAGCTCAAAGCCGGAGCTCCACTTCGCTTCCGGCATCGCCACGCCGATCTGCCGCCCATGGAGGGAGAGATGCTCGCCTGCGAGGCGCCGTCCCTCCTCGAATTCAGCTGGGGCGGCGACACACTGCGCTTCTCCCTCGAGCCTGCCGGAGCCGGTACGAAGCTGACCCTGGTCGACGCCCTTGAGGAGCTCGGCAAGGCCGCCCGCGATGGCGCGGGTTGGCACGTCTGCCTCGACCAGCTCTCCTACCACCTGGACGAGGAGGAGGCCCCGTGGACCTCGTCCGAGCGCTGGCGGCAGGTCCACGGCTCCTACGTCGACGACTTCGGTCATGAGGCCGCGACCATCGGACCGCCCGAGGAGCTCGAGGAGTATCGAGACGAGGGCGGCTAGCCCTCTCTCGAGAGTCCCCCGAAACGCGGGCCTCGGTGCGCCAAGTCCGGTTACGGCGATCATCTTCTTCGCAAATTGCGGGATCGCGACCGGCACGGCGGACGTGGTTGAGATAGCTTCGCGCGGCGACCGGGAGAGAGAAGCAAATCGCCGAAGCCAGACGAGGAGCGACTCTCGACAGGCAGCGAATGGAGCTTATTTCGTGTGCAGGCTACGCACGGGCAGGCAAAATCGTTGCCCCCGGTCGTTTCTACGTGTGCGGGTCAGAGAGGTGGGAGCGGGCGGGCTAGCTGCGGACCAGTCTCCCGGGTGGGGCCCCAGCGCCCGGCTCCCGATGCGCCCGGGTCGCGCGGCCGCGGCGGCAGGCGGTCCTCGGCCGGCGGCTCGATCACCGCGCGCGGGACCCTACGGGCGAAGTCGGACGGCTCACGACCTCACCTCTGGTCCATGCCCGCGAGGGCCCCGCGTCCCTCGCTCTCGGTGACCACCTCGCCGAACAGGGTCGAGCCCGCCTGCTGGCGGCGTCCGCCCTGGGCCAGGCTGCCCGTGTCGACGGGAGCGAACCCGATCTCCTCGATCAGGCCGGACACGAGCGCTTTCGCCTCGGGGTCGTCGCCGGCGACGAAGATGGCGAGCCGGTCACTCCCACCGCCCGGCTTGGCGCGATCCCTCAGGACCTGCCAGTTCAAGGTGTTGAAGGCCTTCACGACTTGGGCCTCCGGCGCGTGCGCCGCGAGTAGCTCGCTGGATGTCGTGCTGTCATCGTCCAACTCGGCGATGTTGCCGTCGCGACTCGGGTAGTAGTTCATCGCGTCGATGACGACCCGGCCGGCGAGCGAGTCGGCCGGCAGCGCGGGGTAGGCGGCGAACGGGATCGCGACCAGCACGACGTCGCCGAATGAAGCGGCCTCTTCGACCGTTGCGGCGGTGGCCCGGTCGCCGATCTCCGAGACGAGCTCGGTCAGGGTCTCGGGGCCGCGGGAGTTCGCGATCGCCACCTCGTGTCCCCCGCCCGCGAGCAGGCGTGCCGTCGTCGATCCGATCTTGCCGCCGCCGATGATCCCGATGCGCATCTCAACCTCCTTCGCGGGTCTCGATCGATGGTTGCGGGTCCGGGGGAGAAGCGTGCGGGTTGCCGTGCCGCTCGGAGAGCTGGTGGATGTACCCGGCCACGACGCCGCGCTGGGCGCGCCGAACCTGGCTCTCGTCCGCGGGCTCTCCCACGGATCTTCTTGGGGCTTCGCTCATGGATTCTCCTCATCGCTCGGACTTGTATGACGGTCGTCGTACATTAGCAAGGTTCGATATCCGTCAAACAAGGAGGCTGAGACGCGGAGACCGGGCCGCTACCGCGAGCGGCTGGCCAGGTCGTCCGCCGCGGCGAGGTCGAAGTCGCCGTAGTCGCTTCCGAGCCCCTGAGCCACCATCGCCGCGGCCGCGCATCCGAGCGTCGCGGCGTCGCGGCGGGATCGACCGAGCGAGAGGCCCCGCAGGAATCCTGCGGAGAAGGCGTCCCCGCAGCCGGTGGTGTCGACGACGTCCACCTCGAACGCCGGGACCGGCTCGCTCCCCTCCTCGTCGACGATCACCACGCCCTCTGCGCCACGGGTCGCGACCACGCATCCCACGCCTTGGCGGATCAACGCGCGGCAGCCGGCGACGAGGTCGTCCTCGCCGGTGAGGCCCAGAACCTGTTCGTCGTTCGGGAGCAGGTAGTCGAGCTCCCCGAAGGCGGGGGCGATCCAGTCCATCAGATCGCGGGCCTGCTCACCCGGGGCGAGGATGTCTGCCGACGTCGTGACCCCGTGCTCCCGCGCGTGGGCCAGGATGCGCGCCGCGGCCTCGCCGCCCATGAACTCCGGGCCCCCGAGATGCAGATGGGTCGATCCGGCGATCGCACCCCAGGGGGCATCGTCCGGTCCGTAGGTGGCGTTGGCGCCGACCACGTGGAGGGCCGGGCGCTCGCCACTGGGGCGGATGGGCAGCACGCTGGCCGACGTCTGCACGTCGTCGCGGCGAACGAGGTGGGCGGTGTCGATGCCGCCGCGCTCCAGCAGCCCGGCGAGCATCTCGCCGACCGCGTCGGAGCCGATCGCGCCCGCGCTCGACACCCTCGCGCCGAGCTTGGCCAGCGTCACCGCCGTCCCGCCGGCCGAGCCGGCGGCCGTGATCCGGATCTCCTCGACCAGGCTCCCGCCCTGGCCCTCCGGGATCGTCTCGACC